>JBKPAB010000253.1:0-15619 GCA_046726195.1 Actinomycetota bacterium
GGTTGAGGTGGAACATCCTCGGCACCTGCACGAAGTAGCCATCTCCCGGCAAACTCTCGAACACGGCCCGCATGGTGGTTTGATGTTCATCAATATCAGGCTGCGACCAGCGCTGGAGCCGCCACGTGTCGGCATCGCTGAGGATCCACCTGCTCGGCTGATGCCTGGTTCCGGCTGGCAAATTGCGGCAGCGTGAAGACACCATCTTGTGCGAAGTAAGGGATGATGCCTTCTGCTAATGTCTGGCCGTTCAAACTTGGCGCGTTTGTGAAAGCACGCCGAGCTACGAAGCTCGATTGAGAGAGGACATGCATCGGCTTCGTTGCACTTCGCGTTACTTACCCACACATCCCGCTAGTTGCAAGTGACGCGAAGTGCAGGGAACTAACGCGAAGTGCAGTCAAATAACGCGAAGTGCGGCTGCGAATGCGGGAGGGTCCGAGATGGCGGCCCAAAAGGTCATCCACAAATCTGGAGACGAGATGCACAGCTGCGGCGAACGTCAGCAGATTGACAAGGACCCCAGCAAGAGTTCAAGTGGTCGCATCTCGTCTTTCTCTCGCTGGGCTCGGATCGGACTCGATGAGCTCCTCAATGGTCCGATCCAGATCGATGGTGTTTGCCTGGGCAACTACCTGGTCATACCGGTCGCCCAGCGCGGCCCGAAGGTCGGTGTCGAGTTGGCGGTGCTCCTCCGCATCGGTGCGCCACAGCCGGTAGCCAGCCTGCCGGTAGCCACGCTCGGCAAGCGCGTAGAGCTGGCCGGCAGGCTCCACCCGGCCGTCACGGAGCTCGGCCGTCGCCCAGAGTTCCAGCGCGTAGCTCACTGCGACCACATTCGGGAGTCGACGGGCGACCAGCAGCGCTTCGACCGCAGAACTGCGGGCAGCCATCACGTCGCCCAACCCGAGGCAGGCCCGGGCGAGCTGGGTCGACGCGTAACCCCGCACGTACGACTCGCCGATCTGGACCGATAGGTCGTGGGCCTGCTGAGCCAGCCGCCGGGCCTCGTCCATCCGGCCATGCATGCGGGCCAGCACGGCAGCTGCCACTAGACCGAAGCCAACAGCAAGTGGCTCACCCTCAGCCTCCAGCCGTCGGGACGCTTCGGTCACCGCGTCCTGCCAATTCTTGTCGTCGGACCCGGAACCCCGGGCGAGCGCCTGCAGCAGCTGGGCGAACGCAGCGATACGCCGGTCCTCGCCCTGGGCCGCGATACGGAGAGCGTCGTCCAGGCCGGTCTCGATCGGCTCGAAATCGCCCTGTACAAAGGCTTCGACGGCGGCAATGATCCGCGCCACAGCCCGCTCGTACGGCTGGGCGGTCGTCAGTCCAGCGACCTGTTCCATCCAGCCGCGTCCTTCACCGTAGCTACTGCTCATGTACCAGTAGCTGGTGAGTGCTCGGCCCATCCGGAGTGCGCTCACCGCGTCTTGGCGGCGCAGGGCACGGCGCAGCACCGCCCGGAAGTTGTCGTTCTCGCGACCTAGCCGGTCCAGCCACTCGACCTGCCCGGCGGTGCCGAGCGCCGCATTGCCGCGTTCGGCCACCTCCAAGTAGTAAGCCTGGTGGCCGGTGCGGTAATCGTCGGCTGTGCCGCTCTCCTCCAGCCGCTCGACGGCGAACTCGCGGATCGTCTCGAGCATCCCGAACCGCGGCTCGGCCGCCTCGCCCAAAGCTTGCACAAGGCTCTGGTCCACCAGCTCGGCGATGAGATCTAGGGCGTCCAGGCGGCCTTCGGGATTTGTCACCTGCTCGATTGCCTCGAGGTCAGCGCTGCCCACAAAGACCGCCAGGCGGGCGAACAGCAGCCTGGCGTCGGCCGAGAGCAGAGAATAGCTCCAAGCAATCGTGTCCCGAAGCGTCCGCTGCCGGGCCGGGAGGTCCCGCGGCCCCTCCTGCAGGAACTCCAGGCGCTGATACCCCATGCGTTGCAGCAGAGCCCGCGGCGATAGGACCCGCAGCCAGGCCGCAGCCAACTCAATGGCCAACGGCAGCCCATCCAGGCGCCGAGCCAGCTCGCCGAACGTGGCGAGGTCTGCCTCGCTCGGCGCGTATCCGGGATGGATGCTCCGAGCCCGCTCCAAGAACAACTCCACCGCCGCCGTGACTGCTGCATCAGCGGGTACGGCCAGCGGCCCAAGGGTGTATACCCGCTCGCCCCGAACATCGAGGCGGCGGCGGCTGGTGACCAGCACGACGAGGGCATCTGTTGCTGTCAGTAGATCGGACACTTCGCTTGCGGCTTCAGCGAGTTGTTCCATGTTGTCCAGCACGATCAGCATCCGTGCCTGCGCCAGCCGGTCGCGGAGCTGAGCGCCGAGGCTTGTCCCGGTCTGCTGCTCGACGCCAAGCGACTTCGCGATGGTGGGGAGCACCAGCGAGGGCTCAGTGAGCGGTGCCAGGTCGATGTAGACGATGCCGTCCGGGCAGCGCTCCCTTGCCCCCTCGGTCACGGCCAAGGCCAGCCGTGACTTGCCGATCCCGCCGGGGCCCACGATCGTCACCATCCGCACATCTGCGTCTAGGAGCAGGTCCAACACTCGCGCGATATCCCGGTCCCGGCCGATGAGCCGGGTCACCGGTCGCGGAAGCGGGGCGATACGCGATGATCGGGGCGCCTCAACCGGTGCCTCCGCCGAGGCTGCGAAGCGCTCGGTGAGCAATACCGCCAGGTCGTCGGCGACCAGCGTACGTAGCTCGTCGGCGGTGCTGAACGGCCGGTAGGAGACGCTGTCGTCGCGCTGGATCTGCGCGATCAGCTCGGTCAGCCGGGGCTGACGCTCGGGAGCGGGTGTCTTCAGGTAGATGAGCTTTGGACGATTGCCGGCCAGTCGGTACTCGTCCTCCAAGCCCGACAGCTCCTCGCCCGGCGGCACCCACCCGTAGCTCTCCCAGTACAGCCCAACGAAGACGTCGCTCTGTTCCAAGTAGGCGCGATAGAGTGCGCGCGGCGGATGCGGCCGCGCTCCTAGCTCGAACATGACCGGCGTCAGGTGAAGGCTCTCGATCGCCTTCCGTACTGCGCGCCGCTCCGCCGCCATCTCCTGCATGGTCGAACTGACGAACACCCGTACGCGCTGATCCGGCGTGTGGATGACCACTCGTTTAGCGTATTTAATCCGACTTGTCAGCGTCTCACGGTGCTATAGCCCGCTGAGTTTGGCGAGGCTCATGTGCGCTGACCTGGTCGGAGCGCCCTTCGACAGGCTCAGGGCGCATACCGCATATACGCTCAGCTCAGCTTGGCGAAGCACCCTTCGACAGGCTCAGGGCGCATCGTGTGCGCTCAGCTTGGCGAAGCACCCTTCGACAGGCTCAGGGCGCATCGTGTGCGCTCAGCTTGGCGAAGCGCCCTTCGACAGGCTCAGGGCGCATACGCTCACGCGGGGAGGACCACCACGTGCCGGTCCGGCTCTTCACCTTCGGATTCACTCGTCAGTCCGGCAGCGGCGACTGCATCGTGTATGACCTTGCGTTCGAAAGGATTCATCGGAGCTAGTGGCACCGGCTCGCGCGATTCCTTCGCTTGTCCAACGGCGTTGGCGGCAAGCGCCATAAGCTCCTTGCGACGTTGCTCGCGAAACCCGGCGATGTCCAGCATCAGCCGGCTGCGCTCGCCGGTCTCGGTCATCACCGCTAGTCGGGTCAGTTCCTGGAGTGCGTCGAGGACGTCCCCGTGATCGCCGACCAGGATGTGGGAATCGCTGACGATCGAGACATGAGCGCGGTCACCCTCAATGTAGGTGTCGATATCGCCGTCCAGATCGGCAATGTCGAGCAACTCCTCGAGGTAGTCAGCGGCGATTTCGGCCTCGAGCTCGAGCGGATTCTCCGCCTCATCACCGGCTCCGCTGGAAGCGGACTCCGCTAGATCCCGCTCGACTGCTCCCTCGCGCTCAGCCTGCGGCTCGTCGGCCACCTGATCCCCCTCCGTACTTAAGTTCAAGATTTCAGCGTTTGCGCTGTGACCGCGTCTGCTTCTTTGGCTGCTGGCGTGGCTGCTGTCGAGCCACCTTGCTCGTCTTCTGCCCATTGGTGTTTGGTGGCGCCGCTTCCGGCGTCGGCTCAGGTACCGGGGCCAAGGCCACATCGGCCTTTCCCTTGGACTTGCGCCGCGCCTCCCAGGCGTCGTACGCCGGCGTGCCGGGCGCCGGGTTGCGGCGGATCACATAGAACTGCTGACCCATGGTCCACAGGTTCGAGGTGAACCAGTAGATCAACACACCGACCGGGAAGTTGACGCCGCCGACCGCGAAGACCAGCGGGAACACGTACAGCATGATCTTCTGCTGCTGCGCGAACGGTCCGGTCAGCGCCTCCGGCGGCATGTTCTTGCGCATCAGCTGCAGCTGAGTGATGAACAACGTCACGGTCATGGCGATGATCAGCACCAACGTGACGATGTGCACGCTGGTGACGCCACCCGCCAAGCCAACCTTTAAGAAGGTGTCGGAGATGCGAGCACCGAAGATCGTGGCTTCGTTCAGGGATTCCAACAGGTCAGGATTAACCTTCAGCCAATGTCCACGCGGGATGTTCCGAGCGGCGCCATCAAGCACTCGAAACAGCGCCAAGAAGATCGGAATCTGGAGAAGCAATGGCAGGCAAGAGGACAGCGGATTGGCGTTGTTCTCCCGGTAAAGCTTCATGGTCTCCTGACCGAGCTTTTCCCGATCATGGCCATGTTTCTTCTGGAGCTCGCGCACCTTCGGCTGCAGCAGCTGCATGTTGCGCGACGACTTGATCTGCTTGACGAACAGGGGGATCAAGGCGACCCGGACGACCACGGTGAGAAGCATGATGGACAGCACCCAGGTCCAGCCGCTGTCGCTGCCGAACACCGGCGCGAAGATGTCGTGAGCCAGCACCAGGATGCCGGAGACCACCCAGTAAAGCGGCTGCATGATTGCGCTGCCGAATGCGATGAAGGGATCCCAGATCGACAGCGGAATCAGCAGTAGTTCCATCAGTTCACACCTCGTTGTGACGCCAGCTCAGCATCCTCGCCCATTCTTGCTGCCCGCTCGGCCTGTTCCCGCATCTCTGCTTCGAATTCAGGGGTTCCCGGTACGGGGTCATACCCACCCGGGGCCCAGGGATGGCAACGCAGCAGCCGTCGCACCGCCAACCAACTGCCGCGCGCGGCTCCATGCACCTCAACGGCTCGCAATGCGTACGCCGAGCAGCTTGGGTAATAGCGGCACACGTTGCCATAAAGCGGGCTAATGAGAAGCCGGTAGAGCTTGAGGAGCCCGATCAGCAGGTACTTCATCGCGCACCGCGCTTGCTCAGGCGGGACATGGCCTCATGCCAGGCGGAGCCGAAATCCGTCGGCACCTCAGCAGGATCGGTCGCAGCCCGCGGCCTCGCGCGTACCACGATTCCAATTCTTCCTGGGCCTGTCCCGGCAGGGAGATCGGCGACGTGCGCTGCGGCGAGATGCCGCAACCGGCGCCGTACGCGATTGCGGATCACCGCCTTACCGACGGAACCATTAACAACAAAACCAATGCGCGGCTCCAATCGCCCCAGGTCATCCCGCTGAAGCGCACCCTCATCGAGCAGGTGCGCAGCATGAACGACCAGAGTGGGCCGGCTCGCGCGAACCCCTCGCCTGGTTGTCTGCTGGAAATCCTTCGAGCTGCGCATTCTCAACAATCGTGGCAACACGGTGGTCGATGGACCACGGTCAGCCGGACAGGCGGGTGCGGCCCTTGCGGCGCCGGGCCGAGATAATGGCGCGGCCGGCGCGGGTCCGCATCCGCAGACGAAAACCATGGGTACGGCTGCGGCGCCGATTGCTCGGCTGGAACGTGCGCTTGCTCACGGGAAAACTCCCAAACCTTCGGAGTGCTCGTCAAATTCAGGTACGGTGCTGACACGGCACGCATCGCGGACGGGGCGGGCAGGTGACAGCGGCCGCTATGGAAGCGACCTTCTAACGGTACGGGGCACCGCCAAACCGGTCAAACCGGTGCACGCTTGGCCGGCGCAACTTGGGGGGATTAAGAGATGCGAATATCGCAGACTCGGTTGCACACCGACCCCGCGGTTGCTAGCGTCGCGCCTCGCCTCACAGTTTTAAACAGCTGCCGCAGCCGGCGACGTTCGCGCGTCAACCTCGATGCCGGGGGACGGTGGCGCAGCGGAACCGGTCGTACGTGCACTTGTGCACACTCTGTGGATATCTGTGTGGAAGCAGCACAGCTTCGCGTATCCGGGTCGAGGTCGGACGCACGAAGAGTGCGGAGTCACCAGTGACTGAATCTTCTGAGAGCGCTGCCGAGTCGACGAGCCTGGCGTGGGAACATCTGTATTCCTCCTCCTCGCCAGGCCTGCGTCGCTGGCTCAACACCGGGCAACCGGTTGCGCTACATCAGGACATGCTGATGGTCGCTGTTCCCAACATCTTCACCCGCAACCAGCTAGAGAACCGATTCCGTTCAGACATCGAGAATTCGCTTTCTGCTTACTTCGGCCGCAATATCCAGCTGGCCGTGATTGTGGACGAGTCACTGAAGCCGTCCGAGGATTCCATCGCCGACGAGCCGCGGTACGACGAGGGATTCCGCGAGAACGGCTACAGCCAGCAGACCTACGGGAACGAAAGCTTCCCGAGCGAGGATCAGTACGGCCAGCACCATTTCCCCGGCGATAGCGCGCCTCCGCAACCCCCACCGGCCCGGCCGGAAGTTGCCCGCGTCGAGTCCCCGTACGGTGATCGCGACATTTACGGAGATGTCGAGGGATACCGCTCGCGGCGTGACAACGACTCCAGGCTCAATCCGAAATACACCTTCGAGACGTTCGTCATCGGTGGCTCGAACCGCTTCGCTCATGCGGCCGCGATCGCGGTGGCCGAGAATCCTGGCAAGTCGTACAACCCGCTGACCATCTACGGCGACTCCGGGCTCGGCAAGACGCACCTCTTGCATGCTCTGGGTCACTACGTCCGCAACTACTTCGATCGGGTTCGGGTCCGTTACGTCTCCACCGAGGAACTGACCAACGACTTCATCAATGCGATCAGCCAGAACCGGGGGGCTGACTTCCGGCGTCGATATCGCGACGTGGACGTGCTGCTGATCGACGACATCCAATTCCTGGAGGGCAAGGAACAGACCCAGGAAGAGTTCTTCCATACCTTTAATACGCTGCACAACGCGCAGAAGCAGATCGTGATGACCTCCGATCGCCCGCCGAAGCTGCTGGAGAACCTGGAACCGCGGCTGCGCAGCAGGTTCGGCTGGGGATTGATCACCGATGTGCAACCCCCGGACCTGGAGACCCGCATCGCGATCTTGCGGAAGAAGGCAGCTCAGGAGCGCTTGGTGGCCGGCCCCGAGGTGCTGGAGTTCATCGCAAGCCGGATCCAGACCAACATCCGTGAACTCGAAGGCGCACTCATCCGGGTGACCGCGTTTGCCAGTTTGAATCGTCAGCAAGTGGATTTGTCACTCGCCGAGATCGTGCTCAAAGATCTCATCCCTGAGGGTGGCGAGACGCAGATCACAACCGGCATGATCATGGCCCAGACTGCGTCGTACTTTGACATCACGATCGATGATCTCTGCGGTCAGAGTCGAACCCATGTTCTGGTGACGGCACGTCAGATCGCGATGTATCTGTGCCGCGAACTCACCGACTTGTCGCTGCCGAAGATCGGGCAGCAGTTCGGTGGGCGTGATCATACGACGGTGATGCACGCTGATCGAAAGATCCGCACCCTGATGGCAGAACGCCGCAGTGTGTTCAACCAGGTAACAGAGCTGACCAACCGGATCAAGCAGCAGGCCTCGGGCCGCTGATCATCGCTTGTCTGCCATGACCACTGATCATGGCCCAGCGCCCCCTCAGCTGTCCCCGACATCGATCATGGCATCGGTGTTGGCTGGCGATCACCCACAGGTGGGGACAAAGCTGTGGAAAACACTGATCTTGTGCTGAGGACCCTGGGGATGAGGAGGGGACAAGGGTGTCGAGCGACCAGCTGATCCCAAGATCCTCCCCGTGTGATTTTCTGTAGTGCACATGACCACTCGCAGCACCGAATCCGTTCTGACTTGGTCAAAGACGTGTTGTCCACAGCATCCGCAGCAGCTACGACTACGACGATGAGATACATAAGGTGAAGAGGGTCTAAGTCTGCGTGGCTGAGCCCTGTGAAAAGCGGCAACGGTGCAAAGCCCTAGCCATAAAGGAGGAGCCATGAGCTTTCTGCGCAAGTGGTTCGGCCGTCAGGAACCTGAGGATGTTCCGATCAACCTCGACGTCGAGAAACGCAAGGAGCAGCTGCTTCGGCTGGAGCGCGCCCTGGATGCGCTGGCGGCGGAGATGCGTGCCGATCACACGACACAAGATCCCGCTTGGCGGGAGCGTGTCAACGAGTACAGCAGGCTTGCCGCTGAGGCGATGAATCTACGACGCGGTACGCCAACCCGGGAGAATGTGCTGGACCTGGTGTTTGCGGTTCGTCCGCTGTTTACCGGGCCGATTCCGGACGGCATGGAGAGATGTGGGCCGCTGCAAGATGAGGTGATGGCGGCGGCTAACGACCTACGGGAGCTGCTGCCTGGTGAGAAAGGCTCCAGGTAGCTGCTATACGCGCGCTGAGCCCGTCTGCTATGCGCGCTGAGCCCGTCGAAGCGTGCAGTTCCTGCCCTTCGACAAGCTCAGGGCACATTGCGTCGTATCATCACCCGTGCCCGTGCTAAAGGCACAGAGGGAGGTAGCGTGAAAATCCGACTCGAGCGCGACGTCTTGGCTGAGGCCGTGCAATGGGCCGCACGCAGCCTGCCGCTACGCCCGAGCGTGCCGATTCTGGCCGGACTGCTAGTCCGCGCGGACGCCGAAGGCGTCACCTTTTCGAGCTTCGACTACGAGACTTCGGCGCAGATCCATGTCATGGCCGCGGTGGCTGACGAAGGTGTTGCACTGGTTTCGGGTCGGCTGCTCGCTGACATTTCTCGTAGCCTGCCACCCAAGCCTGTTGACATCACCGCCGACGACACCAAGATGGAGCTGATCTGCGGCAGCGCCCGATTCACTCTGCAGACGTTGCCGGTTGTGGACTACCCATCCTTGCCGAAGATGCCGGAAGCAACGGGGACAGTGCCGAGCGCGGCGTTCGCCCAGGCCGTTTCGCAGGTCGTGGTCGCTGCGGGCCGCGATGAACTGCTGCCGGTGTTCACCGGCGTTCGGGTCGAGATCGACGACGACACCATTTCACTGCTGGCGACCGACCGGTACCGGATGGCGCTGCGGGAACTGACCTGGAATCCGAGTAGACCCCAGATCTCCGCGACCGCGTTGGTCCCGGCCAGGGTCCTCAGCGATACCTCCCGTTCCATGACCGCTGGCGAAGAGGTGACGCTGAGCCTTGCCGATGGTGGCGTCGGCGACGGAATCATCGGATTCGAAGGTCACGGGCCGGCGGGGGAGCGCCAGACCACAACCCGGCTCTTGGACGGGGAGTTTCCCAAGGTCCGGCACATCATGGACACGCCAGCGGTGATGAACGTCCGGGTGAACACCGCAGATGCGATTGCGGCCGCCAAGCGTGTCGCTCTGGTTGCCGAGCGCAACACCTCGCTGCGGATGCTGATGGGTGAGGGTTTCATCACCTTAGAAGCCGCGACTGGTGATCAAGCTCAGGCATCGGAAGCAATCGAGGCGGCTATTGATCAACCCGGTGGTGGCGAACCTGCCGTGACCGCTGCAGGATTCAATCCGAGCTACCTGCTAGATGGGCTTGGGGCGTTCGACACCCCGTACGTGAACTTCGGCTTCACCGCACCCAGCAAGCCGTGCCAGCTCACCGGCCTGGCAACTCTTGACGGGGATCGGTTAACCGATTACCGCCACGTGATCATGCTGATGCGGCTGCCGTCCTAATTGATCTCGCCGCTCGCGCAATCGCGCGTGGAATCCGCCTACTTCGTCGTCGTTCGCGGAGGAAGAACGCCTCCGCTCACTCCTCCTCAGCACGGCGGCGCGCGATTTACCGACGCTCGCGGCTGACGCCAACTCGGCCTCTATCGTGTGCTGATCCGCCTCTGTTATGTTGACGAAACCATCGAGGGTAAGGGGTTTCCATGCAGCTGGGAATGGTCGGTCTGGGCCGGATGGGCGCCAACATCGTTCGCCGTTTGATGCGAGCCGGACATGAATGTGTGGTTTATGACGTTAATCCCGATTCGATCTCCCAGCTCGAAGGTGAGGGTGCGACGGCCGGCTTCACGCTAGAAGAGTTTGTCGGCAAGCTGCAGCGACCCCGCGCGGTGTGGGTGATGATTCCCGCCGGCCTTACCGGCAAGACCGTCGATGAGCTCGCCGGGTTGCTCGACCAGGGCGACATCATCATTGACGGCGGCAACTCCAACTATCGCGACGATGTGCGGCGGGCTAGCAAGCTTCGCGAACAAGGCCTGCATTATGTCGACGTCGGCACTAGCGGTGGCGTTTTTGGTCTGGAGCGCGGCTATTGCTTGATGGTGGGTGGCTCCGAGGAGGCCGTCAAGATCATCGATCCGATCCTGAAGACCATCGCTCCGGGCGTTGGTGACATCCCGCGTACGCCGGGCCGGACCGGCGAACTGGCGCCGGAGGAGCAGGGCTACCTGCACTGTGGATCGTCCGGCGCGGGCCACTTCGTCAAGATGGTGCACAACGGCATTGAGTACGGGATCATGGCAGCCTTTGCTGAAGGCCTGAACATCTTGAGCAAGGCCGACGTTGGACTCGAGGCAGGGGAGCACTCGGCCGAGGTAGCGCCGATGGAGGAGCCGGAGTTCTACCAGTTCAAGATCGACACTGCCAAGGTCGCCGAGCTATGGCGCCGCGGCTCGGTGATCTCCTCGTGGCTGCTCGACCTGACCGCGGCCGCCTTGCACACGAATCCCACTTTGCAGGGTCTGGCCGGACGAGTGTCAGACTCCGGTGAGGGCCGCTGGACGGTGAAGGCCGCGGTCGACATCGGCGTCCCGGCGCCAGTGCTCGCGGCTTCTCTCTTCGAGCGTTTCGCGTCTCGCGATGAAGATCGCTTTGCGAATCAAGTGCTGTCAGCCATGCGCCAGCAGTTCGGTGGTCACCAGGAGCTGCCAGCCGGCAGCCAGCTTGAGGCGGGCGCGGAGAAGGCGGAGGTCGGCGCACCGAGCGGCTGAGCGTCGCTCGAATCCTCAAGCGCCAATCGCCGCGCTCACCTGGCTGAGCATGTCCTTCTCGCCCTGACTTACCTGTTCCGCGCCGAAGCCCATGAAGCCGCCTTCTTTCGCGGCGTCGGCTGCGGCCTGTGCGCTCGTGAGCAGCCACTGCTTATAGGCAGCGGACTCCTCCGCGGTGGCCTTGGAGCCCACCATGCCGCTCACTGCCCGCAGCTCCTCGAGGATGTGTTGCCGGGGATCCGAACCCGGGGCCGGTTTGAAGTCGGTGAGCGGGTTCTGTCGTTGTTGCGCCATCGCCTGGAGATCGAGCGCGATATCGGCGAGTAGTTGCTCACGGCTGGGCGGGTTCGTCGCGGATTTCAACGAAGCCGTGGACTCCTTGGCCAGCTCTATCGGGCCGCCGGGGTCGGCCAGGGAAATCGCCATCCCAGCCACCAGCGGCGCCCGCCGAACCCGGGTCCATTCCTCTTCAGTGAAATCACTCTTCGTCGTCATAGAGCTAGATCATCACATCCGTGGAGAGACGGGGGAGGGGATGGGTGTCCAGATAGGCTTCGATGGGTGTACGTCGACCACCTCCAGCTGACCGATTTCCGGTCCTACGGGTCGGTCGACCTGCCGCTCGAGGCTGGGGTGACCACTTTCATCGGGGCGAACGGGCAGGGCAAGACAAACCTTGTTGAGGCGATCGAGTACCTGTCGACGATGAGCTCGCATCGGGTGGCTTCGGAGGTGCCTTTAGTGCGGTCGGGTGCTGCCCAGGCGATTGTGCGAGCCGGCGTACGCGCGGGACTGGATGATCCGCGACGGCTGACGTTGGAGTTGGAGATCAATCCGGGAAAGGCCAACCGGGCCAGACTGAATCGTTCGGCAGTGCGCCACGCCCGGGAGATCATCGGCGTACTGCGGACGGTGGTGTTCTCGCCGGCGGACATCGCGATTGTCAAAGGTGATCCCAGTGAACGGCGGCGTTTGCTTGATGATCTCCTCGTGGCGCGGTGGCCGCGGCTGGCTGGGGTACGCGCGGACTACGAGCGGGTGCTGCGGCAGCGCAATACGCTGCTCAAATCACTCAGCGGTCGGCAGCGCGGCGGTCCGCCACCGGCTGACGCCGAAGCCACCCTCGATGTCTGGGACACACACCTGGCACGAGCCGGCGGTGAGCTGCTCGAGGCGCGACTGACCACCGTGGCGGACCTCGCGCCGCATGTCAACAAGGCGTACGCCGACATTGCGCCGACCAACAACGACGCGGTTGCCGAGTATCGAGCATCTGTGGAGCTCGGCGCCCTTCGACAGGCTCAGGGCGCAGCAGGTCAGGGCGCATCGGAACGAGCGGAGTTGACCCAGATTCTCGTCAAGGCCATGGCTGAGAGGCGGTCTGAGGAGATCCACCGCGGGGTCTCGCTGATAGGACCCCACCGTGACGACATCGTGCTGACGCTGGGGATGCTGCCCGCGAAGGGGTATGCGAGTCATGGTGAGTCCTGGTCGTTCGCGCTTGCCCTGCGCCTCGCCAGCTTTCATCTGCTGCGGGCCGATGGGGTGGAGCCGGTGCTGGTACTCGATGATGTCTTCGCCGAGTTGGATTCGGTACGCAGGGAGCGCTTGGCTGCTGGCGTACGGGTTGCTGAGCAGGTGCTGGTGACGGCAGCCGTCGGCGCGGATGTGCCCGACTCGCTTGCCGGGCGCCGCTTTCGGGTGGCTGACGGGGAGGTGGTAGCCGATGCCTGACGAGCACGATCAACAGGACACTCCCGGTGACGACCAGCCCCGGCACGATCCAACCGGTCTGGAACTTGCTCAGGCTGTCGCGCGCTCGCTCGGTGCTCAGACGCGCCGCCGGCGTCGTCCCAAACCGCCGACGCCAGTCGGGCCTCAGGTGTCCGGCGCGGGGGCCGACGATCGTGATCCCAAGCTGCTTGCGGATGCGGTCGAGCGACTGGTGGAGACCAAGGGGTGGACCACCGAGATCAACGTGCACACCCTGCTTGCCCGCTGGGCGCTGCTGGTGGGCGCTGCCAACGCGGAGCATTCACATCCTGAGGCGTACGCGGACACCGTCTTGACAGTTCGCACCGACTCCACGGCATGGGCGACCCAGCTGCGTTACCTGGCACCCCGGCTCGTGGCAATGCTTAATGAACAGCTGGGCGACGGTACGGTGACCCGGATCAAGGTGCTTGGTCCGGACGCTCCATCCTGGAAGAAAGGTCGGCTGTCGGTCCGCGATGGCCTCGGCCCGCGTGACACCTACGGCTGAGGGTGCGTACGGGGACTCATCGGCAGGCTCGTACGGCCGCAAACTGGCCGCGCAGACCTTGCCAGACGCACTTTTGTACGGCTGGAGCTCCGCTGGAACGGCCCGGCGGCGACACCCGCGCGCTAAACTGGACGAGGTTGCAAGGGCGGGTCGAGTGCCTCGTTTGGCCGCTACACAAGGGCCCAACGCATCGGTCGAGATCGTCAAACGTGACCATCAGGAAACCAAGCGAACAACAACCTTGGCGTGCCGCCTGCGACACCTGTTCACGAGGTGAGAGTCGGGCGGCGCACGTATGACAGGAGCCCTGCCCTGGTGCAGCATTTTGACCGGCCCGATGACCTCGACCCAACCCTGGACGACCCTGTCACGGTGAACTCGTGGTCACATCCGGCGGCGACTGATGTGATCAACCACCTTCAGCCGGGCGAATACGACTCAGAGTCGATCACCGTTCTGGAGGGCCTGGAGGCGGTTCGCAAGCGGCCTGGCATGTACGTCGGCTCCACCGGGGAACGAGGCCTGCACCACCTGGTTTACGAGGTAGTGGACAACGCCGTCGATGAGGCGCTGGCTGGATTTTGCGACACGATTGTGGTCCGGATCTTGCCCGAGGGCGGGATACAGGTGATCGACAATGGTCGCGGCATCCCGGTCAAGGACCATCCCAGGGAGAAGATCCCGGCTGTCACCTTGGCGCTCACCGTGCTGCACGCGGGCGCCAAGTTTGGTGACGGCGGCTACAAGGTCTCCGGCGGCCTGCATGGGGTAGGCGTTTCGGTGGTTAACGCGCTGTCGGCTCGGCTTTTGGTTGAGGTCAAACGTGACGGCTACCGCTGGACCCAGAGCTTCAGCTACGGCGAACCCGATGGGCCGCTGGAGCGGCTGGAGCCGAGCCAGGAGACCGGCACCACGGTCACCTTCTACGCGAGCCCGGACATCTTCGAGACCACCAACTACTCCTACGACACCTTGGCCGCGCGGTTCCGGGAAATGGCCTTTCTCAACAAGGGGCTGACGATCACCATCGTCGACGAGCGGCCCGACCACAAGGATGAAGACGGCAACGCTTACGCCGACGCGTTCCGCTACGACGAGGGCTTGATCGACTACGTGCGTTATCTGACCGGCAGCAAGGAGCCGGTGCACTCCTCGGTGATCGCCTTCGAAGCCGACCGGCCGGACCGGGGCATCAGCCTCGAGGTCGCCATGCAGTGGAACGCCTCCTACACCGAGTCGGTACACACCTTTGCCAACACGATCAACACCCATGAAGGCGGCACTCACGAGGAGGGCTTCCGGGCAGCGTTGACCAATACGGCCAACAAGTGGGGCGAGAACTGGGGATTGATCAAGAAGCCGGAAGATCGGCTGTCCGGAGACGACATCCGCGAGGGGCTCACCGCGATCATTTCGATCAAACTCGCCGAGCCGCAGTTCGAGGGTCAGACCAAGACCAAGCTCGGCAACACCGAGGCTCGCTCTTTTGTTCAGCAGGTGGTCAACTCCAAGCTCGGCGACTGGTTCGAGCAGAACCCAGGCGAGGGGAAGTTGATCATCCGCAAGGGCCAGGCGGCGGCCATCGCACGCATCGCGGCGCGGAAGGCACGTGACGCGGCCCGTGATCGTAAAGGATTGTTGGGTCGCAGCGGGCTGCCGGGCAAGCTGGCCGACTGCCAGTCGACCGATCCGGAGGAGTGTGAGGTCTTCATCGTCGAAGGTGATTCGGCCGGAGGGTCGGCCAAGGGCGGCCGCGATCCGCGGATCCAGGCGATCTTGCCGATTCGCGGCAAGATCCTCAACGTTGAGAAGGCCCGGATTGACCGGATTCTGCAGAACACCGAGGTGCAGGCGATCATCTCAGCACTGGGCACCGGCGTCCATGAGGACTTCGACATCGCCAAGTTGCGCTACCACAAGATCATCATGATGGCTGATGCCGATGTTGACGGTGCGCATATCCGTACCCTGCTGCTGACGCTGATGTTCCGCTTCATGCGCCCGTTGATCGAGGCCGGGCATGTGTTTCTCGCCCAGCCGCCGCTGTTCCGGATCGGGTGGACCAATGCACCACACGAGCTGGCGTACACCGACGCGGAGCGCGATGCGTTGCTGCGCGTGGGTGCCGAGGAAGGCAAGCGACTGCCGAAAGAGAATGCGATCCAGCGCTACAAGGGCCTCGGTGAGATGA
>JBKPAB010000254.1:0-27258 GCA_046726195.1 Actinomycetota bacterium
GTGTGGAGGTGAGCTCCGAATACCTCGTCCTTCACCGACGGATCGATCCCGGTCACACGGAGCTTGAACCAGGTGCCCTCCAGCGGGGTCTCCTTGATTCGCAGTGTTGCCGATGCGCCGTCGAGCGGGCCCACGGTATCAGGACCCGGCTGCAGATCTGTAAGCTCGCGTGAGTAGTTGTATTCCTCGACCGCCGACAGCCCGGTCGCCACCTGTGTTCCGCCAAGGATCAGCGCGCAGCTCGCAACGCCACCGAGCGCAGCCTTAGTAATACGCCTCAAAGTGTCCCCCGAGAGTCATATCTATTCGTGGCCCGAAAATTCTTACATAACTTTCTTCTCTTCGCGGGCGTTCCGCCCGAAATGTGAGCCGTCTTGCAGAATCGGCATGGTTCGGTTGTCTGCTTAACTATTCGACGTTGCGACGAGGAGTCAGGAGACGCATCGAATGAGCAGGCCGACCGTCGTGGTGATCGGCAACTTTGACGGCGTCCATCGAGGACACACCGAGCTCATCCGCACCGCCCGCGCAGCCGAGCCGGGAGCCCGCCTCGTGGCCGTAACCTTCTGGCCACATCCGATGTCAGTAGTCCGACCCGACCAGGCGCCGCCCCTGCTCACTTCTCTCGAGCGTCGCAAGGAGCTGCTGCGCAATGCCGGCGTCGACGACATTGTGGTCGTGAACTTCACCCCCGAGGTTGCCAGCTGGAGCCCGGCTCAGTTCGTCGATACCGTACTCCGGCCGCTGCATCCCACCCGGATCGTGGTGGGGGAGAACTTCCGTTTCGGGTTCCGGGCCGCTGGCGATGTCTCAACACTGGCGGAGCTGGGGGCGGGGGAGTTCAAGGTTCAGGTGTTGCCGCTGATCACCGATGGCACCCAGCCGAGTTCTTCGACGCTGATCCGCCACGCCGTGGCCGAGGGCGATTTCGGTCGCGTCCGGGAGCTGAGCGACAACGTGTTCCGGTTTTCCGGAGTTGTCGTACGCGGCGACAACCGGGGGCGGGAGCTGGGCTTTCCAACAGCCAACGTACGAGTAACACCTGGGATGGCGGTGCCCGCCGATGGCGTTTACGCCGGGTGGGTCACCAGACTCGATATTCCTTCTGCGCCGCGTTGGCCGGCGGCCATTTCGGTGGGTACAAATCCGACGTTTGATGGCGTGGAGCGTCGGGTCGAGGCTTATGTGCTAGATCGCGATGATCTTGAGCTCTACGACGTGGAGATCGCCATCGACTTCTACGCCAGGCTACGGGGTCAGGTGAAGTACGCAGGCAGAGAAGCGTTGATCAAACAAATGCATGCCGATGTTGAGCAAGCCCGGCATCTGTTGCACGCGGCCTGAGGATAGGTGCTGAGTCCGTCGAAGCGTGCAGTTCTGGCCCTTCGACAAGCTCAGGGCACATTGTGGTGCTGAGTTCTGGCCCTTCGACAAGCTCAGGGCACATTGTGGTGCTGAGTTCTGGCCCTTCGACAAGCTCAGGGCACATTGTGGGGTGGGCGGCCTTCCACCATGTGGGTTCGTCATGCAGTCTGCTGTCCTAACCGACCTCACCGCGCCGAGCGCACTCCGATTCGTACCATCGGTTCCGTGGAGTTGCGTCGTAAGCGCTTTGACCGTCCCGACGAGGTTCGTAGGGTCGAGACGGCACGCATCGAACTGGTCGAGCTGGGCGAGTTGGCTGTCGGCCGCGCCGTCTTCGAGCCAGGCTGGCGTTGGTCCGAACATGTCAAGCCGATCGTCGGCACCGAGAGTTGCCAGGTGCACCACATCGGCTATGTGGTGTCCGGGCATCTGCGTATCGAGATGACCGACGGCGCCTCGCTTGATGTCATGGGTGGCGATGCTTTCGAGATCCCGCCCGGTCACGATGCGTGGGTCATCGGCAACGAGCCATGGGTGTCAATCGATTGGGCTGGACGCCGGCTTTTCGCGAAGTCACCGAAAGAGATCTCTGACCGCATCTTCGCGACAGTTGTCTTCACCGATCTGTCGGGGTCCACAGAGACGCTGAACAGGATGGGCGACGCGCAGTGGCGCCTGCTGCTCGCGGACCACAATGAGGCTGTGCGAGCCGAGATCGAGCGTTTCGGCGGACGCGAGGCGAAGACCACAGGGGACGGGTTCTTAGTCCTGTTCGACAGTCCCGCTCGTGCGGTGCGGGGTGCGACGGCCATGATCGAGGCCGCCAGCGGCTACGGCCTGAGGGCTCGCGCCGGGATCCACGCTGGTGAGGTCGAGTTTCAGGGCGAGGAGGTGAGGGGGATCGCGGTGCATGCAGCAGCGCGCATTCTCGATGTGGCGCACCCGGGAGAAGTCCTGGTCTCGACCACGGTCCGCGATCTGCTCTCCGGCTCTGGGCTGGTGTTTGCCGACCGGGGCAAGTTCGAGCTGCGCGGCCTCAGCGGGCGACGCAGCCTCGCGGCGCTAGTTCGTTAGCCACTGGGAGCGCCCTAGCAGGATTCGGTGGCAACCCGGAGGCGCTGGTAGATTGGCCGCGCCGTCTGACCGGCCGCGGACATCGAAGAGCTCCCAAACTCACTGGAGCGTGAAGGATCCCGAAAAGGGTATCTGGGAGCGCCGCGCAACGGGAAACCGAGAGGAGAACGTCAGTGTCGATCGACGCTGAGACCAAGAAGAAGATCATCGACGAGTACGCGATCAGCGATGGCGACACGGGCTCTCCGGAGGTTCAGGTCGCAATCCTTACCAAGCGGATCGCGCACCTCACCGAGCACCTGAAAGAGCACAAGCACGATCACCACAGCAGGCGCGGCCTGATGCTGCTTGTCGGACAACGGCGCAGGCTGCTCAACTATGTAGCAAAAACAGATATCGAGCGCTACCGGTCGCTTATCGAGCGCCTCGGGCTGCGCCGTTGACCACAACTAAATAGCCAATATCACGTTCGAGATCGCATCTCGACGAGGGAGTGACTCGGTCCTCGGTAGTGGTTTTCGGGAGGAGCCTCGCGCTCTGCCCCGCGGACCTCGATCGAAGACCGGCCTCCACCAGCTCAGGAGACTGACGCGGGGCACGACCACCGCGCCCCGTCGAGCCTCATCCAGTGTGCGGATGCGATCCAGGGCTCAGGCACTGGCGCCACGCCAGCGCCACAGAAAGGAATCCCCGTGGAGGGACGAGATCTTCAATTCACCGAGGCCGTTATTGACAACGGCAATTATGGCCGCCATGTCATCCGATTCGAATCGGGTCTGCTGGCGCGGCAAGCCGCCGGATCGGCGACCGTCTATCTGGACGAAGACACCATGGTGTTGTCGGCCACGACGGCGCAGAGTAAGCCACGCGAGGCCATCGACTTCTTCCCGCTGACCGTGGACGTCGAAGAACGCATGTATGCCCTAGGCCGGATCCCCGGCTCCTTCTTCCGCCGCGAAGGCCGCCCGTCCGAAGGTGCCATCCTCACCTGCCGACTTATCGATCGGCCGTTACGTCCGTGTTTCGTCAAGGGTCTGCGCAATGAGGTCCAGGTCATTGTCACTGTGATGGCACTGAATCCGAACAAGCACTACGACGTGATCGCCATCAATGCGGCGTCACTCTCCACCCAGCTGGCCGGCTTGCCGTTCACCGGACCGGTTGGCGGCGTACGCGTGGCACTGATCGATGACCAATGGATCGGTTTCCCCGACGTCGATCAGCTCGAAAGTGCCACATTCGACATGGTGGTGGCCGGCCGAGTCACTGGCGCCGGTGATGTAGCTATCGCCATGGTGGAGGCCGAGTCAACCGAGCACACCTGGGATCTTGTAAGAAGTGGCAAGACTGCGCCAACCGAAGAGGTGGTTGCAGGCGGTTTGGAAGCCGCTAAGCCGTTCATCCGCACCTTGTGCGAAGCCCAGGTTGAGCTGGCAGCCAAGTTCGGAAAGCCCGTTGTCGACTTTCCGATCTTCCTCGATTACGCCGACGACGTGTTCGACGCCGTCGCGGAGACGGCTACCGCAGAACTCGCCGAGGTGATGTCGATCGCCGACAAGCACCGCCGGGAACAGGCCGCGGACAGCCTCAAGAACACGATCATGGATCGTCTGGCACCTCAGTTCGAGGGCCGCGAGAAGGAGATCACCGGCGCGTATCGGGCGCTGACCAAGAAGCTGGTGCGGCAGAGGATCTTGACCGACAAGATCCGCATCGACGGGCGCGGCGTGACCGACATTCGTACTCTGTCCTGCGAGGTAGGTGTGGTACCTCGGGTCCACGGGTCAGCGCTCTTCCAGCGCGGCGAAACCCAGATCCTCGGCGTCACGACGCTCAACATGCTGGGGATGGAGCAAAAGCTCGACACGCTGGCACCGGAAACCACCAAGCGCTACATGCACAACTACAACTTCCCGCCTTATTCCACCGGTGAGACCGGTCGCGTCGGATCCCCCAAGCGGCGCGAGGTCGGTCACGGCGCGCTGGCCGAGCGGGCACTCGTTCCGGTGCTGCCGACCCGCGAGGAGTTCCCGTACGCGATCCGTCAAGTGTCGGAGGCTCTCGGCTCGAATGGTTCCACCTCGATGGGCTCGGTTTGCGCCTCGACGCTGGCGCTGCTCAATGCTGGAGTCCCGCTCCGTACTCCTGTTGCCGGGATTGCGATGGGTTTGGTCTCCGACACAGTCGACGGCGAGACCCGCTACACGGCACTGACCGACATCCTCGGTGCGGAGGACGCCTACGGCGACATGGACTTCAAAGTCGCAGGCACCCGGGACTTCATCACTGCTCTGCAGCTCGACACCAAGCTGGACGGGATTCCTGCTTCGGTGCTGGCAGATGCGCTGAACCAGGCCAAGGACGCCCGCAACACCATCCTCGACGTGATGCGCGAGGCAATTGACAGTCCGGACGAAATGAGCGTCTACGCCCCTCGGATCATCACCATGAAGATCCCCGTGGACAAGATCGGTGAGGTCATCGGGCCTAAGGGCAAGGTGATCAACCAGATTCAAGATGACACGGGTGCTGATATCACAATCGAAGACGATGGCACGATCTATGTGGGTGCAGACCGCGCCGACAAGGCCGATGCGGCCCGCGCCATGATCAATGCCATCGCCAATCCGACCGCACCGGAGAAGGGCGAGCGCTACCTCGGCACGGTTGTCAAGATCACCGCCTTCGGAGCCTTTGTCTCGCTGCTACCCGGGAAGGATGGTCTGTTGCACATTTCCAAGCTGCGTCCGCTATCTGGGGGACAGCGGGTTGAGAATGTGGAGGACGTGCTCAGTGTCGGACAGAAGATCCAGGTAGAAATCAACGAGGTCGACGATCGGGGCAAACTGTCGCTGATTCCGGTGGTTGAGGAGCCGGTGTCGGCGTAACAGGCGCAAGCACCTTCGATCCCGACATCACCATGTCTGCCGTCCGTCGCAGCCGTCCCGGCCGACGCGTGCTGCAGTTGGATGGTGCTGTCCGGCGTACGGTGTTGCCTGGTGGTCTTCAGGTTGCGACGGAAGACATCAGAGCCACCAACACCTACTCACTGGGCGTCTTTGCATCCGTCGGCTCGCGGCACGAGACAGCGAGGCTGCACGGCGCCTCGCACTTCTTGGAGCACCTGCTCTTCAAGGGAACCTCGACTCGCAGTGCGGAGCAGATTTCGGCGCTGATCGAGTCGGTGGGTGGCGAGCTCAACGCGTACACCGCCAAAGAGCACACCTGCTTCTATGCCCGCGTGCTCTACAGCGACGCCGAGTTGGCTCTCGACGTGCTCATCGACATGATCATCAACTCGCTGATCACGCGTGAGGACGTGGACGCGGAGCGTGCAGTGATCTTGGATGAGATCTCCATGCACGCTGACGACCCAACGGAGTTGGCCGGTGAAGCGGCCGCCGCCGCGATCTTCGGCAAGACAGGGCTCGGCCGTGTGGTGATCGGATCGCGCAGCTCGGTTGCAGGCCTCAGTCGGCCGCAGATTGTGCAGCACTGGAGGCGGCATTATCGCCCTGGATCCTTGGTGGTCGCAGCCGCGGGCAAAGTTGATCATGATCGACTGGTGCAGCGCCTTAGTGCTCTTGATTCTCAACAGAAGGTTCCGATGCCTGCCCGACCAGGCCCGACAATAATTAAGGGCGGCGGTGGGCTCATCATGCGGCCGCTGCCACTGGAGCAGTGCAGCGCGGTGCTGGCGTTTCCCGGTCTCGGCATCTTCGACCCACGGCGTTATCCGCTTGGCCTGCTCTCCCTGATCGTCGGTGGCGGCATGGCTTCTCGCCTGTTCGTTGAAATCCGGGAGCGGCGCGGGCTGACGTACAGCATCGATGCCGGCGAGACGGCATATTCCGACGCTGGATTGTGGAGTGTGGAATGGCAGTGCGCGCCCGGCAAGTTGGCGCCGATTCTCAAGCTCGTGCGGGCAACGCTTGCCGAGGTGGCTGAGCACGGCGTAACCGAGGAAGAGTTGGCGCGAGCGAAGGGTCAGATGCGCGGGCAAACGGCGCTTTCCTACGACAGCGCAGGCAGCCGGATGAGCCGTCTCGGTGTCAACGCGGTGCACGGCGACGAGCGCACCCTCAGCGAACTATTGCGCTGCTTCGACCAGGTGAGCGCTGACCAGATACGCGACGAGGCAACCAGGCTCTTCAGCTACCCGCCGACGCTCGCCATCGCCGGGGCCAGGGTGCCTGCTCGAGGAATCGAGTCGGTCCTGGATCGGTGGTAAATGTCGATCTGTCAACGTCCTAGCAGGGCAATTGCACTCCGACGGCTGGCCCGCCGGATTCGCGTCCTTCGTCGCTCGCGTACGTCGGCTCAGCCGAGCCGCAAGCTCCTGCGTTTGATTGCTCCGTTCGCTGTGCTCGCTCCGCGCGGATCGCGCGTCACAAGCAGCTGCCTTCCTCACTCGCTCGCAGACGAAAAACGTGTCTGCTCGCTCGCTCGTCCAGGACAGCAGCAGGCGCGATCCGTAGTCGGCGAAGCGGGGCCAACCGTCATAGCCTGCTGGGAGTCTGACAAGGCAGAAGGTTGGTGAGGATGACAAAGGTCGGGGTGTTTGGATCCCGAGGCCGGATGGGCGCTGAAGTCTGCCGCGCCGTGGAGTCCGCCCCGGACTTGGAACTGGTTGCGGCAATCGACCTGGGGGATGACCGCGCACCTGCCGAAGCAGCGCAGGTCGTGGTCGATTTCACGCATCCTGATGCGGTGATGGACAACATCATTTGGTGCATCGATCACGGCATCCACGCAGTCGTCGGAACCACCGGGTTCACGGACGAGCGGCTGGACCGGCTGCGTACCGCCCTGGTTGATCATGACGGTGTCGGTGTGCTGGTTGCGCCCAATTTCTCCATTGGTGCGGTGTTGATGATGCACTTCGCCGAGCAGGCCGCAGCTTTCTACGAGAGCGCCGAGATCATCGAGCTGCATCACCCCGACAAAGCAGATGCTCCATCGGGCACCGCGGCGAACACGGCACGCAGAATTGCGGCCGCGCGCAACGCAGCCGCCCTCGCACCGCCGCCTGATGCAACGGTCCAGGAGCTAGCAGGGGCTCGCGGCGCCAAGGTCGATGGGATCCGAGTCCACGGCGTACGGCTGCGTGGTCTGGTTGCACATCAGGAGGTGCTGTTCGGTGGCGAGGGCGAGACGTTGACGATTCGGCATGATTCCCTGGACCGAGTGTCGTTCATGCCAGGCGTGCTGGCGGCGGTACGTGCGATCGGAACTAGGCCGGGCCTCACTGTGGGCATCGAGCCCCTGCTAGGGATCGGATGACGTGAACCGATTACGGACCCGCCTGGGACCGGCTACCCCCCTGATCGGCGTACTGATCATTGTCATGGTCGTCGCCTTGATCTGTGTTGGGCTCTATGCCGGAGATCGCTACGCTGACCGCCGCGCGGAGCGGCAGATCGCCCGAGCGCTGCAGCCGCCAATGGGAACGCCGGTGCTCCCTCAGGTCGCGATCGAGGGCTTCCCGTTCCTGACTCAGGTGGCGGCCGGCTCGGTCGACAATATGCACGTCGTGGCCGATCAGCTTGGCGTGACCAGCAATGCGCGAGTGACGCTGGTGCGCGCCGACCTGGTGATGACCGAGGTTGTCACCAAGGACTGGTTTAAAACGATGACGATCACCCATGCCGAGGGCACCGCTTTAATGGATTACGCCAGACTCTCTTCGCTCGCCGGTGCGCCGCTCAGCTACGGCAGCGAGGGGCGAGTCGAGCTGGTCACCAAGACCACCGTGTTTCGCCGAGAGGTTGAGGCCGTCATCACCGGCTCGCTGCGTCTGAACGCGAAGGAGCAGACCATGACGCTGAGCGATGCAAAGATTGCCGTGGCTGGTGTCAACTTGCCTGACTTCACCGCTCAAGCGTTGCTGGCGGCGCTGCTCAGACCGATCTCCCTGCGGGGAATCCCGCTTGGGCTGACCGCAACCAGGATCACACCGGCCGAAGACGGGGTGCACGTCGACCTGGTAGGCGAGAACCTGGCAATCGGGCCCTAAGCGCCGCCACCAGCCTCTGGTGCGGACGCGAGATCCGTATGTAGCCGGATCTGTTTGAGGCGTACGGTCTCATCGTCGGATCCGATCTCCCGGCTGGCCCCGTCGGCAGCCCAACCTGCACCGGTCAGGAACCGGCGCAAGGCCACGTCCCCGGCATTCACCCAGCAGAAAGCCCGGAGAAAGCCATCGGCGCGCAAGGTATCGGCGCATGCGTTGAGCAGCCGAGAGCCATGGCCCTGGTGTTGTGCTGCGGGATCGACCACGAACTGATCGATCGCACCCTCCATGCTCGGGTCGGCATCCTCATCCTGGTTGGGCATGGTGGTGGCGAATCCGACGAGCCGCTCGCCGTCGGTTGCGACCAGAACCCGAAACCTGGCCTCCGGCGGTCGCTCGATGGCGGCGCGCCATGATTCGACCATCTCGGCCAACGACATTGAGGCGAGCATCAACTGCGCCAGATCGGCAGGCCATTGGACGGTCCAGGATCGGCGTTGAAGTTCGGCAATGCTGGACGCCTCGGCCGGCCACGCGAGGCGTACCGAGGCGGCGATTGGTTCACCGGAAGCTGCACCCACGGCCGCGATGTTATCCGGCCTGTACCCTTTCCTCCCGTGGTCGCCGGTAGCTTGCAGATCCCGCCCTTGCTGGCCCCGAACGCGATGCGGATCGTGTCATTGGGCGGTCTTGGCGATGTGGGTCGCAACATGTCAGTTGTCGAGTTCGACGGTCAACTGCTGCTGATCGACTGCGGCGTGCTGTTCCCAGAGGATGATCATCCTGGGGTGGATCTGATCTTGCCGGGCTTCGATGCGATTAGCGAACGCCTTGGCGATGTGACTGCCCTGGTACTCACCCACGGCCACGAGGACCACATCGGCGCTGTGCCGTACTTGCTTCGCCAGCGACCCGATATCCCGATCATCGGATCCAAGTTGACGCTGGCGCTGCTCGCGGACAAGCTGCGAGAGCACCAGTTGCGCAACGTTCCGCAACGCAGGGTCACTGACGGTGACAAGATCACTCTCGGCAAGTTCCAGTGTGAGTTCATCGCAGTCAACCATTCCATTCCGGATGCCCTGGCCGTCGCCATACGCACCACTGCCGGCCTGATCTTGCACACCGGTGATTTCAAAATGGATCAGCTGCCGCTGGATGGCCGCATCACCGACCTGCGTGCCTTTGCCCGCCTCGGTGAGGAGGGTGTCGACCTGTTCATGGTCGACTCGACCAACGCCGAAGTGCCTGGTTTCACCACTCTGGAGCGAGACATCGGACCTGCTCTCGAGCGAGTGTTCGAGGCGAGCCGGCAGCGAGTGATCGTGGCGTGCTTCGCGTCCCATGTGTACCGGGTGCAGCAAGTTCTCGACGCTGCTGTCGCCCACCAGCGCAAGGTGGTGTACGTCGGGCGCTCGATGGTCCGCAACATGACGATCGCTCGGGAGCTTGGCTTCCTCAGGGTTCCTCGCAATACCTTGATCGATCTGAGGGAAATCGACGACTACGCGCCGCAGGACGTGGTGATCGTCTCCACCGGATCGCAGGGCGAGCCGCTGTCAGCGTTGTCACGCATGGCCAATCGCGAACACCCGGTGATTCAGCTCATGAGCGGCGACACCGTGGTGCTCGCCAGCTCGCTGATCCCGGGCAATGAGAGCGCGGTCTATCGGGTGATCAACGGCTTGACCCGGCTCGGTGCCCACGTCGTACATCGGGGTAACGCACTGGTCCATGTCTCCGGGCACGCCAGCGCAGGCGAGCTGCTCTTCTGCTACAACATCGTGCGGCCAAGAAACGTGATGCCGGTACACGGCGAGATCAGGCACCTGAAGGCCAACGGCGATCTGGCCATCGCCACCGGTGTTCCAGCAGAGCGGACGATCATCGCCGAGGACGGGATGGTCGTCGATCTCGAGGCGGGGAAGGCCAGCATCGTCGGCAAGGTGGACGCCGGCTATATCTTCGTGGACGGCACCACGATCGGCGACATCTCCGAACTCGCATTGACCGATCGACGGATCCTCGGTGAAGAAGGCTTCATCTCGGTAATCGTGGTAGTCAACACCCACTCCTCCAAGATCGTTAGCGGACCGGACATCCATGCGCGCGGCTTTGTAGAGGACGATTCGGTCTTCGATGACGTACGCCCGCTGATCGTGGCGGCCTTGGAGGCGGCTTTGGCGGAGGGTGTGGATGACTCCTACCGGCTGCAGCAGGTCATCAGACGCCAGCTCGGCAAGTGGGTAAGCGATACCCACCGTCGCCGACCCATGATCATCCCCGTAGTGATCCAGGCCTGAGAGCTAGGGCCTTGGGCCTTGGCTAACATCGCCCGTCACTCTTGTCAGGAACTCACGTACACGTTCGTTCCTGCTGCGATGCACACGGTGCAACATGTGCAGAGCGCAAGGAACGCACGTACACGTTCGTTTCCGCGGGGGATGTCAGGAGCTTGGCGCCCTGCAGTGCGACCACTGCATTCAAGGACGGGCGGCTCGATGTGATGCCGACTCAGGTCAGCGGGTGACTTTGCCAGCCTTGATGCACTTGGCGCAGACGTTGAGTCGCTTGGGAGTGCCTGAGACTACGACGCGTACCCGTTGAATGTTTGGGCTCCAGCGCCGGTTGGTCTTCTTCTTCGACCAGGGGACGTTGTGGCCGAATCCGGGCCGTTTGCCGCATACGTCACATACCGCAGCCACTGGAGTTCGCTCCCAAATCACATTGAAACAGGCGTAGTGCCCGAGTGGGCAACCGGAAAAGAGTACCTGAAAAGCACAAGCGCAGGCCAATGATGGCTTTGGCGTGCTCCGCGATCTCGGCGTTCCGGTTGTCGCGTCGCCGGCCCCAGCCCATTCCTCGCAGACGATGATGAGTTCAGCTGCCGGTACCCAGTTGCCGCAGATGGCTGACATCGTTGAGGCGCACGATCGTGCGTTCCCCCCACGCGTTGATCGCCAGCTCGCTAACGCTCGCCGCGTCCAGCTCGAAAGAGATGCCCTCTCGGCATTGCTCGCCGAGGCGGAGCCACCACTGAATCACCGCAACGCCTGCATTGCCATGCGTGACCACGACCCCGGTAGACGGACAGGCGCGCTCGATACGATCCATGCCCGCAAACACGCGCTCCGTCATCATCCGCCAGCTCTCTGCCCCGGGGTAGGGCACCCAGTCGATGGCCGGTTGAGTCATGGGCAGCTCGATCCGTTTGGCTTCATCCTGCGTCAGTCCCGCCGCGACGCCATTGCCGATCTCCCGCAGCGCCGGCTCGAGCTGGCACTCAACACTCAGTGCCGCGGCCAGGTACCCGGCCGTCTGTGCGGCGCGCTGCAAATCGCTGGTGAACAGACACGGCGACGGCTCGCTGCCCAAGCGCTGCCGGCAGTAATCCGCTAACGCTCTCGCCTGAACGCTGCCGAGTTGGCTCAGCGGGCTGTCGGTCCAACCCCCGGTCAGACCCCGAATGTGATGCTCGCTTTGCGCATGGCGGATCAGAAGGAGACGATTCATGCGTGCTGGCGCCTCCTCCCCTTTGACTTACCCCGCCTGGTTGGCCGTTGCCATCACTTCGTTGTGTTGCTTGCCTCCATGCTGCGCGCCAAAGGCATACCTGCCAGGGCGCGTTGCGGCTTCGGCACTTACTTCGGATCAATTCACGGGCTCGCGGTCAGCTTTACCGACCGAAGTGAGGCTTCAGAATCTAGTGATAGTCGAATGGCGCTTGCGAATAAGGTTGTGGGCGTGTCAGCCCAGCTAGGGGAGCAGGTTCCCACGCTGTGGGAGGCCTGCGATGCTTGGCTGCGCCGAGCGACCAGCGTCATCAGTGACTCAGCCAATGCATTAAACGCGATGAATGTCTTTCCGGTGCCAGATGCTGATACCGGATCGAATCTCAAATTGACCATGACCGGAATCGCCGGCGCGGTCCCCAACCTCGAGCCGTCCAGTCTGGATGTTGCCGTCCAGGCAGCGGTCTTGGGCGCTCACGGCAACTCTGGAGCCATCGTCGCGGAGATGTTCGTCAGCATCTGCCGGGCGCTGGAATACGACCTGACCAGGCTGCAGTCCATGCCGCCAGGCACCATGGTCGCCACGTTGCTGCGGTTGGCAGCTGGGGCGGCACGGCTTTCCGTGGCGCGCCCGGTTGCAGGGACTATCTTGACGGTGGCCGACGATACTGCCAGCGCGGCCGAAGCGGCGGCGCGCCGCCAATCTGGCAGTGCTTTGGCGGTGGTGCAAGCAGCCCAACGCGGCGCCCATGACAGCCTTATCCGTACGCCGGACCAGCTTGACGTGCTGGCATCGGCCGGGGTCGTGGACGCTGGCGGCCAAGCGTATGTGCTACTGATCGATGTGCTGGCCGAAATTCTGGGTGGAGCGCAAGCCCAGCCGCTGCAGGCGCCCGCCTCGCCGATGGCGGGTGGACAGCGCGAAGCGCCGACGATGGCCGGCGAATATGAGGTGATGTACGCCCTCCGCGGAGCTCCGCCGTCAGACCTGGACGTGCTGCGCGAGCGCCTGTCTGAGCTTGGCCATAGCGTTGTCATTGTGGGTGACGAGGCCGTCGCGCAGGTGCACGTCCATCTCAAGGAAGCCGGCGCCGCAGTGGAGGCCGCCCTACCGCTCGGCCAGCTGAGCCAGATCAGGGTCACCGCCCTTTGGGATAGACCTGCCGTCCTGAGCCGAAATGTCTTAGCAGTGGTAACCGGCCCAGGGCTAGCCGAGACAGTAGCCTCTTTGGGCGGTCTGCCTGTGCGGGCGAGTGACAGTAGCGTCGCGCTCAGCCAGCTACGGGCCGCCGCCCAACAAACCTGCGGCGAGCTCGTGATCTTGCCTAACGGCCCAGAGAACCTGAAAAGAGCAGAGCGTGTTGCAACCGAGCTGCGGCGGGACGGTCGCCGCGTCGGCATCATCCCCACCGTTAGCCAAGTGCAGGGCCTGGCTGCGATGGCCGTGCATGAGCCGTCGGCGGATTTTGAGTCGGCGGTTGCGGCGATGACCACCGCTGCCAGGCACATGCGGAATGGAGCGATCGTCGTCGCCGAGCGTGCTGCGATGACAACCGTCAAGCCCTACGCGCCAAACCAGATCATCGGTACTGTCGATCACGATGTCGTCGCCATCGGGTCATCGTTGGGCGAGGTGGCTTGGCAGGTCGTGCAGAAGCTCCTCGGCGTCGGTGGAGAGCTGCTGACGCTGGTCCGCGGCAGTGAAGCCGACGATGCCGTGGTGTCCAATCTCACCGCCCGGATTCGGGACCGTTTTCCCACCGTGGAGGTCGAGGTCGTGGACGGTGGGCAGCCCCGCTACCCACTCTTGCTTGGGCTGGAATGACCACGCTGAAACCCGTCGGGTCACCGTGGCGCACCGACACCTTTCGCCGACTGGCGACTCGCCTTGACAAGGTAGTCGGCTCGAAGACCGCGAAGCAGTTCGAGCCGCTGAAGATCTTCACAGTTGGCGACCTGATGCGGCATGTGCCGCGTCGTTACTTCTCAGGCACCGAGCTGAGCGACCTATCAGTACTCCGGGAGGGTGAGGAGGTTGCGGTGATGGCCGAGGTCGTCGTTGCCCGTACGTTCAACCTTCCTGACGGGTCCTATCGGTCGAAGGGCAAGCCGCGACTGGAGGCCACTATCACAGACCATCGGGGCACGTTGACCTGCACCTTCTTCGGGCAGCTGCGGTTGATCAGCTACTGGCAGAGGCATCTGGTCCCCGGCGCCCGGGGCATCTTCGCTGGCAAGGTGACGAGGTTCAATGGCAGACTCCAGCTCGCCCATCCCGACTTCGTCATTCTCGACGAGCACGGTGCTGTGGTCGGCGGGGCCAAGCACAACGCGCCCCTGGCCTCGGCCTCCAGAGTCCCGCTCGTCGGCCTCTACCCAATGGCGGGAAAGTTGCGCACCTGGACCATCGCCGACTGCGCCGCCTTGGTTCTGGAGTCGCTGGCGGGGATCGAGGATCCACTCCCCGAGTGGATTCGCAAAGCGGCCGGGGTGGTGGATCTGGAGGCAGCCTTTCGAGGAGTGCACCAGCCGATCGATCATTCGGTCATCAACCAGGGTCGGCACCGGTTGCGGTTCGATGAGGCCTTCGCGCTGCAGCTGACCATGGCGTGTCGGCGAGCGGATGCAGCATCACATCGAGCGGTGCCGCGAGAACGACGGTCCGGCGGGCTGCTCGACGCATTCGACCGCCGGTTACCGTTCCTCCTCACCAAGGGTCAGATCGCGGTAAGCGAGGAGATCATGGCCGAGCTGGGCCGCACCCAGCCGATGCAGCGACTGCTGCAGGGCGAGGTCGGATCAGGCAAGACGCTGGTCGCCTTACGCGCGATGCTCGCCGTCGTAGATGCCGGTGGTCAGGCTGCCTTACTGGCACCGACTGAGGTGCTCGCTGCTCAGCACTATCAGACCATCACCCGGATGCTCGGCGACCTCGCCACCGGCGGCACCCTCGACGCGCCAGAGCAGGCCACAGGTGTGGTGCTGATCACCGGATCCTCCTCTGCCGCGCGCCGCAGGGAGGCGACGCTACAAGCAGCCTCGGGTGCGGCGGGCATCGTTATCGGCACTCACGCCCTGCTCAGTACCGATGTCCAGTTCGCGGACCTTGGTTTGGTGGTGGTGGACGAGCAGCACCGGTTCGGGGTTGAGCAGCGCGCCGCCTTGGCCGCCAAGGCGGATCCCCGCCCGCATGTCCTGGTCATGACGGCGACTCCGATCCCGCGGTCGGTAGCTATGACAGTCTTCGGTGACCTGGAGACCTCCACACTCACCGAGATTCCAGCTGGGCGGGCCGAGGTGAGCACAGTCGTAGTCGACACCGTTCGCCAGCAGTCCTGGATGCCGCGCGTCTGGCAACGCATTGTTGAGGAGGTGGACCGGGGCCGCCAGGCCTACGTCGTGTGCGCAAGGATCTCCGCCACTGGCTCAGCCGGCACCGACGGGGAGAACCTCGGTGTTGACGGCGACGGTGGGGCGGCGCCGGCAGCCGCAGTGGAGGATCTCTTTGCGGGACTGAGCAGCGGTCCGCTGGCGGGACTGCGGGTCGAGATGCTGCATGGCCAGCTGCCGAGCGAGGTAAAGGACGCGGTGATGAGCCGGTTCGCCGCCAACGAGATCGATGTGCTGGTATCCACGACAGTCATCGAGGTCGGGGTGGATGTGCCCAACGCGTCAGTGATGGTCATCCACGATGCCGACCGCTTTGGCATCTCCCAGCTGCATCAGCTACGCGGCCGGATTGGCCGCGGAGCCCACCCTGGCGTCTGCCTGCTACTCACAACTGCCGATGAGCAAAGCTCAGCTCGTCAAAGGTTGGACGCGGTCGCCGCCACTCGTGATGGTTTCGCGCTGGCTGAGGTTGATCTGGAGCAACGGCGTGAAGGGGATGTGCTCGGCGCCAGCCAGTCGGGCAGCCGAACGAGTCTGAAGCTGCTTCGCGTGTTAAAGGATGCAGATTTGATTGCCTTGGCCCGCAGCCTGGCTGAGCAGGCCATCGCCCGAGATCCGGAGTTGCGCGAGCCCGGTTTGACCGACATCGTGACCGACGTCGAGATGGATGCGGCAGGGGACTGGTTGGAGCGCACATGAGAATTTGCGCGAGCGAAACCAGCACCAGCCCCAGCGGCGAGCTGTGAGCATGAGCCGGATAATCGCCGGATCCCGCAGAGGGCGGCGGATCGCGATGCCGCCGGGTAACCGTACCCGCCCCACCAGCGATCGCGTACGCGAGGCGCTCTTCTCAGCCATCACAGCGTGGGCAGGCACCGCCGCGGTACCAGCCGAGCGGTCCTTGGCAGGCCTCGCCTTCTGTGATTTGTACGCGGGCTCCGGAGCAGTCGGTTTCGAGGCGGCCAGCCGTGGAGCCAGCCCGGTGATGCTGGTCGAGCGCGATCGTCGCACAGCTCAGCTCACCAGAACGAACGCCGAGGCCCTCGGGCTGGCCGTGGAAATCATCACCGCACCGGTCGAACAGGTGTTGCGCCGGCCTCCGGCTCACCGCTTCGCCGTGGTCTTTGCTGACCCTCCGTACGAGCTGGACTCGGGTATCGTCAGCAGACAACTCCAGCAACTCGTCGCTAGCGCCTGGGTGGGCGCAGGCTCGCTGATCGTGGTTGAACGCTCACGACGTACGCCGGACCTGGTTTGGCCGGGGGCGGCTGCAAACTGCTGGACTCGCACCTATGGTGAGACAATCTTGTCTTTCGGGTCGCTCGAGCCGAGTTCTAGCCGCTCTGTACGAAGTGAGCGGAGCGAGCGGAGTAATCAACGGGAGGAGCCATGACACGAGCGGTCTGTCCGGGCTCCTTCGACCCGGTCACCCACGGGCATCTCGACGTCATCGAGCGGACCGCGAAGCTCGTTGACCAGGTGGTGGTGGCGGTGGGCACCAATATCTCCAAGAACGCCCTGTTCACTCCGGACGAGCGGGTCGAGATGCTGACTGAAGAGTGTGCGCAGTGGAGCAATGTCGAGGTGACACTGTTTCGCGGCCTGCTGGTGGAGTTTTGTGCAGCCAATGACATCAGCGTGATCAGCAAAGGGCTACGGGCCACCGACTTTGGGTACGAACTTCAGATGGCTCAGATGAACCGGCAGCTGACCGGGGTGGACACCCTATTCTTGCCAACTGCGCCGCAATGGGCATTCGTCTCCTCCTCGCTGATCCGCGAGGTGGCGACCCTTGGTGGCGACGTCACGGCCTTCTTGCCGGCGAAGATCGCTCAGCGCACGATGGCTCGGGTCGCATCTCGGAATGCGGGCTTGCCTGGCGATGTGTGAGACCGGGTCCATCTGCGCGACACTAGGGAGCAGTGCACACTCGAAAGGGGACGAGCGTGGTGGCGTTGGGGGCAGGAGCGTCCATGGTTGGGGGGAAAACGGCGGAGGCAAAGCTCGCGCATTTACGTGAGCTCATCCTGAATGCACGCGCGATGCCGATGTCCGCATCGTGCGTCATCAACCGCAGTGAAGTGTTAGCCGTGATCGACGATGTTATCGGGAACCTCCCGAACGAGATCGCCGATGCACAGCAGATCATCGACATGGCTGCGTTCAAAATCGCTGAAGGGGAAGCGGAGGCGAGCCGGATTCTGGCTGAGGCGCGCGACCATGCCGCTAACCTCGCGCAGCACAGCGAGGTGGTCCGGGTGGCCGAGCAGATCGCTGCTCAGATGCGAGCCGACGCTGATGAAGAGGCAGCCGCGCTGCGCCGGGAGACCGATGAGTTCATCGACGCGCGAATGGCGAGTTTTGAGTCGGTGCTCCACAAGACGGTCAGCCAGGTGCGGACGGCTCGTGCCCGGCTGGCGGAGCGCAGTGGCTTGGATGGAGCCGACACTATGAGGTTGGACCGGCGTAACTTCGCGGAGTAAGCGGTATGGCGATGGTGCCTGCTTTTGAGCGCCGGTGCTTTTGGCCGTGGGCCCTACCCACCGGTAGGGTTGGGCGTCGGTCACGAAGAGGAGCGCGGCCGCTCGGCTTGGAAGGATTGCGATGAGTTCGCCGCATCGCCCGCTGCATCCCCGCTCGGGTTTAGTTCTCGACACCCACGAACTGGGCCGACAAGCGGGCGCCATGAAGGTAGTTCGGGCATCCGTCGAAGCTCCCGCGGATCTCGGAATCGCTGTGATCGGCGTACCACCCGGGTCGCCGGTTGAGCTGGACCTTCGGCTCGAGTCGGTGGTCGAGGGAGTGCTGGTCAGCGGCGTTGCCACAGTTGAGGTCCGTGGGGAATGCGTGCGGTGCCTGGATGCGATTTCCGATGAGCTGGAGGTCGACGTCCTGGAGCTGTACGTTTACCCGGGCGTCGAACCAGACAATGATCTGGCAAGCAGGCTTGAGGGCGAGCTTGTCAACATCGAGCCGCTGCTTCGCGACCAGGTTGTGCTCGATTTGCCATTCCAACCCTTATGTCGGGATGACTGCTTAGGGCTGTGCGTCGAGTGTGGTGCCAACCTTAACGACTATCCCGACCATCGCCACGAGGCGGACCTCGACCCTCGCTGGGAAGCACTCCGCGGCCTTGAGGGTGGAGTCGGCAAACCTTACGATGTTTTACAGCCAGCGCCGCGGGCAATGAAATTTCCGGGCCAGCGGGCCCGGAGAAACGAGGAGTGAAGTCGTGGCCGTTCCCAAGAGGAGAATGTCGCGCAGCAACACGCGCCACCGCCGGTCCCAGTGGAAGGCGTCCGTGCCCGCGCTGGTGACATGTGCGAATCCTGCATGCCGCCAGAAGCACCTGCCGCACGTGGCGTGCCCATCATGCGGCCAGTACGGCCCTCGGGCAGCTCGCCGACAGGTCTTGACATCCTAATCGGGTCAGAGGCGACAACAATTCGCCTCGCTGCGGGAGAACTCTTAAGCGAGCTCGGGATGAGTGTGGATCCTGAGCTGCTCGACCGCGCCTTAACTCACCGGTCTTACGCGTACGAGCAGGGTGGCCTGCCTACCAACGAGCGTTTGGAGTTCCTCGGCGACTCGGTGCTCGGTCTGATCGTCACCGAGCACCTCTTCGTCACCTATCCGGATCTGTCCGAGGGTCAACTCGCGAAGTTGCGCGCCGCTGTAGTCAACTCACGGGCTCTGGCCGACATCGCGCGCAAGCTCGACTTGGGGTCGGTAATTCACCTGGGCCGCGGCGAGGAGAGTACCGGAGGTCGTGACAAGTCCTCGATCCTCGCCGACACGATGGAGGCCGTGATCGGGGCCGTATTCCTACAGCACGGCATCGACGCCGCCAGGGACTTGGTGCACCATCTGTTCGACCCCTTGATGGCAGAGGTCGCCACGCGCGGGGCGGGACTGGACTGGAAGACTAGCCTTCAGGAAATCGCGTCCACGACCGGCCTAGGCGTACCGGTCTATGACGTGGTCGAGTCAGGTCCCGACCACGCGAAGACCTTCCAGGCAATGGTCCGTGTCGAGGACCAGACCTACGGACCGGGTGCCGGCCGGAACAAGAAGGAAGCTGAGCAGAACGCGGCCGCGATTGCTTTCGCTGCTTTGAAGGGCGCTCGCGGCACCGGGCCAATCCCGGCTCGCTAGAGCATGTGTTTAACGATCGGTGCCCGAGCTTCCTGAGGTCGAGGTGGTGCGCCGGGGCCTGGCCAGCAGTATCACTGGACGCCAGATTGCGGGCGTACGCGTGTTGCATCCACGGCCGGTGCGTCGCCACCTGACAGGGCCGGCAGACTTCGAACTGCAGGTCACGGGCCGCACCTTTGCGGAGCCACGACGCCGGGGCAAGTACCTGTGGCTCCCCTTCATTGACGGCGACGCAATCTTGGCCCATCTGGGCATGAGTGGGCAGTTCCGGATGGCTGATGCCGACGCGCCGCTCGCACCGAACACCCGAATCATCTTCACCTTCGCCGACGGAGAACCAGGCCTGCGTTTCATCGATCAGCGGATGTTCGGTGGACTTTCACTCTCACCAGGAGGCGCCGAGCTGCCACGTGACATCGCTCACATCGGCCGCGACCCTTTCGATCCAGAATTTGACTTGGTCGATGCCGTGGCCAGGTTGCGCCGACGGAATACCGCGATCAAACGGGCGTTGCTGGACCAGCAGCTGATATCGGGGATCGGCAACATCTACGCAGACGAGGCACTGTGGGTGGCCCGGATGCACTACGCGCGCCCGACCAGGACCATGTCGCGCGCACAGGCCGCCAGCGTGATCACAGCCGCGGCGACGGTGATGAGCAACGCACTAAGCCACGGTGGCACCTCATTCGATGCCCTCTACGTCGACATCAATGGATCCAGCGGCTACTTCGACCGCTCGCTGGCTGTCTACGGTCGCGAAGGGGAGCCTTGCCCGCGTTGTGGAACGCCGATCCGCCGGGAGCCGTTCATGAACCGCTCCTCGTATCGGTGCCCGCGCTGTCAACGATCTCCACGCAAGCTGAGCGCGGAAATTGTTCGCGAGCGTCGGTAGCGTGCGGCGCGGAAACGGGTCCGACGGGCGAGCGACCACGCGCTCGCCGTTCCCAAAGTATGGGTATCTTGTAGCGATTGTGGGACGCCTCCGGCATTACGTGCTCGTACGCCACCGGCACAACTGGGTTCAGCTGTTCCGGTTCGGCCTGGTTGGCGCGTCCGGCGTTCTCGTCAACATGGTCGTGGCGATCATGTGCAAGAAGATGGGTCCCGATGTTAATGGCATCTTCATTGACTTGCCGTTCACCGATTACAACGTCCGCTGGTATCACGTCTACTCCACGATCGCGTTCCTGGTCGCCAACCTGTGGAACTTCGAGCTCAACCGGCTCTGGACTTTCCGCAGCGCAAAACATGCCGGCTGGTTCCGCGAGTACTTCCCCTTCCTCACGGTGGGAATCTTGGCCCAAACGGTTGGGCTAGGCGTGCTGACGCTCCTAATGCATCCTGATTCGATCTTCTCGCTGCCCCCGACGGTCTTCGACAACTCCACCGGCTTCCGTACCCGTTTCTATTGGGCGCAGCTGATCACGATCGCCGTCGTCACCCCGCTCTCGTTCCTGCTCAACAAGTTCTGGACCTTCTCCGCCGTACGCGGCAAGCACCGGCTGACCGAGACGCCGGATGAAGCCCTCAAAGACGAACATCCTAAGGCTGGCGTCTGATTGTGTGCGTGGCCCGGAATCTCCGGACCCGCCCAGCGAGGTACCCGGACTCGCAGCCGCTGTCGGTTACCCTCTATGGGCACAGTTCGCGCAACCGACGCTCGCTGTGCCGAAGGCAGGTCGCCTTCCGCAGCCGGATCTTCGCCTGAGCTGACACCGTCGAGGGGTGGACGTTGTACCTCAAGAGCCTGACCTTGCGCGGATTTAAATCCTTTGCGTCGGCTACCACCCTCAACTTCGAGCCCGGCATTACCTGCGTCGTCGGCCCCAACGGCTCTGGCAAGTCCAACGTTGTCGACGCCCTCAGCTGGGTGATGGGTGAACAGGGCGCGAAGACGCTGCGTGGCGGAAAGATGGAAGATGTCATCTTCGCCGGCACCTCTGGTCGAGCTCCGCTGGGCCGCGCCGAGGTCGTACTCACGATCGACAACTCCGATGGCGCGCTACCCATCGACTACTCCGAGGTCACCATTTCGCGGACGATGTTCCGCAACGGCGGGTCAGAGTACGCGATCAATGGCAATTCGGCGCGGCTGTTGGACATTCACGATCTGCTCAGCGATTCCGGGATCGGCCGAGAGATGCACGTAATCGTCGGTCAGGGACAGCTGGATTCGATTTTGCAGGCGACACCGGAGAGCCGGCGCGGCTTCATCGAAGAAGCAGCCGGGGTCCTCAAGCACCGCAAACGCAAGGAGAAAGCTGTCCGCAAGCTTGAGGCCTGCGAGGCAAACCTGAACCGGCTTTCGGACCTGATCAATGAGATCCGACGGCAGCTGAAGCCGCTGGGCAGGCAGGCCGAGGTGGCGCGAAGGGCGGCCGTCATCCAGGCTGAGCTGCGCGATGCGAAGGCGCGGCTGCTGGCTGACGACTTGCTTCAGGCAACTGAGGCGCTGCAATCAGAGCTCGCCGATGAGCGGGCGATGAATGAGCGCCGCCGAGCCCTCGAAGTGTCACTCGAGGCCGCCAGGGCCGCCGAGTTGGCCGCGGAAGAAGCCGTACGGCAAGGCGTACCGAGGCTGGCTGCAGCCAATGAGGCCTGGTATTCCCTAGCCGCGCTCAAGGAGCGGGTTGCCGGCACACTCTCGATAGCGCGGGAGCGCATGCGCCAGGCCGAGGATGACCCAGGAGAGCTCCTTTTCGCGCGGGACCCCGACGAACTGGACCGTGAGGCCGCGCGAGTTGCCGCCCAGGAGAACCAATTGTCCAGCCAGCGCGCCGAGAGAGAACAGGTGCTAGAGGATGCCACAGCACACCGCATCGCGTGCGAGGAGGCCCATCGCGGTGAGGAGGATCGGCTGGCGGCGGTGATCCGCGCAGCCGCCGACCGTCGGGAGGGGCTAGCCCGGCTGACCGGACAGGTCAACTCGCTACGCAGCCGTGGTGAGGCCGCGGCGGCCGAGCTCAGCCGGCTGTCCGCTGCGCAGCAGGAGGCTGCCAACAGGGCCGAACAGGCTTCCCGGGCGTTCACCGCGCTGGAGACCAAGGTGGCAAGCCTTGATGCGGGCGAGCACGGGCTGGACGCGGAGCACGAAGCCGCGCTTTCCGCCCTGGACAGGATCGAGCGGCAGCAGGCCGAGCTGCGCCGGCGGGAGCGGATCGCGACAGAGGAGCGGGCCGCCCTGGCCGCACGCGTCGAGGCACTGCAGGTTGCTCTGAACCGCAAGGATGGCTCCGCGGCGCTGCTCGCGGCGACGGATCAGCTCGAGGGGCTGCTGGGATCTGTGGCTGCACTGATCAAGGTTCGATCGCCGTACCAGGCGGCGATCGCAGCCGCCTTCGGTGCAGCGGCTGATGCAGTGGCGGTGACCGGCATCGACGCGGCAATCGACGCGTTCGACCATCTCAAGGCTGAAGATTTGGGCCGGGCCGGGCTGCTCCTGGGTGGTGCGGCCGAGACCGAACGGACTGATCAATGGCCAGCTCTTCCTGCTGGAGCACGGTATGCCGTGGACGTAGTTGAGGTACCTGACCAGCTCACTGCAGCGGTCCGGCGAGCGCTGCGGAAGGTCGCACTGGTCGATAACCTCCCCGACGCGCGCAACCTCATCGCCAGGTTGCCCGATCTGGTCGCCGTCACTCGCGATGGCGAGGTCATGAGCACCCACTTCGCTTCCGGCGGATCATCCGCGACCCCGACTTTGATCGAGTTGCAGTCCGCAATCGACGACGCAGAGTGCCGGCTTGCCGAGGCTAATCATGCATGTGATCGGTTGCGCTTTTCTCAGAGTGAGCTGGTGGAGCAACACCGGCAGGCGAGCGCCGCGGTCGAAATCACGCTCGCCAGGCTGCACGAGTCGGACGCTGCCATGTCAGCTCTCGCCGAGGAGCTCGGCCATCTCAGCTCGACCGCACGCTCCGCTTACGCCGAGGCCGATCGGCTGAGCCGGGCCATCGTCGAGGCCGAGGAGGCGCGTGACCGTGACGTCGCCGGGCTCGCCGACCTTGAGCACAGGCTAGAACTGGCCGCTGGCATGCTTGGCGATTCCGAACCGAACTCCGCGGAACGTGATCGGCTCGCCGAGCAAGCGAGGCTTGCCCGCGCTGCCGAGATGGAGGCGCGTCTCGCATTGCGCACCCTCGAGGAGCGGGCTCGCGCCCTCGCTGGCCGAGCCGATGCGCTGCATCGCGCCGCTGAGAGGGAACGGCAAGCCCGCCTCCGCGAGATCGCCCGCCGGGAGCGAATGGTCCGAGAGGCGCGCATCGCGGCTGCAATCCAAGCGGGAGCGATGTTCCTGGCTGAGCATCTGGAACGCTCGCTCGACTTGGCGGCGCGCGAGCGATCAGAGGCGGAGGTCGCACGGTCAGAGGCCGAAGCAGCTCTCAGCGAGGCCCGCGCGTCGGTACGCTCTTTGACCCGCGACTTCGAGCTAATGGTCGACGCTGCGCATCGCGACGAGATCGCCAGAGCCGAGCAGCAAATGCGGGTTGAGGCTTTGGCCGAACGGGCAATGGTGGAGCTTGGGTTGGAGGTGACAGCCCTGCTAGCCGAGTACGGACCCGACGTACCCGTCCCCGTGCTCACTCGGGAGGACGACGCGGAGGCCTCGGCCGAGGATGACCGACCCGAGTCGGTGCCCTACGTCCGGGAGCGTCAGCAGAAGCGGCTGCGCACCGCCGAGCGTGAGTTGAGCCTGCTGGGTCGGGTCAATCCACTTGCTCTGGAGGAGTTTGATGCCCTGGAGAGGCGACATCAGTTCTTGTCCGAGCAGCTCGAGGACCTGAGGAAAACCCGCCGAGATCTACTCGACATCATCGTCGAGGTTGACAACAGGGTGGAGCAGGTCTTCGCGGACGCGTACGCCGATATCGCGGCTGCGTTCGAGCGTGTGTTCGCGCGACTCTTCCCCGGAGGAGAAGGTCGGTTGATCTTGACCGAGCCCGACAACTGGCTGACCACTGGGGTGGATGTCGAGGCACGACCACCCGGAAAGAAGATCAAACGGCTGTCACTGTTGTCCGGTGGTGAACGTGCCCTCGTGGCGGTCAGTTTCTTGATCTCGCTCTTTATCGCCCGGCCCAGCCCGTTTTACATTCTTGACGAGGTTGAGGCGGCTCTTGACGACACGAATCTTGGCCGCTTGCTGGAGATCTACGAGGAGCTGCGGGCCACCAGCCAGTTGCTGGTGATCACCCATCAGAAGCGGACGATGGAGATCGCCGACGCCTTGTACGGAATCAGCATGCGTGGTGACGGAGTCTCAACCGTGATCTCGTCGCGACTGCGTGAGGCCGAGTCGGTTGCGTGAATCCCCACTGTGACGGTCAGCCCGCTTGACCCGGCCGGCCCGTTTCGGAGCTGTCAGGGTGCAATCCAAGGTTGTGATGAAATCGAGAGCAAGAATCGGCCAGTCGATGTGGGCATCGTGATCTTGGTTTGGCAGACTTAGCTTACGAGAGCTGTTCCGGTCCCCCGCGTCCACTACAGACGCGGCGGACTACCCGTAAGACAGTTCCTTCCCCAAGCAGGTCCCCCATCGACTGTCTGAAAGGAATGTCGTGACCGCCATCGTCATCGCAATGATCGTGATCTTGGTCGTTGCCGCTTGCACAGTGGGTTTGGTCCTTCTCGGAATTGAGGGCCGCGGCAAGCAGCGCGCACCCAAGCTGGCCGACCGGATGGCCCGCGCCGCCGAGCATCTCAATGGTGATGGGGAGCCTCCGGCTCGCTTCGTTAAGTTGATCGAGTCCACCACCCGCGGTCGCTGAACCGGGGGTGTCCGGCACTCCTCAGTAGGATGTGCCGGTGGATGCGACAACTCTCTGGTTGGTCGTTGGCGTCATTCTGCTGGTAACCGTCGTCGTCCTCGGTTTCGTCACGGTCACCCGACGTCGAGCGCTACGGCGTGGTGAGCAGCAATCCCGTCTCGACAGCGCACCCCGAGAATCGACAAGGTCCGCCCAGGACGCCGGTGATGGGGCGTCGCGCGGCGGCATCGGTCTTCGCGAAGTGCCACCGGACTTCGCGGACGCCGACACGCTCGCTCCGGAGATTCCCCAGCTAGAACAACCAGAGCTGCTGGAGCTGGAGCGCCCAGAAGCTCCAGAGAGCCGCCTACTGCGTCTGCGCCGTCGGTTGGCGGGGTCCAACAGCCCGCTAAGCCGCGGCCTGCTGCTACTGATCACCCGTGACCGGATCGACGAGGATACCTGGGAGGAATTCGAGGAGACCCTGATCACCTCCGATCTTGGCGTCGCACCGACGACTGAGCTCGTGGAGTCGCTGCGGAGCAAGCTGCGCGTCGAGGGGATTTCAGAGCCAGGCAAGGCGCAGGCCATCTTGCGCGCTGAGCTGATCAAGCTGGTCGATCCGACCATGGACCGCAGCCTCAACGCAGTCCGAACCGATCAGCCTGCGGTTGTCATGGTGGTCGGAGTCAACGGCACGGGCAAGACCACGACGGTCGGCAAGCTTGCCCGGGTTTTCGTAGCCGAGGACAAGGACGTACTGCTTGGGGCCGCTGACACCTTTCGTGCGGCAGCAGCAGACCAGCTGGAGACCTGGGGTAGCCGGGTCGGCGTGCCGACGGTGCGGGGGGCGGAGGGTGCCGATCCGGCAAGCGTCGCCTTTGAGGCTGTGAAGGCCGGCATCGAGCAGGAGGTCGACGTGGTGCTGATCGACACGGCAGGTCGGTTGCACACCAAGGTCGGTCTGATGGATGAGCTGGGGAAAGTGAAGAGGGTGATTGAGCGTCAGGCACCGGTCGGCGAGGTGCTCTTGGTGCTCGACGCAACTACCGGACAGAACGGGCTTACTCAGGCCCGGATCTTCGCCGAAGTGGTGGACGTGACCGGCATTGTGCTCACCAAACTCGACGGCTCAGCTAAGGGCGGCATCGTGGTTCAAGTTCAGCGGGAGCTCGGCGTACCGGTCAAGCTGGTAGGCCTAGGCGAGGGTGCGGATGATCTTGCTCCCTTTGACGCCGAGGTCTTCGTCGATGCCTTACTGGAGCAGGCAGCGTAACGATAGTTGAAATGCCAGAGCAGCGCCGCAAAGTGGTCGCGTACGACATGCACCGATACGGCGATTTCGTGTCGCTGTCGACCACTTTCGCGTGATGTCAACCAGCTGAGGTCCAGTGACTACGCCGAATCAGCATTCCTAGGACCCGTGCCGGGTTATTTTCAGGTTAAGGCCACGAGAGTGCGGCCTAGTGCGAGGTCGCGGGCGTCTCGAAAACCCCAACCGCGACCGAGTGTTCCTGGCGGCGACTGTCAGTAGCTGGCTTTAGCATGAACGCCGTTCACAGCTCAGCATCGGAGCACGTTCATGCACTATGACGAGATCGCCCATCTCCAAACCCACCACTCGGCATGGAACCTGCTGCGCTCACCCCATGCACCGCTCGTGCTCTCTTTCCTGGGCCACATCTTCATCGAGCCCAACGCGGGCGGGCAGCCGGCCGCCGCATTGATCAGCCAATTGGACGATGAGCTCTATGCGCTGAACAGCCGGCTCGGCGACGACGCCTTTCCGCGTACCGCTCAGGCATACCTGGACGAGTGGGCCTCGCCCGAGAAGGGCTGGCTCCGTAAGTACTATCCGGTCGGCACCGATGAGGCGCACTATGACGTCACGCCGCCCGTCGAGAAAGCGCTGCTTTGGGTCAAGGATCTGCAGACCCGGGATTTCGTCGGCACGGAGTCACGACTCAATACGTTGTTCGATCTGCTGCACCAAATGGTG
>JBKPAB010000255.1:0-21576 GCA_046726195.1 Actinomycetota bacterium
AGACGCGACCCGGCGCCCAACTGAGCGGGGAAATCTATCTCGATGGGGATGAGCTGCTGAGCAAGACTCCGGAGTACGTCCGTAGCTTGCGCGGCAAGCGGATGGCCATGATCTTTCAGGATCCGCTTTCGGCGATGAACCCCTACTACACGGTGGGCCATCAGATCATCGAGGCGTACCGGATTCACAATCCGGTCAACAACAAGGTCGCCCGCCAGCACGCCATAGACCTGCTCGGACGGGTGGGGATCCCCGAGCCGAGCCGCCGCGTCGACGCGTACCCGCACCAGTTCTCGGGCGGGATGCGGCAGCGGGCCATGATCGCCATGGCTCTATCGTGTGATCCCGATCTGCTGATCGCCGACGAGCCGACCACCGCGCTGGACGTGACAGTTCAGGCGCAGATCCTGGATCTGATCCGCGACCTGCAGAATGAGTTCAACTCTGCCGTCGTACTGATCACTCACGATCTTGGCGTGGTTGCCGAGCTGGCCGACGACGTGCTGGTGATGTACGCCGGCCGCGCGATGGAGTATGGAAGTGCGGACCAGTTGTTCAACCGGCCCGCCCACCCCTACACCTGGGGCCTGCTCGGGTCGATGCCGCGCTTCGACCGGCAAAGAAATGAGCGGCTGCTCGCCATCCCGGGCACGCCGCCCAGCTTGATCCACGTGCCGCCCGGCTGCCCATTCCACCCGCGCTGCGCCTACGCCGCACGTAACGGCGGTCTCAGCGAGCAGGTGCGTCCGGAACTGGTGCCAGTCGAACCCGGTCACACCGTGGCATGCCATCTGTCCCAGACCGACCGCGAGGAGATCTGGGAACAAGAGATTGTGCCGAAGCTGTGACCGCGCCGACACAAAGACCTGCGGCGGCGGCGGCCGAGCAGGACTCCGACCTTATTGTCGTTGAGGGACTGGTCAAGCACTTTCCGATCCGCGCCGGTATCCTGCGCCGCCAGGTAGGGGCCGTGCAAGCGGTGGACGGGCTGAACTTCGCGGTGAAGAAGCGCGAGACGTTTTCCATTGTCGGTGAGTCGGGATGTGGCAAGAGCACGACCGCCCGCCTGCTGACCCGCCTCCTCGAGCCGACCGCGGGAAAGATCACGTTCGAGGGCCGCGATATCACGCACTTGAAAGATGCGCAGCTGCGGCCGTTGCGGCGCGACATGCAAATGATCTTCCAAGACCCGTTTTCATCGCTGAATCCACGGCACACCGTTGGGAAGATTGTGGGCGCCCCCTACCGCATCCAGGGTGTCTCGCCACCCGGTGGGGTGAAGAAGGCGGTACAGAAGCTGCTCGCCGATGTCGGGCTTAATCCCGAGCACTACAACCGCTATCCCCATGAGTTCTCCGGCGGTCAACGCCAGCGGATTGGCATTGCCCGAACCCTCGCCTTGCGCCCTCGGCTGGTCGTCGCCGACGAGCCCGTCTCGGCCCTGGACGTCTCGATCCAGGCGCAGATCCTCAACCTCCTGGAGGATTTGCAGGAGGAATTCGACCTGACGTACGTGATCATTGCTCACGACCTGTCGGTGGTGCGCTACGTCTCGGATCGGGTAGCCGTGATGTATCTCGGCAAGATCGTCGAGCTGGCTGACGCAGAGGTGCTCTACAGCGCGCCAATGCATCCTTATACGGTCGCGCTGATGTCGGCGGTGCCCGTGCCGGACACGCGACGCCGCCAGGAGCGGGAGCGGATTCTGCTGAGCGGTGATGTGCCCAGCCCGATCTCGCCTCCGCCCGCGTGTCGGTTCCACACCCGGTGCTGGAAGGCGCAGGAGATCTGCCGGACCAACGAGCCGCCGCTGGTCGAGCTGTTGCCGCGGCATCAGGTGGCGTGCCATTTTCCTGAGAACTATCCACAACAGGCCGGTGATCATGAGCGCTGAGCTTGTCGAAGCCCCTTCGACAGGGCCGGCCATCATGAGCGCTGAGCTTGTCGAAGCGCGAGAGCCGGTGCCCTTCGACAGGCTCAGGGCACATAACGAGGCTCAGGGCACATGACCGACGGGCGCAGGTTGCGGTATGCGCGCTGAGCTTGTCGAAGCGCGAGAGCCGGTGCCCTTCGACAGGCTCAGGGCACATAACAGGCTCAGGGCACATGACCGACGGGCGCAGGTTGCAGTGTGCGCGCTGAGCCCTTCGACAAGCTCAGGACGGCGCTTGTCGAAGCGGGAGAGCCGGTGCCCTTCGACAAGCTCAGGGCGCATCCAGTGATGATTAATCCATGACCGGCGAGAGCAAGCTGCCAGATGACGTTTCGTTTACCCACCTGGATGAGGAGCTGTTCGATCGGGCGGGTGCGACCAAGCGGGACTTGGTCGACTACTTCGACGCCGTACGGGATCGCATTCTTCCCTGCTTAACTGATCGGCCGCTGTCTGTTATCCGGATCCGCCCAGGCCAGCCGCCGTTTATGCAGAAGAACCTTCCCAAGTACACGCCGGACTGGGTGCCCCGTACGTCGATCTGGGCTGAGGCGTCTCGACGGGAAGTCTCGTACGCATTGTGTAACGACCGCCGTACGCTGCTCTGGTTCGCCAACCAACGCGCCGTGGAATACCACGTCACCCTCTTCAAGATCGCCCATCCGGAACATCCCGACTATCTGGTGCTGGATCTGGATCCCCCGGAGGGAGCGTCGTTTGCAGTGGTCGTACAGGCTGCGAAGCTGGTCCGCCAAGCGCTGGACGAGGTGGGCATGGCTGGTGCGGCCAAGACGAGCGGCGCCAAAGGCCTGCATGTATTCGTGCCGCTCGTGGTCGGATCCTCACCGGAGGATGTCGCCGCAGCTACCCGTGCCGTTGCCGCGCGTGCCGAGCGGATCGATCCGGATCTGGGCACAACGGCTTTCGTCAAGGAGGAGCGGGAAGGCAAGGTATTCCTCGATTCGACGCGTGTTGGTGGCGCCACGGTCGTTGCCGCGTACAGCCCACGCATTCGGCCCGGTGCGCCGGTCTCCTTTCCGATTTCCTGGGAGGACATCGACCAGGTGGCACCGACCGATTTCACCATCCACAACGCGGCCGGCCTGCTGGACGGGACCGATCCCTGGGCGGACATGATGCCGCAACCACAGCAGCTGGACGCTGATCTGGTAGCCGAGGGTCACACGATTCCGGTCGCCCGTGTCCAGGCGATGCACGAGGGTAAGCGACGGGCTCGGTCCCAGCGGGAATCCTGAGGCGGCTGCACTCTCCTTACTGACCGCGTTCTTCCGCACAAGGCCATACGACGGCCGAAATCGGCCGCTATGACCCCACATTCGTGGCCTGGTGCGGAGAAACGTGAACCTGGTGAAGGATGTGCGCATGATTGAGATCGACGTCATCCTTCTGGTGGGTGCCGTCGTCTTGATCGCCGCCATCATCGCTGCCCGGATCGGCGCGCGGATCGGTCTGCCCGCCCTATTGCTGTTCCTGGGTCTCGGCATGGTGATGGGTGATTCCGGAATCGGGATCCCATTCGACAATGCCGAACTGGCACAGGGCCTCGGCTTCGCCGCGTTGGTGGTGATCCTGGCCGAGGGCGGTCTCACCACGAAGTGGAGTGATATCAGGTCCTCGACCGCACTTGCCGCATTGCTCGCCACGGTGGGGATCGGGATCAGCGTGGGATTGATGACACTCTTCGGTCACTTCGTCCTGGGCTTGCCGATCTGGATCGCCATGTTGCTGGGCGCGGTCACTTCACCTACCGACGCTGCCGCAATCTTCTCGGTACTGCGCAATGTTCCCATCCCGTCCTCACTGCGGGGTGCGCTGGAAGCCGAGTCGGGCCTTAATGATGCGCCAAGTGTCCTGCTGGTCATGCTGGCGAGCTCCCTCGCCGTAGGCAGCACTAGTGAGCTCGGCATTGTCGGTCTGATCGGCCTCATCGTGCTCGAGCTGCTCGGCGGCCTATTGATCGGCGGCGGTCTTGGCTGGGTTGGGGCGCAGATTCTGCGCCGGGTTGCGCTGCCGTCCTCCGGGCTCTATCCCCTTGCGATCTTGGGCTGGATCGTGTTGGCGTACGGCATTTCCGCTCTCGTTCATGCCAGCGGGTTCGCGACGGTGTACGTGTGCGCGCTCATCCTCGGAAACGTCCAATTGCCCCACCGCGCGGCCACCCGCTCCTTTGTGGAAGGGATCGGCTGGATCGCCCAGATCGGCCTTTTCGTCATGCTCGGCCTACTGGCATTCCCCGACCGGGTGACGCCTCGTGCCGCACTGATCGCGGTCACTGCAGGACTCTTTCTGACTCTTGTCGCCAGGCCCGCCACAGTCGTGGCATGTGCGGTGTGGTTCAGGATTCCGCTCCTGCATCAGGTATTCCTTTCCTGGGCGGGCCTGCGCGGAGCCATACCGATTGTGTTGGCCACGATTCCGCTGGCCGTGGCCGTCCCGGGGGCCGAGACCGTCTTCGATGTGGTGCTGGTCTTTGTCATCGTCTTTACCTGCGTGCAGGGTCCGACCTTGGGGTTCGTCGCCCGTCGGCTCGGGCTGGTTGACGATGCCACAGCACAAGACGTGGAGGTAGAAGTCGCGCCGCTCGACAAGATCTCGGCCGATCTGCTGCAGGTTCGCATTCCCGAGAAATCGCGTCTGGTCGGTGTCGAAGTAGGCGAACTCCGGCTGCCGAAGGACACCGTGGTGTCCTTGATCATCCGCGACGATCGGCCCTTCTTTCCACAGGGGCGGGAGCGAATCCAGGCCGGTGATGAATTACTCATCGTGACGCCGGAGGACCAGCGGCTGAACACTGAGGAACGCCTCCGAGCCGTCGGTCAGCGAGGTCGGCTCGCCCGCTGGCGCTCGCGCGCGGCGGAGTGAAAGTACGGCGGAGTGAAAGTACGGCGTCGCATCGAGAGCGAGTCTCAGTCACGCGTTAACCGTCTTGAGACGGCCGGCGCGGGTTGTGAGCTGGTACGCGGCACGCGTTAACCGTCTTGAGACGGCCGGCGTGGGTTGTGAGCTGGTACGCGGCACTCGTTATCCGTCTTGAGACGGCCGGCGTGGGCTGTGAGCTCGTGCACGGCACGCGTTATCCGTCTTGAGACGGCCCGCGTGGGCTGAGAGCTGGTACGCGACACGCGTTATCCGTCTTGAGACGGTCGGCGTGGGCTGAGACCTCGTACGCGACGCGGGCTGATGATCAGCCACCCAGCACCGGAGTTGGGCTTGGTGACTGGGAGGGTAGGCAAAGTGTTGTGGCGTCCACCTGATATGTGGTCTTGGCGTCCTTGTTGAAGCCGCCGTACTTGTTGCCGACGAGCACGTCCACCGTATGGTCAACCCGGTTGTCGGAGCGCACCTGAGCCTCCTTGAAGAACGTTTTGACGAACTTCACTTCGGGATTGTTCACACTTGCGCCGACGATGGTTGTCTTTTTGATCTTCTCTACGGTGTTGGTTGTCAGCGTGACTCGGAAACCCTTGCCTCGCAACGACCGGCCCACATCGGCAGCCAGACCCTTGCGATCGCCGCCGTTGTACACCCGCACAACGACTTGACTGCTCTTCAGCTGACCCTTCTCGACGATCTGGTCGACGCACGGCACCGGAGGGAGCGGCGGGATCGGTTTGATGATGTTGCTGTACCCCCACCATGCGCCGTACAAGAGCACACCGAACAAGATCAGGAGCGTGACCGGGGTTCGTGCCACACGGAAGATCCGACCGATCAATGTCGAACTCCTTTACCTCCGCAGCGGCCCTGATGCGTCAGCTCCCCCGAGCTCCTCCTGTGCCCGACTGCCCGTGCGGTGAGCCTACCTGGAGTTCGGCGCTACTTCAGGTCAAGCACTCTGGCGTGCATGGTCTGCCGCTGCTGAAGGGCCGCGCGCAGCGCGCGATGCAGCCCGTCCTCGAGGTAGAGCTCTCCGCGCCACGACACGACGTGGGCAAATAGGTCCCCGTAGAAGGTTGAGTCTTCCTCCAAAAGAGCTTCCAGGTCCAACGTCCGCTTTGTGGTGACGAGCTGGTCCAAGCGCACCTGGTGCGGGGCGATGGCCGCCCACTGCTTCTGGACGTAACCATGATCTGGGTACGGGCGTACGTCTCCGACGCGCTTGAAAATCACTGTGACACTCTAGTCAAGTTTGTTCCGGCAACTCCACGGTGCGTCGTTACGATTTGGCCATGAGCGAGCCCGTGGCACAGCAACTTCCCGGGTACGTGCAACGGATCGTTCAGGGTTACACCTTCGACGAGCCGGCCATCGAGCTCGGCGTCCTGATGGAAAACGACGTACCGGTTCCGACTGCTGCGGTCCGTATCCCGCTGAGCATGCTGAACCGGCATGGGCTGGTCGCGGGCGCGACGGGCACCGGCAAGACCAAGACGCTGCAACTGATGGCAGAGCAGATCTCAGCCGCCGGCGTGCCAGTCTTTGCCGCCGACATCAAAGGGGATCTGTCCGGCATCGCATCCCCGGGGCAGCCAAACGACAAGTTGCTGGCACGCGTCCAGAAGATCGGGCAGAACTGGCAGCCAAAAGCCTGCCCAACTGAATTCTTCGCACTCGGCGGCCAGGGCAACGGCGTGCCGTTGCGGGTGACCATGAGCTCGTTTGGCCCGGTGTTGCTGTCAAAGGTCCTTGGACTCAACGACGTGCAGGAGTCGTCGCTGGGCCTGGTATTCCATTACGCCGACCAGGCCGGGCTGCCGCTGCTCGACCTCAAGGATCTGCGGGCGGTGCTCACACACCTCACCAGTGATGAGGGCAAAGCGGAGCTCAAGAACATCGGCGGCCTGAGCGCCTCAACGGTGGGCGTGATCCTGCGAACCTTGATTAACTTCGCCGATCAAGGCGCCGAGGCATTCTTTGGCGAGCCCGAGTTCGACACGGCCGACCTGTTACGCGTGACGCGGGACGGGCGCGGCGTGGTCTCGCTGCTGGAGCTGCCCAACCTGATGGACCGGCCCGCCGTCTTCTCCACGTTCCTAATGTGGTTGCTGGCCGGCCTGTTCCAAGAGCTGCCCGAGGTCGGGGATGTCGCCAAGCCAAAGTTGGTCTTTTTCTTCGACGAAGCCCACCTGCTCTTCGACGACGCCTCCAAGGCGTTCCTGGACGCCATCGCCCAGACCGTACGGCTGATCCGCTCCAAGGGCGTTGGGGTCTTCTTCGTCACCCAGACCCCGAAAGACGTGCCCGACGACGTACTCGCACAGCTGGGATCGCGGGTCCAGCACCAGCTCCGCGCGCATACCCCGAACGACGCGAAGGCACTTAAGCAAACCGTGGCGACCTTCCCCAAGTCTCATTACGACTTGGCGGAGACACTGCAGCAGCTCGGGATCGGCGAGGCGATTGTCACCGTGATGGATCCCGACAGTGCCCCAACGCCGGTGGCCTGGACCCGCATGCGGGCACCAGAGTCTCTCATGGCGCCGACGCCGGATGAGGTACTTCGGCCGGGGATTGCTGTGTCGGCGCTGATGGCCAGGTACGGGCAGTCATTGGACCGTGACTCGGCGGACGAGATCCTGGCGAGGAAGTTGCAGGCGGGAGCCGAGGCGGCGGAGCGGGAGCGTCGGGAGAAGGAGGCCGCGGCTCAAGCGGAGGCGGCGGCGAAGGAGCGGGCCAGGGCCCAAGCTCAGGCTGAGCGTGAGGCTCGGGCGGCGGCGCGGGCGCAATCACGCAGCCCGCAACGCCGGGAGAAGTCGGTGGTGGAGCAGATTACGACCTCGAGCGCGTTCAAGCAGTTCGCACGAACGGCGGGTACGGAGATCGTACGCAGCATCTTTGGGACGGCTCGCCGCAGCCGTCGCCGCTGACCGGATCCGGGCTCAGAGATCCGACCTTCCGGGCCTCCTCCGGAGTGCCCTCGACTGAGGTCCCCCTCGACTGGCCTCATCCAGAGCTGTACCTAGGCTGCTCAAGCTGTACACGGCGTGCATGCCATGTACAGCGCGAGCATCCCACGCAGCGTGGGATGCAGCCCGGGGCTCCAGCACTGATGTGTACCGAGCCCGTAGAGTTGCGAGCTGTCTCGCGCTTAGCCGGCCCGCCCCGGGCCCGCGCAACTGGATAATCGGGCCGGGCATAAGGTGAGGACCAGACCTTGATCACCACTGTGAGCGTCAAGGAGCCCCAATGACCGTATCCAGCCCCGACACCCCGCCTCTTGATGTACCTGAGGCCGATTGGGTCGAACAGGCAGTTGAAGCCGATCCGCTAGCTCAGGCCGAGGCCGAGGAGGAGCCGCCGCAGCCCGCAAACATAGGCCGGGGCCTCCGCGAGGTCGATGACGCTGACCTGGCCGAGCAGGAAACGGTGGTCTACGTCGACGACGAGGACAGCCGCGGCTAGCCAGAGCGCGGTCGCAAGCACCCTTAAACTCCCCACGTATGTGCCCTGAGCTTGTCGAAGGCGCTGCCCTGAGCTTGTCGAAGGGGCGCGCTTCGACAGGCACCGTCTTGAGCTTATCGAACGGCTCAGCGCTCGAAGGGGCCGATTCCGGTGTCGTCAAGGAGCTGCCTTCTCAGCAGGGTCTCGCGGCGGGCTTGAGGCGGATCTGAAGTGGGCGCAGAACATGCGACGCTCCGAGCTGCATTAAGTTGCTATGCGTGAAGGCACGCTCGGGGATTGCCCAAGCAGCAGCGCTGGTGACCGTATTAACGGCGCTGTCGGCGGTTCTAGGCTTCCTGCGCGATGTTGTGATTGCCGGCGTGTTCGGGGCCGGAGCTGAACTCGACGCTTACCTGGTTGCTCAGGGGCTCATGAATCTAGTCCTGGCCCTGATAGCTGGCGCCATGGCGAGGGCAACCGTCCCGGTGCTGGCTGCGCAGCACAGTCGAGACCACGACTCAAGCAAATCGGCCCACACGCTATCCGTGGTACTGACAGTGATGCTGTCCATCCTGGGCATCGGTTCGCTGATCATGGCACTGGCCGCAAATTCTGTCGTCACCGTGCTGGCTCCAGGGTTCAAAGGAGCCCAGGCTGACCTGGCCGCCTCGCTAACCCGCATTGTGCTCATTGCGACCGTGTTGATCTCTGGCACCAACCTGCTCGCGGCTGCCGCGGAGGCCCATCGCCGGTTCTTCTGGTCCGCGTTACAAGGGGTTCCGTTCAACCTGATCATGATCGTGGCGGCGGCTGTGTTCGGGCCTCGCTACGGGGTTTATGCCCTCGCAGTCGGGTTCGTCGTAGGCTCAGCTGCCCGGTTGCTGTGTCAGCTGCCGCCAATACGTGCCCTCGGGTTGCGGTTGCGCGCGTCTCTGGATGTCAAAGATCCCGGATTCCAGGCAATAGCAAAGTTGATTCCGCCGCTGCTGCTCGGGAGTGCGCTCGGCAATGTCAACACCATGGTCGATCGGGCCGTCGGCTCGATGGTGGGCGAGGGAACCATCTCGGCGTTGAGTTACGCCTGGCGGATCATCTCACTCGGCGAGACCTTGCTGGTGCTGTCGCTGCTGACCGCGCTTTATCCCGCGTTTGGTGCTGCGGCCGGCAGGCACGATCTCGAGGAGATGAAGCGCCTGGTCGGTCGCGGCTTGGGAACGGTAGCCACGGTGCTGATGCCGGTGTGTGGGTTCTTGATCGTCTGCCCTGTCCCGGTGGTTGCGCTGCTCTTCCAGCATGGCAATTTCGGGCCCGGCGACACCCAGCGAACGGCGACCGCGTTGTTGTGGTACGCACCTGCTCTGCTCGCTCTTGGGTGGCGCGAGATGGTGGTACGTGCCTCGTACGCTCTGGGCGACTCGCGCCGGCCCGTGCTGGTGTTTGTTTTTGCGGTAGCGATCAACGTGGTCGGCGATTTCACCCTCGGGCTGACCTTCGGCATCGCCGGCCTGGCGGCCTCCACCTCTTTGTCCGTTGTGTTCGCGGCGGTCGCGAACACCTGGTTATTGGGTCGACGCCACGGCGCTGTCGATCTCAGAGCAATGCCTTTGATGCTGGGCCGTACGGCTGTGGCGGCAGCTGCGGGAACCGCCGCCGGCGCTGTGGTCTATTGGCTGCTCGGTCCGGTTGTCGGCGCCGGATTCGTCAGGGAGGTGCTGTTGGTCTCAGCAGTGGGGGTGACCTTGCTGGCAGTTTTCATCGGCGTCTTGTACGCGCTGCGTGCGCCAGAGCGGCGCCTGCTCACCGACGCGATCGACGTTGTGGCGCACCGGCGACGATGAATATCCCGGTGGATTGTGGCCTCGGAGGCCGGGAATGTGCCCTGAGCCCGGGAATGTGCCGTGAGCCCGGGAATGTGCCCTGAGCCCGGGAATGTGCCCTCAGCCCGTCGAAGGGCACCCACGGAGGCCGATCTCAGGCTGGTCGAACGAGGACGAATGGCGTACTTCTGCGATGTTGGCCAAGCGGATTGTCGCTGAGCACGGCTGCCAGGGTCTCGGCGGACAGTGACCTCGGAGAGACGGCGCGGATCGAGCCACCGAAATCATTGAGGTCGACGATGCTGACGCCGATGTCCAGGGCCTGCTCGAGTTCGGCACATATGGCCTCTGCGACCTTGGTATCTAACGGAGGGAAGAGCACGTGTTCGTACATCGTGTGGGGCCCACCGTCGACGTCTCGGGCGATGGGTCCGGCGATTCGGTAAAACGTTCCACGGATACCCAGCGGCCGAGTCAGGGCACTGCCGATTGTCGCGGGGATGATCCGCCTCAAGCCGACGGTACGGATGACGTACTCCATCTTCTCCGGCACTGAGAGTCCGCGCGCATGTTCGCCGCGTGGACGGACGTAGCGGGCCAGAAACCGAGCCACCCACCCTGGCGGCATGGTGTCGACGTCCACCGTACGGCCGGTGAGCAGGATGACCACCTTCTCGCTCACCCCAACCGTGTCGCCAGGGCGAGCCAGCTTGAGGCTGTCTTTTAGTGCCAGCACCAGATCGTCAGTCTCGTCCAGCCACCGAGTGCGCAGTGGAAGACGCCGGTAGTTAAAACCGTCCACTCTCACCTGAGTCCACTGGTCGACTCGTACGTCCGCCGGCGTCTCTGCGGTAAAGCTCATGTCGACTCCTGTGCGTCAATGGAGTGAAGCAAGTGACTGATGTGATCGCTCGTGACGAGAGAGCACCTGGAGACGACTGAGAGTCCCCCGAGAAATCCGCGTGTCGCGATGGACAATGCCGCATGGCAGTGATCAGAAACGCGATCACACTAGCGGATTCGCGGGTCGCTCGCTGCGACTTCGAACAAATGGCCGGGACGTTCTACCTCAGGCAGGCCGAACCAGCACGAATGGTGTGCTTGTCAGCCGCTGGCCCAGCGGGTTGTCGCTGAGCACTTTCGCGAGCGTCCCGGCACACAGTGATTTCGGAGAGACCGCGCGGATCGAGCCGCCGAAATCGTTGAGGTCGACAATGCTGACTCCGATGTCCAGGGCACGCTCAAGGTCGGCGCAAATACGCTGAGCAACTCCTCTATTCAAAGGCGGGAAAAGCACATTTTCGTACGGTGGGCGCCCGCCGTCGACGTCGCGGGCGATCGGTCCTGCGATTCGATAAAACGCTCCATGCATCCCCAACGGCCGAGTCAACGCACAGCCGATTGTGGCGGGAATGATCCGCCTGAACCCGACGGTGCGGACGACGTACTCCATCTTTTCTGGGACGCCGAGCCCACGCGAGTCGGTGCGCGGGCGTACGTGGCGGGCCAGCATCCGGGCCAGTCGGCCAGGGCGGACGGTGTCGATCTCAACCGTCTGGCCGGTGAGCAGGATGACGACCTTTTCGCTTATTCCGACGGTGTCGCCTGCGCGCGCCAGCTCGAGGTGCTCCTTCAGCGTTTGTTCCAAATCATCGGTCTCGTTCAGCCATCGCGTGCGCAACGGAAGGCGCAGATACGTAACGCCGGCCACCTTGACCTGAGTCCACAGGTCTGTCTCGTTTGTCTTCGGCTCCGCGGGGAAGGTCATGTCGACTCCTACTCGACGTTGATGGAGTGAGGCATGTGGCTAATGTGATCAGTGTGAATGTTGCCACTAAGTGGGGAAGAGTTCACCCAGCTACTGGCGTGTCGCGCTGGACAATGAGGATCGCAATGATCAAGAAGGCGATCACCGTTCGATATCTCTGGTTGCTCACTTTGAGTGACACGCCATGATGTGGGCTGACATGATCAGGCTTGTGGCGTCAGAACCGCGGATGGTTTCCTTGGGCTTCGGCAAGTTCGCACGATCAGACCGCATCTACGCGCTTGAGCCACTACTCGGCGATGAGCGCGGCGACGGCCACCGGACCAAGGTGTGGGTCGAGGGTGTCAAAGACCCGATCATCGCAGCTCGCACCGAGGTGACGATCTTGCGTGACATGGGTCAGGAAGCCGCTGCGACGGAGGCACCCTTGATCGACGAGGCCCTGGACCTGGCATCCCGGCTGGCTGCTGCGGCAGAGGCGGGTCGAGTTGATCTAAATGATCTTGGACGTCGAGCCCGCCGGCTGCTTGCCGCCACCACCAAGCGCGACTGACTTGTCAGAACCCAGGTGAGCTATAGGTCAACTGGGTTCTGACAAGTCGGTGAGCGTGGGATTAATCGGTGTTGACGCGCCTCAGGTCACTGGCTTTGATCCACACTTGACGGCCATCCGGCCCGCGTACCCGACCCCACCATTCCCCGCGTTCACGCACCCAATAGTCGAGGGTTCCCGCCGCGGTCCACGTCGCAGTTTCAACGTCGACCGGCGGCCGTACCTCGCGCCGCTCTTCCGGTGATCTCTGCCCGTACTGGTTATAGACGACGTCCATGTCCATCGCCATCTGGCATGCCTCGTCCTCGCCAAGATCAACAGCGCGCCAGCCCATCACGCCGCCGTCGTAGACGCCCCACTGCCCGCTGCCGATGTGTCGCGCCTCAAACCTCACTCTTCTATTAGAACACGAGTGCGATTAATTTGGCACTTCTCAATCGCCGTGGAGGAGGAGTTTGATCCACGGCACTCGTAGCTTTACACAGGTTGCTAGCGGTCTGCACATGTTGCAACCCGTGCAGACCGTACGCAACCAACGTGTACGTAGGTTTCTGCAGCCGAGTCGGAGAGTTGGGGTCTGGCTGCCCTACATGTCCATGCCGCCGTTGACGCCCCAGATCTGGCCGGTGATGTAGGAAGACTCGTCGGCGGCGAGGAATCCTACGATCCGCGCGACCTCCTCAGGACGGCCGAAGCGGCGCAGCGGGATTTGGCCCTTGATCCTGTCGAGCACTTTCTCCGGTACCGCGGCGACCATCTCGGTGTAGGTGTAGCCCGGAGTGACGGTATTGACGGTGATTCCGACGCTGTCGTCGGTGAGCTTGCCTGCTCGTTCGAGCAGGAAGGCAGCCTCGCGGGCGAAGGTCTTGGTCAGCCCGAAGAGACCAGATTTGGAGGCTGCGTAGTTCGCCTGCCCGATGTTGCCGATCTCGCCAATGACCGAGCTGACATTGATGATCCGGCCGCTGCCTCGCTCAACCATGTGTCCGAGCACGGCCTGCGACAAGAAGAACGCGCCCGAAAGGTTGACGTCCAGAACCTTGTGCCAGTCATCGTCGGTCAGCTTGAGGATCGTCTTGTCGATCGTGATGCCGGCGTTGTTGACCAGGATGTCGAGCCGGCCGTGTTGCTCCAGAACTTCGTTTACGGTCCGGCGGCAGTCGTCGGGAGAGGCCACGTTGCCGCGGTGCGTACTGACCGGTGTGGAGAATCGGGCGGAGAATTCTTTCGCGAACTGCTCGGCGCGCTCCACGTTTCCGCTGAAGCCCGCCGCAACCGTCGCGCCGTGCGCAGCAAGCTTCTCCGATATAGCGGCGCCGATTCCCCGGGTACCACCGGTGACCAGCGCCACGCGACCGGTGAGGCTGTATCCCGCAAGCTCGTCGGCCGGCTCCTCGGCAACTTTGACTGTGGCGGATTCGCTCATGGATGCCTCCTCGGGTAGCTCACAAAAGAGCGAGAGATTTCGATTGGGGGTTCACTCTGATCCTCGCGCATCTTCCGATCGGGGCACAACCTCCAGACGCCCGGTCTCGTGCGCCCTGAGTTCTGCAAGACCGGCCGCAGGCTCGATCGCGGCACGATACGCTCCCGCGAGGGCCGACGGACAGGTCAAGCGACAGTCAAGCCTTGGACCTGTCGCAGCCCGAAACACCAACGTCGCACAGAAGGATGCTCGATGGCAGCCCACACCTCGCAGGACGCCGCGCCGTCAGAGGACCCGGCCATTGGCGGGCAGTTGACTCGACGCAGGTTTCTCACCTACGTCGTCGCCGCTCCCGTGCTCACCGTTGCTGCCAGCAGTGTCATAACCCCCGACAAGGCGTACGCCTTCGTGCCGAGCCCGCCGCAGCCGGGCGACCTGCTCGATCTCGGCGACGTCATGTTGGCAGCGACAGAGCAAAATCAAGATCTTTTCGTCCTCCAGGTGACGCCAGAGAATCGGGTCGTTTTCCGAGTGCCGCGTGCGGAAGTCGGGCAGGGCATCACAACGGCACTCGCGATCATCGTTGCTGACGAGATCGACGCGCGTCTGGTTGACGTCGACGCTCCGCTGGAGGACGCCCGCCAAGACCTCGGAACTGCGCAATCCACCGGTGGCTCGTCCTCGGTTCGTTCACTGTGGAATCCGGTGCGCTCGATCGCCGCTGAGGCCCGCGCCCGGCTCGTCACGGCGGCGGCCCAGCGGTGGGATTTGCCGGCAGATTCCTTGACCACGCGGGACACCGCGGTCTGGGCGCCAGACGGGCGCTCTGCCACATACGGGTCGCTAACCGAAGCCGCGGCCCAGGTGGACCAACCAGCCGTAGCCACCGATCCGAAGCCCGCATCGGAGTACAAGATCATCGGCACCCCGACGACCCGCATTGACGCGCGAAGCATCGTGACCGGCGCTGCGACGTACGCGCTCGATGTCGACGTGCCGGGCGCCCTGCCGACTGTCGTGATCAGGCCGCCCACGCTCAAAGGCACTGTCCAGACGTACGACGCATCAGCTGCTCTGAACCTGCCCGGAGTGGTGGCCGTCACCGAACTGCCGAGCGGCGTGGCAGTGAGCGCGAACACCTTCGACCAGGCACTGAAGGCACGATCGGCGGTTCAGGTGACCTGGGGAGCGGGCACTGTCGACGGGGTCTCCGACGCGGACATCGAATCCCGGCTCACGGCAGCGATTCCACCAATGACGCCGGCACCTCCGGGAACCCAAAAGCTGGACGCGACCTTTGAGTTCGCTTTCGTCAACCACGCCCCGATGGAGGTCGGCAGCGCGGTGGCCGATGTGCGATCTGACTCCGCAGAGATCTGGGTGGCGAGCAAGTCACCGACCGGCGCCCAGTCGGCGGTCGCCTCCGCCGTCGGGCTCAGCGCCGACCAGGTCACCTTGCACGTGATGCGAGCAGGCGGCTCCTTCGGTCGGCGCATTTACCACGAGCCGGCAGTCGAGGCAGCGCGCGTGTCCAAGGCGATCGGCCAGCCGGTGAAGCTGATGTGGACTCGCAACGATGACATGCGCCATGGACGGGTACGCCCGCGCAGCCATCACCAGTTACGCGCTGTGTACACACCCGGCAACCTGCTCTCAGACGGCGAGGTGCTGTCCTACGAGCACCGCGCGTCCTGCGTGGAGCTGGATCTGGGGAGCGGCACCGGGCATGCGCTCATCGACGCCGGTTATGTCAGCCCGACGATCGGCGCGGCATTCTTCAGCATCAGCCAGGTGTGCCCGTACAACTTCGGAGTCGTCACCGAGAGCCTCAACGAGGTCTCTTACGACATGCCGACCGCTACTTGGCGGTCGGTCTACTCCGCCCAGGCTCGTACCGCTGAGGAGATCCTCGTGGACGAGATCGCAAAGGCACTCGGACAAGACCCGGTTGACATGCGCCGGACCTTCCTCAAAACGGAGAAGGCTCGTGCCGTACTCAACAAGGTTGCTAGCGAAGGTAACTGGGGTCGGACGATGTTGTCGGGTACCGGGCAGGGCGTGGCGCTGCATGCCGAGTATCGCTCTATCGCGGCATGCCTGGTCGAGATTGACTGCAGGGGCGAAAAGCCGCGGGTCACAAAAGCCGTCATGGCCTTGGACGTGGGGCGCCAGATCAATCCGAGTGGCGTACGGGCCCAGGCCCTGGGCAGCCTCATCGACGGCATCAGCACTGTGCTGCTGGCTGGCAACCACCTGGACAACGGCGCGTTTCGGGAGGGCAGCTTCAGCGACTTCTCCTACGCCCGCCAGGGGGACGCACCACTGACCTGCGACGTGCACCTTGTGGGCGGAACCGGGGATCCAGGTGGCGTCGGCGAGCTGTGCGTTCCGGCGGCAGCTGGCGCGGTGGCAAACGCCTACGCCCGTGCGACAGGCAACAAGCCGCGCAAATTCCCGATCAACTTCTGAGGAGCATCGGTGCCTAAGTACTCATTCAAGCTCAACGGCGAGAATGTCAGCGTCGACGCGCCGTCTGACATGCCCCTGCTCTGGGTCCTGCGAGACCTCCTCGGCGTGACCGGGCCGAAGTATGGATGCGGCGTAGGCGTGTGCCGCGCCTGCACCTGCCACGTGAACGGCCAGGCGGTTCAGGTGTGCATGCTCACTGCGGCCGACGTCGTGGGGAAGAGGGTCACCACGATCGAAGGTTTGGCTCCCGATGGCGGCCTGCACCCGGTACAGCAGGCCTGGATTGACGAGGATGTGGCGCAGTGCGGCTTCTGCCAGCCCGGGCAGATCATGCAGGCGGCGGCGCTGCTCAAGGCGAAGCCAAATCCATCCGACGGCGACATCGATCAGATCATGAACGTGTGCCGGTGCGGCACGTATTGCCGGATCCGAAAAGCGATCAAGCGAGCCGCGTCCACGTCGTGAATCCTGCCGTGTCGGCGCGCAGTCGGCACATGCTGTACCCAGCTTCCTGACGCTGTACATGGCATGCCCGCCATGTACACCGTCAACACCCCACGCAGCGTGGGATATTGACAGGTTCGCAACGAGCTGTCGTCAGGGACTTCAAGTCAAGGGCCACAGATGAAGGCACGATTCCGCGCAAATGGCGATCACTCGCGAGCTTGTGCGGGGAAACGCATTCAAAAGCGACGTGGATGCGGCACACTCGTCGAGTGACGAGCACAATCGACCAAGATCATCTGATGCGCGCCAAGGTTGCGGACGACTTGTGGCGTACGGCGGTGGTCTACCAGATCTACCCACGCAGCTTCGCCGACAGCAGCGGTGACGGGATCGGGGACCTGCCAGGCATTAGCTCGCGGGTACCGTACCTGCGATCGCTTGGTGCGGACGCGGTGTGGTTGACCCCGTTCTATCCATCGGCGCTCGCCGACGGCGGGTATGACGTTGATGATCATCGCGCAGTGGATCCGCGGCTCGGCAGCTTGGCCGACTTCGACGTCATGGTTGACGCGCTGCATGCCGCCGATATCAAGGTGATCGTCGACATCGTGCCTAACCACACCTCCAATCGGCATCCCTGGTTCGTCCAAGCTCTAGCCGCGGTGCGTGGTGCCCCGGAACGTGATCGTTATCTCTTCCGCGATGGGGTCGGCCCAGGCGGCGAGCTCCCGCCCAACGACTGGGAGTCGCTCTTCGGCGGATCAGCCTGGGCGCCAGCAGGTGACGGTCAGTGGTACCTCCACCTCTTCGCCGCTGAGCAGCCGGATCTCAACTGGGAGAACGAGGAGGTACGGGCCGACTTTTCAGACACTCTGCGGTTCTGGGCCGACCGCGGAGTGGATGGGTTTCGCATCGATGTGGCCCACGGCCTGCGCAAAGACCTCTCCGAGCTGCACCTGCCGTGGGGTGAGATCGCCGAAGTGATGCGAGAGGACGGTTCCCATCCGCTCTGGGATCGCGACGACGTTCACCAGATCTATGCCGACTGGCGGCGCATCTTCAACTCCTACGATCCGCCGCGTTACGCAGTCGCCGAGGCCGCCGTACATCCGGCGCGACGAGCGCGGTACGCCGCGGCCGACAGCCTGGGGAATGTATTCAACTTCGCGATGCAGGACGCTGACTGGCGGCCGGAGGACTACCGCCGCGTGATCAACAGCGGGTTGGCTGACATGATCAATAACGGTTCCACCACCAGCTGGCTGCTGGGTTGCCACGACATACCGCGAGTTGCGACCCGGTACGGGCTGCCGCTGGAGAAGGACCGTCCGGCCTACCAGGTCGCCAAGACATGGCTGCTCACCGACGGGACGACGCCTCGCTTGGACCGGGCGCTGGGGGAGCGGCGTGCCCGGGCGGCGATCATGATCTTGCTGGCGCTGCCGGGCTCAACCTACATCTACCAGGGCGACGAGCTGGGGCTCCATGAGGTGGCGGACCTGCCGCGGGAGGTGCTGGAGGACCCAATGGCCAGCCGCTCGACTACCGAAAAAGGCCGCGACGGGTGCCGAGTGCCGCTGCCGTGGAGCCTGGACGAGCCGTCGTACGGGTTCGGTTCGCGCTCCGCGCACCTGCCACAACCAGAGTGGTTTGGCGCGTACGCGGTGAGCGTTCAGGAGGCCGACCCCGACTCGACGCTTAATCTCTACCGCCGGGCACTCACGCTCCGGGGCGACCTCTTCGCGGGCACCGACCTCCGCTGGGTCGAGTCGGAAACGTCGGTGCTGCATTTCGAGCGAGCCCACGGCGTACGGTGCGTGACCAATTTCGGTGCAGAGCCGGTCGCGCTTCCGCCGGGCGAGGTGCTGCTGAGCAGCGCACCACTTGATGACGGCCAAGTCCCAGGCAACACCACGGTCTGGATCAGAACGCCCCGGTGAGTTTGGCCTGCTGCGCGGGTCCATAGACCTTGAGGCATGATCGGTACCACAGGGGGTCGGAATGAGTGAAGCGGTAGTGCTGGTCGGCACCAAAAAGGGGCTGTGGGTCGGCCGTTCCGATGAAGAACGGCAGGCCTGGCAGTGGTCGGATCCGCAGTTCCTCATGGAGGCCATCTATGGCACCGGCATCGACACGCGAGGATCAGAACCCAGGCTTTTCGTGAGTGGCACGAGTGAACATTGGGGCCCCGGCGTCTACTACTCAGACGACCGCGGACTTACCTGGACCGAAACCCAAGGTGCCGCCGTCCGCTTCCCGCAGGAGCTCGGCAGCAGCGTCGAGCGCGTCTGGCAGATCCAGCCTGGAGGCGCAGGAGATTCCGACGTGATCTACGCCGGCACCCAGCCCTCGGCGCTCTTCCGCTCCACGGATCGTGGCGAGTCGTTCAGCCTCATCCGTTCCCTGTGGGACCACCCGCATCGCGAGGAGTGGGGCGCGGGATACGGCGGACAGGCCATTCATTCGGTGCTGCCCGATCCGACCGATCCCGCACATGTCACCGTGGCGATGTCAACTGGTGGCGTCTACCGAACCTACGACCGAGGCGAGACCTGGAACCCCGCCAATGCTGGCATCAGGGTCGACTTCGCGCCCGATCCTTTCCCCGAGTTTGGGCAGTGTGTGCACAAGATCGCAGCGCATCCCGAGGTGCCGAACCGGATTTTCGCCCAGAACCACGGCGGGGTCTACCGCTCCGATAACGGCGGCGACCAATGGACCTCGATCGCCGACGGTCTGCCGGCTGACTTCGGATTTCCGATCGTGGTGCATCCGCGGAAGCCGGAGACCGTTTTCGTGTTCCCCCTCGTTGACGGCGCTGAACGGTTCCCGCCGGGAGGCACTGCGCGGGTGTGGCGCTCCGACGACGCGGGTGAGACCTGGACGCCGTCCCAATCCGGGCTACCGGACCGCTTCTACGCGGCCGTGTTACGAGATGCCATGACCGCTGACAACGCCGAGCAGGCCGGGCTCTACGTCGGCGCCCGCGATGGCTCGGTGTTCGTGAGCACTGACGACGGGGTCACCTGGCGTCAGATCGTCGCGCATCTGCCGGATGTGCTGTCCGTACGCGCCGCCGTCTTGTGACGACTGCGATTGCCCGAAATCAGCCACCCGCCGCGACCCGCGAAACGGCTCGCAGGCCGAGGTCTGCACAGGTTCCGTACGGTCTGCATAGGCAGCAACCTGTGCAGACCGTGCGAAAACTACGTGAACGTAGGTTTCCGACCGTCGCCGGTCGGGGCTGGCCCGGTCGTGTCACGCACCATCAGCTCAACCCGTAGCTCCCCCGAATGATGCTTCGACCCGTTCCCATCTTGGTCATCTACCGACAGCGCTCCGATCATCGCTTCAGCAGCACGGACCCCTTGCTCGTGGGCGTGCTGGCTCACCGTAGTCAAGCCCCACCAGCGTGACATCGGATGATCATCGAAGGCTGCTATCGAAAGATCCTCAGGGCAGCGCAGCCCAGCGGCTCGGAGCACAGGCATCGCCCCAAACGCCATCTCATCGCTGTGGCAAAAGATTGCTGTTGGCAGCTTCCGGCCGCTTGCCAAAAGTTCCTTCATGGCACGCTCACCGTCAGGGGCGTGACAATCGCCCGGATACACGATGTTGCGGCTGTCGATGTCGAACCCGGCCTCTCGTACGGCATCGCGCAGCCCGTCGGTGCGCAGGTCCCAGACGTGATAGTCGTGCTTGCCTGGCATGCGTCCGTCAAAAATCCCGATATCGCGATGACCGAGCGAGAGCAGATGTTCGGCGATCAGCCGCCCGCCAGCGCGGTTATCGACGAAGATTCCTGGCACGCTGGTCAGCGGCGAGCCCGAGGCGCTCACCGGCACCATGGCCGACTCCGGGTTCTCCTCATCTCGTTCCACCGAAATGGTGCCTGCGAAGAGGAGAGCCTCGCGGCCCCGTCCGGCACCCAGCTCACGGAACAGTTTGCGGAACTGCGCAGATTCAACGTCCAAAAAGTCGGAGTCGACATCCAGATTAATCAGCTCCACCCGGAAGCCCGCCGGAATGAGAATCTCGCTGGCTCCGGAGGCAAACTCACTGAAGTACCAGGAGCGCAGTGTGGGGAGGACGATGCCCACCGTCCGCGAGTGCCCGCTCGCGAGTGCCGTGGCCAGATGGGACGCCGAAAAATCAAGGCGGTCAGCGGTCTCGATGATCCGCTCCCTGGTCGATGCTCCGACACCAGGGATGCCGCGCAGTGCGCGCGAGACCGTTCCTTTGTTCACGCCTGCTTCTCGCGCGACATCAGCAATTGTCGTGCGACGAGTAGTCGCCTTAGGCCTCGTGGCGATCACCCAAGTGCGGGTTTCGGCGAGCACGAAATCAACTATACGGCTCGCGGCCGCTTCGAGCAGGCCGTTTGTCCTGCCTCTGACCAGGGGAATCGTTCAAAAATGGCCCTGGCTTCCGCTCACCCGCGCGTCAGGGGAGAATGTCGCGGGGAAGTCTTGATGATAGATGCGGTGGGGAAAGGAATATGACTGCTGCGCTGGGACGGTGGCGCGCGACGTACACGCCAGGTGACTGGGTGGTGCTGTCCGGACCTACTTCCTTGGTGGTCCTGGAGCCGCCCACGCAGGAGTGGGCTCCTTTGATCAACACGTTGTGGCAGCAGGTCCTCGCCTCGGCCTCGATCACCGACCTGGGGGCAAGGCTGGCGAGTTTCAAGATCGATGAACTGCCCAGCTTCGGTGCCTTCTTCTGGACTGCAGACGGCATGCGCTCTCTGATACGCGGCCAGATTTCGGTTGTCGATCTCGCGACCGGCAAGGTCGTGGCAAATGGGCAAGGTATTCAGAC
>JBKPAB010000256.1:0-5859 GCA_046726195.1 Actinomycetota bacterium
CTTCGCCGAACAGATCCGTCCTTACGTGAATCGGCGCTACCGGGTGCTCGGCACAGACGGCTTCGGCCGCTCCGACTACCGCCGCAAGCTTCGTGAACACTTCGAGGTCGACCGGCGGTTCATCACCCTGGCCGCACTCAACGAACTCGCCGCGGAGGGCACGGTCTCGGCCAGCGCCGCGGCCGAGGCAGTCGCCAAGTACAGCATCAACCCCGATAAACCCGATCCCGTTCGCGCTTAAGAGAGGCGTGCCATGACTGCCGCAACCCAGACAGCAACCGAGGTCAAGGTCCCCGACATCGGCGACTTCAGCGACGTGCCGGTCATCGAGGTACATGTCAAGCCGGGTGATGCCATCAACGCCGACGATCCGTTGGTCACGCTGGAATCGGACAAGGCGACGATGGATGTTCCGTCACCGGCCGCTGGCGCCGTTGCCAACGTGCTCGTCAAGGTGGGCGACACGGTAAGCGAAGGCACGCCGATTCTGCTGCTGCAGCCTGGTGATGGTGCGATGACCGCGCCGCCATCGCTTGTGGAACAGCAGGAGCCGCCGCCCAGCGCCGCCCCACCCACGCCTGCCCCCGCTCCGGCCCCTGCCGCGGCGGCTGCCCCAGCGCCTGCCGCCGCTCCGGCGCCTGCGGCGGCCCCGGCAGCACCCGCGGCCGCGGTGGATATGGCGGGCGTACACGCAGGTCCGAGCGTGCGGCGGATGGCCCGGGAATTCGAAATCGACCTCACGGCGATCACCGGCACCGGGCCGAAGGGCCGCATCACCAAAGAAGATCTGCTGAGCTTCTTGCGCGGACCAGCCGAAGCTCCCGCGCCCGCAGCCGCTGCTCCGGCAGCTGGCATGGGTATCCCGGAGATCCCCGCCCAGGACTTCTCGAAGTTCGGTCCGGTGGAGACCAAGCCCCTCCCGCGTATCAAGAAGATCTCCGGCCCGTTCTTGCACCGGTCCTGGCTAAACGTTCCGCACGTCACGCACAACGACGAAGCCGATATCACCGACCTCGACAAATACCGCAAGGAGTTGGACACCGCAGCCAAAGCCGACGGCTACCGGGTGACGCTACTGGCGTTCCTCGTGAAGGCTTGCGTATCGGTGCTGAAGCAATTCCCGGACTTCAACAGCTCACTGTCCCCGGAGAAAGACAGCCTGATCCTCAAGAAGTTCTACAACATCGGCATCGCGGTCGACACGCCCGACGGACTCGTGGTCCCGGTCGTCAAGGACGCCGACCGCAAGGGGATCAACGAGCTGTCCAAGGAGTTCGGGGACATTTCGAAGAAGGCCCGCGATGGCAAGTTGTCCCCGAATGATTTGCAGGGCGGCACGTTCACTATCTCGAGTCTGGGCGGTATTGGCGGCACGAGCTTTACGCCGATCGTCAACGCCCCCGAGGTGGCGATTCTCGGCGTGGTGCGGTCCAAGATGACCCCAGTCTGGAACGGATCGGAGTTCACGCCGCGACTCATGCTGCCGCTTTCGCTGTCTTACGACCACCGGGTGATCGACGGCGCATTGGCGGCCCGGTTCACCAAGCAGTTGTGTTATCTGCTCGAAGACGACCGCCGGCTTCTGCTGTAGAGACGCGAGGAACCCATCATGAGCGCTGTCGAGATTCAGGTCCCCGACATCGGCGATTTCAGCGACGTCCCGGTGATCGAGGTCCACGTCAATCCCGGTGACACCGTTGCCGTCGACGACCCGCTTGTCACGCTGGAGTCGGACAAGGCGACGATGGACGTACCCGCGCCCATGGCCGGCACCGTGTCCGAGTTACGCATCGGAGTCGGAGACACGGTCTCACAGGGAACGGTTCTCATGGTCTTCGAGGCGGAGGGAGCGCCTGGTCTGCCGCCCAAAGAACACGTGCATGAAAGCGCGCATCCGGATCCCGGTGAGAAAACCGGTTACGGCTCCGCGAGCGGGGTTTACGACAAGATCGAGGTGAGCGTCCCGGACATCGGCGACTTCAGTGACGTGCCTGTCATCGAGGTGCTGGTCAGCGTCGGTGACACTGTCGCTGTCGACGACCCGCTGATCACGCTGGAGTCGGACAAGGCCACCATGGATGTGCCGGCCCCGGCGGCTGGCACGGTCGACGCGGTCAGAGTGAACGTCGGCGACACCGTCTCCGCCGGACACCCCATCCTCGACCTGCGTACTGCTGAAGCACCGCCGGCCGCCGCGCCCACACCAGCGCCGGTGGCTCGACCACCGGTAACTGAGCGCGGCGACTTCCACGCCGAGGTGATGGTGCTCGGTGCCGGTCCCGGCGGGTACACCGCTGCATTTCGCGCCGCCGACCTCGGCAAAAGCGTCGTGCTGGTGGACCGCGAGGAAAGGCTCGGCGGCGTGTGTCTCAACATCGGCTGCATTCCGTCAAAGGCGTTGCTGCACGCCGCGAAGGTGATCGCCGAAACGAAGGAGATGGCCGAGTATGGGCTGTCCTTCGGCGAGCCGCAGATCGATGTCGACAAGCTCCGGGGCTGGAAAGACAGCGTGGTCAAGCGGCTCACCGGCGGGCTCGCCGGGTTGGCCAAGCAGCGCAAGGTCGAGGTCGTACGCGGCACGGGAACTTTCACCTCGATGAACCAGATACAGGTGACTGCGGACGACGGCTCGGTCAAAACCGTGAGTTTCGAGCAGGCCATCATCGCCGCCGGCTCCGAACCGATGACGCTGCCGTTCATCCCCAACGACGATCCACGGGTGATCGACTCCACTGGTGCCCTGGAGCTCGACGGTGTACCGCAGCGGCTGCTCGTGCTCGGCGGCGGAATCATCGGGCTCGAGATGGCGACGGTCTACTCCGAACTGGGTGCGCAAATCACCGTCGTCGAACTGATGGACCAGCTCATTCCGGGCGCGGACAAGGACATCGTCACGCCGCTGACCAAATGGATCACCAAGCGGTACCAGAACATCTATCTGAAGACGAAGGTGACATCGGTCGAAGCCGCGGATGACGGCTTGCGCGTACGGTTCGAAGGCGCGGGCGCACCGGAGACCGACACGTTCGACAAAGTGTTGGTCGCCGTCGGGCGCCGACCCAACGGCCGGACGATCGGCGCGGAGAACGCCGGCGTGCTCATCGACGAGCGCGGCTACATCCTGGTCGATAAGCAACAGCGCACCAACGTGCCGCACATCTTCGCGATCGGCGACGTCGTCGGCCAGCCGATGCTGGCGCATAAGGGCGTCCACGAGGGCAAGGTCGCCGCAGAGGTCGCCGCCGGCCTGCCGAGCTTCTTCGACGCGAAGGTAATCCCGTCGGTGGCTTATACCGATCCCGAAGTGGCTTGGGTGGGAGTCACCGAAAACGAAGCTAAGGCCGCCGGAGTCAGATACGGCAAAGGTGTGTTCCCATGGCTCGCGTCCGGCCGGTCACTGACGCTCGGCCGGGACGAAGGCATCACCAAGGTGCTTTTCGACGAATCAACCGATCGAATCATCGGCTGCGGCATCGTCGGTCCCAATGCCGGGGACCTCATCGCCGAGGCCGCCATCGCAATCGAGATGGGTGCCGACGCGGCCGACATCGGACTGACCATCCATCCACATCCGACGCTTTCGGAAACCATCGGTTTTGCGGCCGAGGCGTTCGAGGGCACCATCACCGATTTGTACCTGCCCAAGAAGAAAGCAAAGTAGTAAGGAGACATGAAATGCCAGGATCAGTCATCGTCGGGGGCGCTAGGACACCAATCGGGAAGCTCGCCGGGTCGCTGAAGGACTTCTCGGCGATGGAGCTGGGCGGATTCGCCATCAAATCGGCTTTGGAGAAAGCCGGGATCTCCGGTGATCAGGTCGAATACGTGATCATGGGTCATGTCATCCAGGCCGGGGCTGGGCAGATCACTGCCCGGCAAGCGGCGGTCAAGGGCGGGATTCCGATGTCGGTACCGGCGGTGACCGTGAACAAGGTCTGCCTGTCCGGCCTGAATGCCATCGCAATGGCCGACCAGTTGATCGGCTACGGCGAGTTCGATGTGGTGGTGGCCGGTGGTATGGAGTCGATGACTCAGGGGCCGTACCTGCTGCCGAAAGCTCGGGGCGGCTACCGGTACGGCAACGGCGAGATCGTTGACGCCACTGCACACGACGCGCTGTTCTGTGCGTTCGACCAACTCGGCATGGGCGCTGCCACCGAGACGTACACGAAGCTGCGCGGCATCAGCCGGGAGGATCAGGACCAGTACTCTGCCGGGTCGCATGGCCGGGCTGCGGAGGCGCAAAAGAACGGCCTGTTCGACGACGAGATCGTGCCGGTGGCGGTGCCGCAGCGCAGGGGTGACCCGATCATGGTCAGCGAGGACGAGGGGGTACGTCCGGACACCACGGCGGAGACGCTGGCGAGACTGCGCCCGGCGTTCTCAGCGGACGGAACGGTGACAGCGGGGTCGTCGTCGCAGATCTCCGATGGCGCCGCTGCGGTGGTCGTGATGTCGCGGGCCAAGGCCGAGGAGCTGGGAGCGCCGATCCTGGCGGAGATCGGCGCGCACGGCACAGTTGCCGGGCCGGATCCGTCGTTGCTGTCTCAGCCGGCCAACGCCATCAACAAGGCATTGAGCCGGGAGGACCTCACTCCCAACGACATCGACCTATTCGAGATCAACGAGGCGTTTGCTTCGGTGGCCATTCAGTCGATGCGTGAGCTGGAGGTTGGCGAAGACGTCGTCAACGTCAATGGCGGTGCCATTTCCATGGGCCACCCGGTCGGCGCGTCCGGGGCCCGCATCGCATTGCACCTGGCGCTGGAGCTCAAGCGCCGCGGCGGCGGCGTCGGCGCGGCCGGGCTGTGTGGCGGCGGCGGACAGGGCGAGGCGCTGATCATTCGGGTAGCGAGCTGAAGGGAATGTGCGCAGCCACGACGTCGACACCCTCTACGTCGTAGACATCAGCATCTTCAAGTGCTTGACTTCGGGCCTGTTACCGGCTTAGATCGATCCAAAGGGGTTGGATCGATCTAGTGCTGGAGGTGACGGCTGATGGCACGTGTGACGCTGATGGATGTCGCGCGGCATTGCGGGGTGTCGCGGGCGACTGTGAGCTTGGTGCTGAACGACAGCCCGCTCGTCGCCGAGAAGACCCGCGACCGGGTGCGCCAGGCCATGGCCGAGCTTGGCTATGTCTACAACCGCGCCGCGGCATCGCTACGCACTAAACACAGCGACGCCATCGGTGTGGTGCTAACCAACATCACCAACCCATACTTCGCTGAATTCGCCACCGGCGTGCAAGACATCCTGACCAGCAGCATGACTGTGCCACTGCTGGCGGTCAGTGGCGAAGATCGCGACCTGCAGCACCGGCTGATCAGGTCCCTGGTGGAGCGCAATGTGGACGGCATCGTGCTGATACCTGCACACGGCACCACGCCCAACGACCTACCGGATCTCCTCGGAACACCCCTGGTGCTGATGGCCCGCCGCCTCAATGGCATGGACGCCGATTACGTGGGCGCGCAAAATCGCGACGGCGGATACGCGGCGGCGGAGCATCTGTACAGCCATGGGTGCCGCCGAATCGCCTTTGTTGGCGGCTACGCCGATTCCTCGGCCCGCCAGGAGCGGGCTGGTGGGGTGGAGGCATTTCTGAACGACCATGGCCTGACACTGAACGCCGACCACTCGGTGGTATGTGAGCCGGCGCGACCGCAGGCCCGGGAGGCGGCGATGCGGCTGCTCAGCAATGTTCCCGACGTCGATGGCATTGTCTGCTTCAGCGACGTGGTCGCCTTCGGGGTGCTGGACGCGATCGCGGACATGAGCCGCGTGGTCGGATCGGACATCCGGGTGATCGGCTTTGACGATGTTCACGACGCCGGACTGAACCGACCTTCGCTGAGC
>JBKPAB010000257.1:0-7172 GCA_046726195.1 Actinomycetota bacterium
GCATATTTGCGCAGCGAGTCGTCAAACGGCGCCAGCAGATGATCGGTCATCTCCACCAGCACAACATGGACTCGCTCCGGATTGAGTTCGGGATAGGTCGACGGCATGGCGTAAGTCTTGAGCTCGGCCAGCTGACCGGCCATCTCCACGCCGGTGGGCCCGCCACCGACAATGACCACAGTGAAGCCGGCGTTCGGGTCGGATCTCCCCGCGATGATCTCCATGCTGCCGAAGATCGTGTCGCGAACCCGAAGCGCCTCCGCGCGGGTGTACATCGACATGGTGTACTCCGCGGCGCCCGGAATCCCGAAGTGGTTCGTGGTAATCCCGTTGCCGATGATCAGATAGTCGAAGCCGATCCGGACGCCATCGTCACAGATGACTTCTTGCTGATCATGGTCGATGCCGACGACCTCGGCACAGCGGAACCGCACGCCCTCATGCCGGGCGGCGAAGTAGCGCAGCGAGTACGCGACATCCCCGGGATTGAGGCCGCCGGTAGCTACTTGATAGAGCAGCGGTTGGAATGTGTCATACGGAAAGCGGTCCAGCAGCGTAACGCGGAACCCTTCCTTGGAAAGCTCATCGGTCGCTGCAATGCCCCCGAAGCCTGCGCCCACCACCACCACATGAGGCATCTCGTTCATCTTTTTATCTAATCAGGGCGCGCACCGCCTCCGACAGCCCCATCCTGGAACGCGCTCCCGCGCTTCACGTACGCCTCAACAAATCGGCCGATCTCCTCCAGCGCATGTTTGCGTACGTGCGGCGCGGACAAGATCACATCGTGCAGACCTTCCGGGATTCTGACCACGGTCACGTGCGGGCCCAGTCGCACAGCGCGCGCGGCGATCTGCTCGACGTCGAGCACCACGTCGACGTTGCGGAGTCCTTCATGCCAGCGGCGGGAGAAATCTGTTGTCGTTGAGGCGAGCACCAAGATCGGAACGCCGATGTGCAGCCCAGCCGCTACCCGCTTTTGCCCGATCAGAATCGCGCGCAGCCAGCCTGCCCGGATCGGGGGGCCGGGCGTTGATTTCAGCGTCAGGTCGTAATCCCACTCTCCGCCCAGGCTGATGTGGAGTGATCGTGCATTGAAGCCCAGGTCGGGCAGCCGCAGTACCGAGGTAGGCGCTCGACTGCCCAGCCTGTCGATCACCGGCGTACCGAGGGCACGTACCAGGGCCGAGCCCTGCAGATCGAGCCAGGGCGAGTTGAGGATCAGGCCCTCGAGACGATCGACATTGCCCGCGGCCCAGAGTGCAGCCACCAACCCGCCGGTGGAGTGGCCGATCAGCAGCAGCCGATCATGGTCGGCCGCGATCAGGTCGGCCGCTGCATCCAGCTCGGTTGAGTAGTCGTCGAGGTTGGTGATGAACCCCCGGAATTGACCCACCCGAATGCTGCGTCCGTAACGTCGCAGGTCAAGCGCGTAAAAGTCATAACCGAGGTCACTCATGTAATCGGCGAGATGGGTTTGGAAAAAATAGTCGTTCCAGCCGTGGAGGTAAAGCGCTGCGCGCCCACCGACTCGAGGACCGGACTTACGGATCAGCGTTGCGACCAACTCGACGTCGGCGGGCTCACCAGGGGCGCGCTCAGCGTCGGCGAGGGCAAGATCCGTCGTCTCGTACCCGTCCAGGAAGTCCGGACTCCAGGTGGTCACCCACCCATAGTGCCTACTTAATGAACCTCACATTGATCGGGTACTTGTAGAACTCGTGCTTGTTGGCAGCGATGGTGCCTTGGATGCAGAAGATCAGCGCAACAATGAACGCCAGCGGCCACAAGATCAATCCGATGACCACCGCGATCGTGATCACGGCGATCAGATAGACGATGCTGTACAAGATCGAGAAGTTCAGCGCCTCGGCGGTGACCTGCTTCAACCACTCACTGCGATCTTTGTAGATCAAGTACGCGATCAGCGGGCCGACGAACCCGAAGAACGGAATGCTGATGTGGGAGATGATCGCCCACGTCTTCTCATCGCTCTCCGAGATCGGAGGCAGGCCTGGCTGCTGATATGGCTGCTGCGGGTAGCCGGGCTGGGTGTACTGTTGCGGCGCATATCCCTGCTGCGGGTAGCCCTGCTGCGCATATCCCTGCTGCGGGTAACCCTGCTGCCCATATCCCTGTTGCTGGTACGGCTGCTGGGTCGGATCGGCGTACGGCTGGTAGCCCTGCTGATAGCCGGCCTGCTGATTCGGGTCACCGTACGGATAACCCTGCTGCTGGTAGCCCGCGTTTGGGTCCTGATAGCCCTGTTGTGGGTAGGCCTGAGGGGTCGGCTGGCTGAAGGGCGTCGGTGGCGACGTGGTTTGGTGACCGGCCTGCTGGTCGTTTGTCGCGTCGGCCGGCGAGTCCTCATAACCACGCCGAGGAGAATATTCAGCGCCCGGGTCAGCTGAGCCAGGGCTCATCTGTTCCGACGGCGACTTATCGGGCTCGCTTGGGGTCGACGACTCAGGTCCGCCCTGGGCTTGCGATCCCCCGCCCTGGGACTGGAATTGATCGGGCGATTCTTGAGGGTTCTGGCTCACGCGTTCCAGGCTATTGCCAGCGGAAGGCGATTGTGGGGTGTTTCGTTACCCTGACTTCCGAAGGTTGCCGTACCCCTGGCCGTCGTCGGAGGGATCGTCCTCCTCGTACTCCTCGGCAAGGTCGGCGTACGCCGGCGGCACCTCGTGCCGCTCTGACCCTCCCCGAAGTTCACGCTCCAACGACGAAAAGTCAGTATCGAATGAGCGATACTTCAGTTCGCGGGCAACCTTTGTCTGCTTAGCTTTTGCACGGCCGCGCCCCATCGGGTCGACCCCCTCGCACTGTGTCTGCCTGCGGCTAGCCGCGGCTCAGAATGGTTGATGTCGTGAGGGCAAGGCTACCTAATGGTCCCAAGGGTGCAAAGCGCCGGGACGCTATCCCCCAACGTGTTGCCCGGACAGGCTCACCGGCGTGTGGTTGCCTGAATCAGCAGGCCTGACCGACCCGCAGACCCATGCCGAGAGACCGCGCGCAGCCAGCAGATGTACGGCTTGGTCGACAGCGCCGGGCGGCAAGATCACCACCATGCCGACGCCCATGTTGAAGGTTGCTTCGAGGTCTGGCTGGGAGATCTGGCCGAGTCGCTGGATGACTCCGAAGATGGGGGCAGGCTGCCACGTCGTACGGTCGATCCGCACTTCGCAGGAGCGGGGAATAACCCTGGCGAGGTTGTTCGCGAGCCCGCCGCCGGTGATATGGGCCGCGGCGTGTACCTCGACGGCGTCGATCAGCGCCAAGCAGTCCCGGGCATAGATGCGAGTCGGCGCCAGCAGTTCCTCGCCGAGGGCACGGCCTAGCTCGGGGACGTAGCGGTCCAGAGTCCAGCCTGCCTGCTCGCTCAGTACGTGCCTGACCAGCGAATACCCATTGGAATGCAGCCCGGACGATTCCAAGGCCAGCACGGCGTCACCGGGCACAACACGCTCCGCGCCGAGAATTTTGTCCCGTTCCACCACGCCCGTCGCGGCACCCGCGAGGTCGTATTCGTCGGGTCCGAGAAGCCCAGGATGCTCGGCGGTCTCGCCACCGAGGAGCGCGCACCCCGCCTCGCTGCAGGCCATGGCTATCCCCTGCACGATCGACGCGATCCGCTCCGGATCGACCTTGCCGCAGGCGATGTAGTCGGTCATGAACAGTGGCTCGGCCCCGCACACCACCAGGTCGTCGACGACCATGCCGACCAGGTCGAAACCGATGGTGTCGTGGCAGTCTAGCGCCTGGGCGATGGCAACCTTGGTGCCGACGCCGTCGGTCGAGGTGGCTAACACCGGATGGTTGAGTTGGGCCAGCGCGCTGGCATCAAACAGGCCCGCGAAGCCGCCAATGCCGCCCATAACCTCCGGGCGCCGGGTCTTGGCGACCCACTCTTTCATCAACTCGACTGCCCGATCCCCAGCCTCGATGTCCACGCCCGACGCCGCGTACGCCGACTGTTCACTCACAAAGCCACCTCTTATCCCGACTTGTCAGCGTCTCAAAGTGCTATAGCACTTTGAGACGCTGACAAGTCGGGTGGGAGTTACGGTGCTAGGGGCGGGTGAGGGCAACGGAGGCGCCCACTCCAGAAGCGACGGGTTCCAAGTCGGCGGCGTTCTCGAGGATGGATTTGCCAAGCCGCTCGCTGAGCGGCAACTCGACCGGATAGATGCCGTCGAAGCAGGCTCGGCAGAGCGCCTGCTTGCCAACCTGGGTCGCCTCGATCAACCCTTCAAGTGAGACGTAGCCGAGCGAGTCGGCTCCAATGGAACGGCAGATCTCATCGGTGTCCAGGCCGTTGGCGATGAGCTCAGCCCGAGTGGCGAAGTCGATCCCGTAGAAGCACGGCCACTTCACCGGCGGCGCGGAGATGCGTACGTGCACCTCGCTCGCTCCAGCCTCGCGCAGCATCCGTACCAGCGCTCGCTGGGTGTTACCGCGCACGATGGTGTCGTCCACCACGACCAGGCGTTTGCCGGCGATCACATCGCGCAGCGGGTTCAGCTTGAGCCGGATGCCGAGCTGGCGGATGGTCTGGCTGGGCTGGATGAAGGTACGGCCGACGTAGGAGTTCTTCACCAGGCCCTGCCCGTACGGGATCCCGGAGGCTTCGGCATACCCAATGGCTGCCGGCGTACCCGATTCAGGGACCGGAATCACTAAATCGGCATCGGCCGGCCATTCCCGGGCGAGCGTACGCCCGACCTGCACCCGCACCGAGTGCAACCGGCGACCCGAGATCATGGTGTCCGGCCGCGCCAGGTAGACGTACTCGAAAAGGCAGCCTTTGGGATCTGCTTTCGCGAAGGTACGACTACGCAGGCCATGAGCATCCACGGCGATCAGCTCGCCCGGCGTGATCTCTCGGATGAAGGTGGCACCGACGATGTCGAGGGCGGCAGTCTCGCTCGCCACCACCCAGCCGCGTTCCAGCCTGCCTAGCACTAACGGTCGGATGCCTTGCGGATCCCGTGCCGCGTACAAGGTCTCCTCATCCATAAAGACCAGGCTGAACGCGCCCCGCAGCCTGGGCAGCACCTGCAGCGCCGCCTCCTCGGTGCTCAGCCCCGTGAACGTAGCTATAAGTGCGGTGATCAGAGACGTGTCGCTGGTATCAGCCATCGATCCAGGGAGCAACGTTCCAGAGTGCTGGTCAAGCTCCTTCAGCCAGCTCTGCAGCTCCAGCGAATTGGTCAGGTTTCCGTTGTGGGCGAGCGCGATGCTTCCGATCGCGGTCGAGCGGAAAGTAGGTTGCGCGTTCTTCCACACACTCGCGCCGGTCGTGGAGTAGCGACAGTGCCCGATAGCCAGGTGGGCGTTGCCAAGCGAGTCCAGAGTCGCCTCGTTGAACACCTGCGAGACCAGACCCATGTCTTTGAAGACCACGATCTGCGAGCCCTTGCTCACCGCAATTCCGGCCGATTCCTGTCCCCGGTGCTGCAAGGCGTACAGGCCGAAATAGGTGAGCTTGGCGACCTCCTCGTGGGGCGCCCAGACCCCGAAGACGCCACATGCATCCTGGGGTCCACGATCATGTGGGTCTAGGTCGTGGTTCAGCAGGCCGTCACCTCGTGCCACGGCTTCATGGTAACCGCGTGGACATCGGATAACCGGCAGTTGAGGTACGCCGACTACTCGGGTCCAGCGATCTACCCCTCTTCGGCAGATACGTTCGGTCTATGCTCCACGTGCGCCTGATCGCCCCGCCCGAGTCGACCTCGGACGTGCTCCGACTGCTCGACGCCAGCCATGCCGTTACCCACCTTTGCGTTACGGAGAATGGCGCCCGCAAACCATCGGGCGATGTCGTCAGTTTCGATGTCGCTCGGGAGAGTGCGACTGATGTCCTCGAGGCGCTTCGAGACCTCGGCTTGGAGCACAAGGGCGCCATCGTGGTCGAGCCGGTGGATATCACCATGTCGGAGTCAGCGAGCAAGGCTGAGGAGGAGGCTCCTGGCGAGCCGGTGGATGCCGTGGTCTGGGAGCAACTTGAGCAGAATGCTGGGGAAGAAACCCACCTCTCGGTCACCTACCTCGCCTTCATGAGCGTCGCGACCATGATCGCCGGCATCGGAGTGATGCTCGACCAGCCGATCCTGATCGTGGGAGCCATGGTCGTCGGACCCGAGTTTGGTCCGCTGGCCGCCTTCTGTGTTGGCGTGGTGACCCGGCAGCGAGACCGCGCCCTGCGAGCGCTCGGAACCGTAATCCTTGGTTTCGGTGTCGGAATGGCCGCCGCGGTGGTCCTCACCTGGATACTGACGGCCTTAGGGCTTCTCGACGAGTCAATGCTCATTGCTGAGCGCCCGCTGACCAGCTTCATCTGGAGGCCCGACGCCTTGTCGTGGATAGTTGGCTTCCTGGCCGGCATCGCGGGCATGCTGTCGCTCACATCGGCCAAGTCCGGTGCGCTGGTGGGTGTGCTGATCTCGGTCACGACCATCCCCGCCGCCGCCAACGCGGCTGTTGCGCTCGCCTACCGGGTGCCGGACGAGGCGGCAGGGTCGGCCATCCAGCTGTTGATCAACCTGTCCGCAATCGTCGTTGCCGGAATCCTCACCTTGCTGCTGCTGAGGGCACGCACCGAACGGCTCGCTCAGCGGAGCTCGGCGGTGAGCGAAGCATGATCGATCTTGCTCTGATTCGGGACTGGCTCGGGTTCCGCGACGAGCAGAACGCCGACTCTGGAACCGCCTCGTCCGCGCAGAAACCTACGTGAGCGTAGGCTTCTGGCGGTCTGCACAGGTTGCAACCTGTGCAGGGCGCAGGGAACCTGGGTTAACCCAGTTTTCTGACAGAGAGTGGGTACGGGGTGGCGACCGTGGACCGGGTCAGGCGGTGCCGAAATCCGCGGTGTCAGTCATCCACGCGTACGCCTGCTCGCTGAGGGTGAAGCCGAGGCCCGCCCGGTCAGACAGCCACATGCGCCCATCGCGGATCTCGAGCCGTTCGTTGAAGAGGGGATTGAGCCACTCGAAGTGCTCCACCCACGGCTCCCTCGGGTAGGTCGCAGCGAGGTGCAGGTGGATCTCCATCGCGAAGTGCGGTGCCAGCTGGAGGTTTGCCTGGTCGGCCAGCGCCGCGAGCCGCAGGAACGGCGTGATCCCGCCGATCCGCGGTGCGTCGGGCTGGATGATATCGACCGAGCGGTG
>JBKPAB010000258.1:0-10372 GCA_046726195.1 Actinomycetota bacterium
TCGGATTCCGGTGAGGAGCAGGGGTCCGCGGGGAATGATGTCGAGTTGGTCGAGCAGGCCAACCAGAACTACCAAAAGTACGTCGAAGACCAGAGCGAGCAACTGGTCGCAATGACCGCGAAGTTCGTCCTTGCCTACAAAGCGGGCAGGGACGACGAGGCCCGTGCCATCTATCCCGTGGCTCGCATGCACTGGGAACGGATTGAGACCGTTGCGGAGTCGTTCGGCGACCTCGATCCCAAGATCGACTTGCGGGAAGCCGATCTCGAGCCTGGTCAGAAGTGGACCGGCTGGCATCGGCTTGAAAAGGACTTGTGGCCGACACGCGCCAAGGACTACCAACCACTCAGCCAAGCCCAGCGTGTGGCGTACTCCGACGATCTCATGAAGAACACAGTGATCCTCCGCGACCGCGCGGAGGACCTCAGCTTCACCGTCGATGACATCGCCAATGGGTCGCGCGGGTTGTTGGACGAGGTAGCAACGGGCAAGGTCACCGGCGAGGAGGAGTACTGGTCGCGTACCGACCTGTGGGACTTCCAAGCCAACATCGAAGGTTCTTTGGTGGGCTTCGAGGGACTCCGTCCAGTGCTCAAGGAGAAGGATCCTGCTCTCGACAGCCAGATCGCTGCGGAATTCGCGGCAGTCCAGGCGCTGCTGGACGCCCAGCGCGAGGGTGATGGGTTCAAGACCTACGACAAGCTGAGTCAGGCGGAGATCAAGGAGCTGTCCGACGCTGTTAATGCGCTGTCGGAGCCGGTGTCCAAGCTGGCCGCTGCGGTGGTGTGAGGGAGCTTGGTCGATGGCAACGACTCAGCACCTCCGCGAGCAGCCAACCGAAGCCCCGCCCCCATCGCCGCCTCCGACCGAGGCGCCGAGACGACAGTCGGGGGTCTCCCGGCGCGGACTACTCGGCGCAGCAGGTGCCGGTCTTGCCGGGTTGGCCGCCGGCGCTGCCGGAGGCTTCGCGTTGGGAACCCAGGAATCCGCTCCAACACCGCCGACACTGCCTGGCACTCGCACTTATCCCTTCTACGGCGAACATCAGGCCGGCATCCTCACGCCGGTTCAGGATCGACTGCACTTCGCGGCATTTGACGTGATCACTGATTCCCGCAAGGAGTTGGTGCAACTCCTCAAGGACTGGACCGCCGCCGCCGCACGAATGACGCAGGGGCTCCCGGCCGGGGAACTCGGCCCGACTTCGGGCCCGTACGCGGCACCACCGGACGATACGGGCGAGGCGATCGGCCTGCTGCCGGCCGGCCTGACCATCACCTTCGGCTTTGGTCCCACGTTGTTCCGCAAGGAGGGCAAGCGCCGGTTCGGGCTCGCTGACCGGCAGCCCGCAGCACTGCAGCGACTGCCCCGCTTCCCCGCCGACAAGCTCGATCCTCAAAGGTCCGACGGTGATCTCTGTGTCCAGGCCTGCGCGGACGACCCGCAGGTCGCGGTGCATGCGGTACGCAACCTCGCGCGGATTGCCTTCGGGAGGGCTGCCATGCGGTGGTCACAGCTTGGTTTTGGCCGGACCTCTTCGACATCGACCAGCCAGGCGACGCCACGGAACCTGATGGGCTTCAAGGACGGCACCATGAACGTCAAGGCCGAGGATCCTGCCGCCGTCGAGGAGCACGTGTGGGTGCCAAGCGATGCGGGCAGTCCCCAATGGCTGGCCGGCGGCTCGTATCTGGTGGTGCGACGTATCAACATGACCATCGAGACCTGGGATCGGCAGCCGCTGAGTGAGCAGGAGCAGGTCATCGGTCGGACCAAGGCCGAGGGTGCGCCGCTATCGGGCGGCAGCGAGTTCAGTCAGCCTGACTTCGATCTCAAGGGCAGTGATCAGGAGCCGATAGTGGCGACCGATGCGCACGTACGCCTGGTGCACCCGAGCAACAACGGGGGCGCCAAAATGCTCCGGCGCGGCTACAACTTCGTGGACGGGAGTGACCCTCTGGGCCGTATGGACGCCGGGTTGTTCTTCCTCGCCTACGTCCGCAACCCGCGTACCCAGTTCATCCCGATCCAGATGAAACTTGGGCTGGGCGACAGGCTGAGCGAATATGTCCAGCACACCGGCTCGGCACTGTTTGCGATCCCGCCCGGCGTAACCCAGGGCGAGTACATCGGACAGGCCCTGTTCGCCTGAGCTCTGCCACCTCGTTGGCGAAACCTACGTGAACGTAGATTGCCGACGGTTTGCACAGGTTGCACAACGTATGTAGACCGTGGGGAACCTGTGCAGACCCGGGACTCAGTCTGCGAGGACTCTGGACCGAGGCACCGCAGTAGGAACAGGTCGCTTGCGCTGGATTCCTCGTCCTTGCCGAATACCGCGGATGCCCTTACTCAACCAAGGCGCCACATAATTTCTGGCCCAATTGATGTTGCCTCTGAGCTTCTCGCGGCCGCGCGGCCACGCCGCGTCCCCCTCCAGCTCGGCCCAGCGCTCGTCGAAGCCGTCGATACCGAGCCGCCAGGCTAGGGCGGCTGCGATCATCTGGTGACCGAGCTCGTTGCCGTGCAGATGATCCTCGAACCACAGCCGCGGGTCCTCCGCCACCGAATACTGCTCGAAGTCCATCACCAAGACGTCGTGCTTCTCAGCTTCGGTCCGGATGATGTCGTTCAGCCTTGCGGCCCGGTCCCGCCAGTACTTGCCAAGTGGGTTGATTGCCGTAGGGTCCGGCATGGTGAAGGTAAGGACCGTGGCGCCCTGGCGGCGTGCCTCGCCGAAGATGATCACGTAATCGGCGCGAATCGAGTCGAAGTTGCAGGGACCCGCAATGAGGTCGTTGACGCCACCGAAGACGGTAAGCAGATCAGGCTGCATGGCAAGTGCGTCGTCGAGTTGGCCGGTCCGGATCTCTTTCATCCTCATGCCCCGGATGGCCAGGTTCGCGTACTCCAGCGGCTCGTCCTGGGAATCGGCGATGTGCTGCGCCAACCGATCCGCCCAGCCCCGGTACCCGCCCTTTCCATCGGGGTCCTCGAGGCCTTCGGTACTGGAGTCGCCGATCGCCACATAACGACGAAAGGTTGTCACAGACCGATTCTTACGCCTCCGGTCAAGATCATCTAGCTTTTGCCATGGCTCCGGCCGACGGGCAGGACTTACCATCAAGAATGCTGGCGAGCCGCGATGTGGAGTACGCCGCTGCGGTCGAGCGGGAACGTCCGCTTATGCAGGCCACGGCCTATCTCCTCGCGGGTGATCCCGTGGAGGCTGAGCGGGTCGTCCAGCTGGTGTTCGCGGAACTCTACGAGCGCTGGCGGGGAACGCCGGGTCCTCGGCTCAAAGCCATCCGGGCTGTGGTGCACGCGGCGCGCGCACCGGTTCAGCTGCCCTGGGAAAACCGGGACCGCTTCGAGCTGATTGACGGACCCAGGTATGTACCCGCCGTGGAGCCGATTGTCGTCGACCTTCAAATGCTCAGCTACGACCAGCGGGTCGCCATCGTCTTGGAGCTCTACGCCGAATTGCCGAGCACGCACATCGCTCAGATTCTCCAGCTACCGGTCGGCGAGGTGCTGTCTCGCGCGAAGCGCGCGCGGGCATCGTTGGCGGCCCGACGACCGGAGCGTGCGAGTGGCGACGTTCTCGTACTGGAGCTCAAAGATGCGATTCCCTACCACCTTCGCGAGCCGAACACCAGCGCGGATGACCTGGCCCATGCTCGCCGGCTCATCCGCCGTCGCTGGATCCAACGAGGGTCGGCCGCGCTTGTCGGAGTGGTTCTGGTCGTGGCTGCCGTACTGCTCGTCCCGACGCGGCCACCAGCTCCGCAGGCAGCACCACCGCTGCCGATCCCTACGCCATCCAGGCAGAGCTGTGACCCAACCATTAAGAGCTGCCGAGCCAGGATCTTGTTTAAATGGCGGTCCGAGATGGCCGAAGTCGCGGCGTCCTACGTCGATCCCAGGGGTGATTACTTCAGCGGATTCGGCATCCACGGCGACAGCGGCTCCGAAACGCCGGGGTTCTGGTCAGGCGAGGAGGGTGCGCTCGCGTTCGAGATGTTCCGGCTGGACAAGGGCGCGACCGCGATCTATCTCCAGATCGCGACCAGCCGCAAGTCTGCCGTCCGGTGCGGTGCCACGACCCACCAGAAGTGTCTGGGATTTCGCTCCATGGACGGCAACTCCTACCTACTGACAGATTCGACCCTTGCCGACGGGGGCATCGAGGTTCAGTACAGCCCAGAGGGCGATGAAGTGATCACGATCATCGCCCGCAACACCCAGCGCGGTCGTGTCCTGGAGATCAGCAGCGGCGACCTGATCAAGCTCGTACAGGATGATCGACTTCGGTTGCCCAACAGATGCTGTTACCGACGCTAGCGTTCGTCCCGCCTGGTAGCGACGAACTCAGGCCGCCAGATCGATCGAGTCGTCGCGATGATCGTCTGGCTTTGTCGAGGTCGGTGCCGGCGTATCGGATTCGTCCTTGTCGCGGCCCCGAGGATACTCGAGCAGGGAGGGAATGATCGCCAGCAACACGATCACGATGACGCCGACAATGGCAATCCCCGTGATCAAGAGCTGGATGATGGTCATGGTGCAATCATGACGCGCTGAACAGCAAAAAACATCCATCTGAACTGTGAAAAACATCTGTGTGACTTCGGCGTCGCTAGGTCCTCGGCGGCACGACGGTTCCCCTTGATGGGCTGACTCGCCAGAATGGCGAGATGAACGCCTGGGCCGTACATCAACCAGGGCCGATCGACAACGGGCCTTTGCGGCGTGTGGAACGCAGGGAGCCAACCCCGCTTGCCAAACAAGTCCGCATCAAGGTCAACTGCTGCGGCGTCTGCCGAACCGATCTGCACCTAGCCGAGGGAGACTTGCTCCCCAAACATCCCAACGTCACCCCTGGCCACGAGGTAGTCGGTGTTGTCGATGCCCTCGGTGAGGGCGTCACCCGGTTTGCGCTTGGTGATCGGGTCGGCGTCGCTTGGCTCGGAGGCACCGATGGCAGTTGCCGGTTCTGTCGCCGCGGTGCCGAAAACCTATGCCTCGCACCCACCTTCACCGGTTGGGACACCGATGGCGGCTACGCCGATTACTGCCTCGTCGACGAGGCGTTCGGGTACGCGCTGCCAGCGGGAATTGACGACCAGCACCTAGCTCCCCTGCTGTGTGCCGGCATCATCGGTTACCGGGCGCTGGTCTGCGCGGCCGTTCCGCCCGGCGGCGCGCTCGGGATTTACGGTTTCGGCGGTAGCGCACACCTCACCGCACAGGTTGCGCTGGCACAGGGCCTGCGGGTCCATGTCCTGACTCGGGGAGAGGCCAACCGGAAGTTGGCGGCCGAGCTGGGTGCCGACTCCGTGGGAGACGCCCAGGATGTGCCGCCTGAGCCGCTGGATGGGGCGATCTTGTTCGCCCCAGCGGGCGATCTGGTGCCTGTTGCGTTGCGGGCGCTCGATCGCGGCGGGACGCTCGCCGTCGCAGGCATCTGGTTGTCCGATATCCCTGTGCTCAGTTATCAGGACTCCCTCTTCCAGGAGCGCAAATTGCGGTCGGTAACCGCGAATACCCGGACCGACGGGGAAACTTTCCTCCGGCTGGCGGCGCGACTCGGGGTACGCGCGACGACCGTCTCTTACCCGATGAACGAGGCACCCCAGGCACTGGCAGACCTCAAGCACGGGCGATTCAGCGGGGCAGCCGTGTTGCTGAATTGAGGTCTTTGTGATGTGCCCTTCATGTGCCCTGTCATGTGCCCTGAGCCCGTTTGTCATGTGCCCTGAGCCTGTCGAAGGGCTCAGCGCGCACAAGATCACGAATCGCCCGGATCTCCGGGGGGCCGACGCGGCAGCAGCCACCGAGCAGGCAGGCGCCGCCGTCGATCCACTCACCTACATCGGTGGGACGGAACCTTGCGGGGCCAACCCAGGTCCGAGCTGCTGCGTCCCAGCGCTCGCCGCTGTTGGGATAAACCACTGCCAGCTTGCCGCTGGATTTGCGGGCGCTGCGGATCAGCGGGTACGCGTCGGCCGGATCGATGCAGTTGACCCCGACCGCGACGATCTCCTCGACGTCGCGGGCGAGCGAAAACGCCTCGGCGGCCGGCTCTCCGGCACGCGTACGGTCGCCCGCGCAGGTGATCGACAGCCAGCACGGCTGGCCGCTACCGTCGATCTCGGTAAGCAGCGCCTCCACCTCGGCAAGGCATGGAATGGTTTCCAGGGCGAGGATGTCGACGCCTGCTTCGGCAAGCAATGCGATTCTCGGCCGGTGCCAGGTTCGCAGCTGGTTGATCGTCAGGTCGTAATCACCGCGGTACTCCGAGCCGTCGGCCAGCGCCGCGCCGTACGGTCCGACCGAGCCCGCGATCCAGCGATCTTTGCCGTCTTCGAAACGCGCCCGCGCTTGTTCGGCCAGGCGTACGCTGCGCCGGATCAGCTGCTCGGCTTCGGACCGCTCAATGCCGGCACGCGCGAATCCGCCGAGCGAGGCCTGGTATGACGCCGTAGTGGCGACTTGAGCGCCAGCAGCGAAATAGGCCACATGCGCTTGAACAATCGCGTCCGGATCATCATGGAGCAGCTGCGCTGACCACAACTCAGAGTCAAGGTGGTGGCCCTGGGACTCGAGCTGAGTCGCCAGGCCGCCATCGAGCACCACCGGTCCGATGCGAAGAGCGTCGGCAAGTCTCGTGATCACGAACCCACTCACTTACCCACTCTCTGTCAGAAACCTGAGTTAACCCAGGTTCCCTGCGCTTTGCACAAGTTGCAACCTGTGTGGACCGCCAGAAACCTATGTTTACGTAGGTTTCTGCGCGGATGAGGCGGCTCCCGAGTCGGCGTTTTGTTCGTCGCGGAACTGCAGCCAGTCCCGAACCAGAGCAAGATCGAAACCGGAGCCCCCGTCGGTGCCGATGGTGAACAGCCGCTCGCCAATGGCCACCAGCTGCTCGCCCAGCTCATCGGGCCCGCTGCGGGCGGACGTCGATCGTTCGATGTCGCCGGGATCTCGGCCGACTTTGGCACACCACTCGTCGAGAACCCGGTTCTTCCGAGCCAGCGTCTCCACGCTTCCGAACCCATGCCAAATGTTCGCGTGCTCGGCCGCTAGCCGGAGCGTCTTCCGCTCGCCGCCACCGCCCACCAGGATTGGGATCGGTCTCATCGGGGGTGGATTGAGCTTGCCGAGCCGCGATCGGATCCGTGGCAAGGAATCGCCGAGTGCCGCGATCCGGCTGCCGGGCGTACCGAATTCGTAGCCATACTCCGCATAGTCCTTCTCGAACCACCCGGCACCGATCCCCAGTATCAGCCGGCCGCCACTGATGTGATCAACAGTGCGCGCCATATCGGCCAGCAGGTCAGGGTTGCGGTAAGAGTTGCAGGTGACCAAGGCGCTGAGCTCGACGCGCTCGGTCTGCTCGGCCCACGCGGCCAACATCGTCCAGCACTCGAAGTGCTTGCCGTCCCGATCACCGCCTAGCGGAAAGAAGTGGTCCCAGGTGAAGATCACATCGACGCCAGCATCCTCGGCTGCGTCGACAGCGCGCCGCAGCTCCGCATAGTCCGCATGCTGCGGCTGTAGCTGAACTCCGATCCGGACTGGACGGTCGGCGTACGACAGCTCGGACACTAGACACCTCATTCCTCAAACAATGCCGACGCTCGCAGCGCGATGAATTCGTGTCGGCCATTGTGGCGCACCAGGGGACCGGCGAGAATGTCGGCATTGGTGTATCAGACGATTGGAGGGGCACTCATCCCCCGCATCGATCGCCGTCCGGCGGAGGAGGTGCCGTGAAGCATCGCAGTCCCCTAGTCACACTTGCCGCCGTTGCGCTGGCCTTCGCCATCATGTTCACCGTCAATATGTTGAGCGGCCCGCCGGGCAGCAGCTCCACTGGGACAGCACGGCCGACAGCGGCGCCAGCGAGTGCTACGGGCGTTAGCCCGTCACCTGAGCCGAGGGAGAGCTGGCAGCAGAGGAGATTTTCATGACCAGCATCCCGGCTCCCACTCCAGAGGCCGCTCCCGCCGAACCGAGCAGGACCAAGATCGGCCCTGTGGTGATCGCCTTCGCCATCGGTAGCGCGGTCTCCATCGCGCTGGGGGTGTACGGGCGACTGCACACACCAACCGGCCATGCAGTCAACATCGCAGGGTTCTCCACCGGCGCCGCAGCCAAAGCGGCACTGGCAAGTGTCGCCATGGCCCTGGCAATCGTGCAGCTCGTGACGGCGCTCGGGATCTACGGGCGGATCCCGTTGCGCGGAGCTTGGGTGGGTGCCGTACATCGCTGGTCCGGGCGGCTGGCAGTCCTGATCTCGGTACCAGTAGCAGTGCATTGCCTGTACGCCCTCGGGTTCCAGGCCTTCGATGGCCGCGTGATCGCGCACTCCTTATTTGGTTGCTTCCTCTATGGCGCCTTCGTCTTCAAGATGTTGATCTTGACCCGTGATGATTCGCCCGGGTGGGTGCTACCGCTGGCGGGAGGACTAGTGTTCAGTGGCCTGACTGCTCTTTGGGCGACGGCCGTGTTGTACTTCTTCTTCGTATGATCATCAGGAGCTAACTCATGAATCCCTACGACCGACCGACCGACTCGCTGCCGATCTCTCGGCGTACCGTGATCATGAACGCCGGACTGGCAGCCGCTGCCTTGGCCGGCCTGAGCTCGTGCACCAACTATGGAACCGCACCGGTGAGTGAGCCCTCCGCGGCTGCCACTTCGGGAGCTCCGACCGGTGGAACGGGTACTGGGCTGACGGCTCCGGCGGCAGATATCCCTGTTGGCAGTGGCAAGATCTTTCCCGATGCTGCGACGGTGATCACCCAGCCGAAGGCTGGAGAGTTCAAGGCGTTCAGCGCAATCTGTACCCACCAGTCATGCACGGTTGCCACCGTCACCAACACGATCAATTGCGACTGCCACGGCAGCAAGTACTCGATCACCGACGGCTCGGTGGTGAACCCTCCGGCCCCCAACCCGCTGCCTGCCAAGACGATCAAGGTCGATGGAGACACGCTCACTGTTACGTGAGGAACGCCGACTCACTTTCTGCCGACTTGTCAGCGTCTCAGCGGGCTATAGCACTCTGAGACGCTGACAAGTCGGTGGTGGGAGGGAGTCAGTGCTAGCCAGCTCCGAAGGCGATCATCTCGTTGAGCGTGGCCAGCTGCCGGCTCACCAGCGCCTGCGCACTTACTGCCCACAGTCGCCGGGCGAGTTTGGAATTCGTCGCGAGGCCACTCAACTCCCTCGGGTGGCAGTCCAGGTAGTAGCCACCCGTCACCCCCGCAACCTCATCTGATGTGGCGAGATAGACCGGCGTCGCAGCTGCTTGTTCCGGATTGGACTGCATCGGCCGAGTCAGCGTCAGGAGCACCCGACGACCCCCGGCTGCGTGCCGGCCAAGGTTGGTTCGCACGAATCCTGGGTCAGCGGCATTGGCTGTGACCCCGGTGCCTTCCAGACGCCTGGCGAGTTCCCGGACGAACAAGACATTCAAGAGCTTGCTGGTCTGGTAGCTGTCGGGGGTGAGCGGCGCACCGGTGACGACACTGGTCAGATCAACCATCTTGACCCGGGAGTGCACCGAGGACGAGACCACAATCACCCGGCCCGGCGCCGCGACTCGGAGCGTGCGCAGCAGCAGATGCGTCAGCAGAAAACCCGCCAGGTGGTTGGTGGCGAAATTGGTCTCGATGCCCTCGGCGGTGAGTGACAGCTCGGTCCGCGCCTCGGCAGCATTGAGGATCAGCCCATCGAGGCGCGGCGTTTTATCCATCACCTCGTACGCCAGGGACCTGACGTCTCGCATCAGAGAGAGATCACCGGTCACTACCTGAAGATCGGCATCGGGTACGCGGCTCAGGATTCGATCGACTGCAGCTTCGCCGCGCTCGGCCGTACGTGCGCCCATGAAGACCAGCGCTCCACGCTCGCTGAGCTGGGTCGCGATTGCCTCGCCGATGCCGCTGGTTGCGCCCGTCACCAGAAATGTGGGCCGGTGCTCCGTGGCGCCAGATTTCTCAGTCACCGGTGGCTACGATCCCGGGGGTTGGGTCATTGAGGTTCTACCTCATGTGAGGCTTCTTCTCAGACTCCCACATGGCCGAAACTCAGGCACCACCTGATCGCCTGACACCGCGACCGAAAGGTGGGACGATTCGGGCATGCCGCGAGACGCGCGTACGGTCGCCAAGTACGTCTTTGGAGGCTTTGGCCTAGCGGCAATGCTGGCGCTCGCGCCTTTCTTCCTGGCATCGGGGTTGATGGCCCCAATTTGGGCGGTGGGAATCTTCATCGCTGTCTGGCTGGTGCTGTTCGGGCTCGGCATCTTCTGGATGATCAGACGCAAGCCATTGTGGGTTGTGCCTCTGCCGATCATCGC
>JBKPAB010000259.1:0-5476 GCA_046726195.1 Actinomycetota bacterium
GCGGCCCGATCGAGGCGCTCTACCCGGAGCTGCAGGGCACGAACGTCAGGAGCCAGTCATGACAGCAACCCGGAAGGTCGCGCTCGTAACCGGCGCTTCCTCAGGCATCGGCAAAGCGGCAGCGATCGCACTCGCCGCCGCGGGTTTCCAGGTGATCGGCACCGGCCGCAACACCGCGCGAGCCGCCGCGCCCGCCGGGGTGACCTACCTCGACCTCGACGTGACCAGCGACGAATTCGTGGCTTCCGTGGTCAAGCAGGTGATCGACCGGTTCGGGCACATCGACGTCTTGGTCAACAACGCCGGCGTCGGCGCCACGGGCGCCGCCGAGGAGTTCTCCGTCGCGCAGACGCAGGACGTCTTCGACATCAACGTCTACGGCGTCATGCGGATGACCAAGGCGGTCCTGCCGTACATGCGCGCTCAACGGCGAGGACGCATCATCAACGTCTCCTCCCTCAGTGGGTTCGTCCCCAGCCCGTTCATGTCCATCTACGTCGCGACCAAGCACGCGGTCGAGGGCTACTCCGGGTCGCTGGACCACGAGGTACGCGAGCACGGCGTCCGGATCCTGCTCGTCGAGCCCGGCCCGATCAACACCTCGTTCGGGGCCAACAGCGTGCAGGCCGACACTCCACTGCCGCTCTACGCGTCGGGACGGCGCACCTTCGACGAGGTGCTGGCGAACAACACGAGCGCCGGCGACGATCCCGCTGTCGTGGCCAAAGCGATCGTCGCGGCGGCCACCGACCGGAGCCCGAAACCGCGGCGCACCGCCGGCTCGACGGCCGCAAGCATCAGCGCGCTACACCGGGTCCTTCCGGCCCGGATCTTCGACCGCATCGTCCGCAGATTCAACCGGATGCCGAACTGACGCTCACCTTCGAGCTGCACGACACGTCACTACCGAGAACGCTGGCGACAGCGGCGTGAGCGGCGCAAGGGGGACCGATGATGACGTCGACGAAGGCATCCAGCTCGGCGTCGGGCAGGGCGCGGGTGACCCAACCCCATCGTTCCGCGGTGGATGCGTCGTAGTCGGCGCTGGTGAGGATGACCTCCAGTGCGCGGTCACCACCGACGGTGCGCGGAAGCCGCTCCGTGCAGCCACCACCGGCGACCTGTGGTGAGGTGCGTTCGTAGTGGATGGTGCTCTGCTCGGTCATGGACCTGCTCCAGAGGTGCGATCGATGTCGGATGGGCAGGACTTCGGCTATTGCTGGTAGTACGGGAGGATGACGCCGTCCTTGACGTAGGTCATGGCCGCGGACACCTCGTAGGCGTGGACGGCGGACGCGAACGCCGACAGCCTGTCCGACAGCGTCCTGATCTCCTCGCCGGCGAAGAATGCCGCCCGCGCGGCTGCGTCTTTGAAGCCGAGGATCAGCGAGGCGTGGAACCGCTGATCGGTGGGGTTGTCGTGGGCGACGTTCGGGGTGTCCCAGAGCTTTTCGTTCCAGGGCATGAATACCTGGGTCCGGAGTTCTGTCATCACGCCCGTGTTCGCGAGCGCGGGCACGAGCTCGTCGGTGACGAACTTCCGGAACGGGCGGGTGCCGACGCCTTCTCGTCTCCTGATGTAGATCAGGGCCCGAGCCCCGGTCTTCTCGCCGGGCCCGGCGACGTCGTACCAACGGGTAGAGTTTGGCGGCCCGGCGTAGAGCACGGTGCGCCGGAATACGTTGATCTCGTCTTGGTACGCGAGACGGGTCTGCTTCCGGCCCAGTAACGGTGAGAGCACGGTAGCGAAGGTGACCTCCGCAACCCCGTCGATTCGCCGGTCTGCGGGGATGGCGGTCTCGACACCGGGGGTTGCGGGCCACAGCCCGGGATTGGTCTCGGCGAGATGGATCTGCCGGTACTCGTCGAACCCCGGGGTCGGCGAGATGATCTTGGAGTGGGGACCCTTCCAATAGTCCATCCCCTGCTGTCGGGGCTGGTCGGTGCGGATCCACAGCAGGATCGATGATGCGAACGGCTTCTTCGTGAACGGAATCGTCGTGGTCATCTGCTCATTCCTTCGATGACTCGGATGCCGGTCAGCGGGCGAGGAACTCGACCGCGACGGGGGCAAACTTGTCGTGGAACTGGAAGATGCCGCCGTGACCGGAGTCGGGGTAGATGATCAGCTCGGAGCCCTTGATGCGGCGGTGCAGGTCTTCGGAGAGAACCGAGGGCACCATCCGGTCGTTGTCGCCGTTGGCGATCAGGGTGGGCTGGGTGAGCGCGTCGAGGTTCGCCGGCGCAGAGCGCCCCCACTTCATGATCGCTTTCAGCTGCGTCTGGAACGCCTTCACCTTGATAGGGGCGTCGCGGTCGACGGTGCGCTCCTGGAGGCGCTTGATGAATGCCTTCGCGGCGGGCTTGCCGGTAGCGTTGCGGTTGAAGAACAGGAACTCCTTGGCGTCGGACCGCGTCAGCGCGGCACGCAGGATGTCGTAGTAGGTGGTGCGCGCAACCTTGTCGATGCCCTTGCCGCCGGCGGGGCCAGTGCCGGTGAGGACGAGCTTGCGTACGAGCTCGGGGTGCTTGACCACGAGCGCCTGGGCGATGAAACCGCCGAGGGAGAACGAGAAGATGTCGATCTTGTCGAACCCGAGCGCGCGGATGAAGGTGTAGGCGTCGTCGGCCATCGCCTCGATGCTGTCGGGCACCTCGCCGGTGGAGGCGCCGACGCCTCGCTGGTCGAAGGTGATGACGTGGCGGCTCTTCGCGATCGGGTCGACGATGCGGGGGTCCCAATTGTCCAGGGTCGCGGCGAGGTGCACGAAGAAGACGACCGGGATGCCGCCCTTCGGTCCCAGCTCGCGGTAGGCGAAGGTGACGCCGCCGGCAGAGAGGGTACGGGCCGGTGCCTTCGCGTAGGACGTGATGATCCGGGTGTCGCTGGTGGTGCTCATGATGATTCTCCTCGCTGTGGTTCATGACGAAGCCTGAAGCGGCTGCGATCTTTCTCGGATACCGAGTTCACTCAATTATGAGTCAACTCAGTAATAATGTCAAGAGAGGTCATGAGCGACGCTGGGATGCCGATCGGCCCGCTGGGAGCGGGCGAAGCAGGACAAGCGCGAAGGCATCATGGCGGCCACGCGCGAAGTCTTCGCAGAACACGGCGTGGGCGATTTCACAACGCAGCAGGTCGCCGACCGCGCCGAGGTCGCGATCGACACGGTGTAATCGGAGTTATCACTCCGCACCAGTTCGTTGGACTTGGCACCATCTGCAGCTGATGCCACGTCCAGGTAAGTGGTGCCAAGTGGGAGCGTCGTAGGGTAGAGCCACTTCGGGCCGACAGGGAGCCAGATGACTCAGCTCATCGAGGATCGCGTTCAGCAGGGTCGCGACGCGCACCGTCGGCACGCATGGCACGAGGCGTTCGATTTGCTGCGCGAGGCTGACTCTGAGACACCACTCTCTCCGCACGATCTCGGGCTATTAGCGGAGTCCGCATGGTTCGCCGGGGATCCGGATGCCGCAATCGAGGCGCGGCAGCGAGCACACAGCGGATATCTCAAGCAGGACGACAAAAGCCACGCAGCTGAAATGGCTCTGCAACTTGCCCTCGACCATTTCGAACGTCTGGAGACCGCCATCGGGAATGGATGGCTCGGCAGGGCAAAGAGACTGCTCGAGCAAATCCCGGAGGAATGTGCGGCGCACGGATGGCAGGCAGTTTCGCTGGGTTACCTTGCGCACCGGATGAACGGCGACGCGGAGGAAGCCGTTCGTCAGGGGAAGCTGGCACAAGAGATCGGCGAGCGGCTCGCCATACCGGCGATCCAAGCCCTCGCGTTGCAGCTGCAGGGATACGCCTCGGTCACCATGGGGCGAGTCGAGGAGGGTTTGGCGCTGGTTGACGAGTCCACGGCGGTTGCCGTCAGCGGAGAGCTGGACCCGATGACGACTGGAAAGATCTATTGCAGCACGATCAGCGTCTGCCGCGATCTCGCCGACTGGCGACGGGCGTCGGAGTGGACCGACGCGGCTGAGCGGTGGTGCAAGCGGCAGGGTGTGTCGGGCTTCCCCGGAATCTGTCGGGTGCACCGCGCCGAGATCATGGACTTCCGCGGCTCCTGGGCCGACGCGGAGCGCGAGGCGAAGCGCGCCTGCGAGGAGCTCAGTGGGTATGACGTGCTATTGGCCGGCGAGGCCCAATACGAAATCGGCGAAGTGCGGCTTCGCCTCGGCGACGTGGACGGTGCCAGGGAGGCTTTCCGACAGGCCCACCAGCTCAGCCGCGACCCTGAGCCCGGTATGTCTCTGCTTCGGCTGGCGCAGGGCGATGCTGCTGGCGCCAACATTTCCATCAGGCGGGCGCTCGCCGCTGTCGAACCGCATGCGATCATTCACGCGAGACTGCTGCCCGCTGCCGTCGAGATCGGACTCGCCGCTGGAGACCTCGACTCCGTAGCACAACACGTTGCCGAGCTCGAGCAGATCGCCGGTTCATTTAGGACGACAGCGGTGACTGCGGCGGCTGAGTACGCACGAGGCCGACTCATGCTCGCCCAGGGCGATGCGGAAACAGCGTTGGCCAGACTGCGCCACGCGGTCGAACTTTGGCAGCAGATCGGCGCTCCTTATGAGACTGCCAGAGCACACGCGGCGCTTGGCGAGGCGCTACGTGCCGACGGCGACGAGGACGCCGCCCGGCTCGAGTTTGAATCGGCAAAGGCGGCTTTCGAACGTCTCGGCGCCCTCCCCGACGCGAAGCGAGTTGGCCGTTTGCTCGGCGAAGAGCAGGGCATCGCTGCCCGGGCAGGCGAGCGGGTAAAGCGAACCTTCATGTTCACCGACATCGTCGGCTCGACGCCGCTCGCTGAGGCACTCGGTGACGATGCATGGCAGGAACTGATCCGCTGGCATGACCAGACCTTGCGGGCGATCTTCAGCCGCTACGGAGGGACGGAGGTGAAACAGACCGGGGACGGATTCTTTGTTGCCTTCGAGGAGGCCTCGACGGCGATCGAAGCTGCGGTCGCGGTGCAGCGGTCCCTGGCAGAGCATCGCCGTGGCCACGGTTTCGCGCCCCAGGTCCGAATTGGGCTACACGAGGCGGAGGCCTCCCTTCGTGCCACCGACTTTGCCGGACGAGGAGTCCACGAGGCCGCTCGCATCGGCAGCCTTGCCGGTGGCGGGCAGATCCTTGCCAGCGTGAACACCGTGCCGAGGACGGCCAACCGATTTCCGGTCTCCGCTCCGCGTAGGGTCATCCTGAAGGGCGTGTCGCAGCCTGTAGAGGTCGTGACGATCGACTGGACGTGACGGGGTTCTTCACGGAGTCCAGCCGAGCCACGCGCCACCGGCACTCATGCCGCCAAACCAGAAAGCAGCCGCGATGATCGGCAGAGGCACAACCCACAATGGCTTGCGTCTGATCATCCAGAAGATGCCGAGCCCGAACAGCACCAGCCAGACAGCGATGAAGATTCCCACCGCCCAAATTGGGGCCATCAACCCCGATGCCAGGAAGAAA
>JBKPAB010000260.1:0-11706 GCA_046726195.1 Actinomycetota bacterium
ATAAGAGACAGCGATACAGACTGAACTCCACTTGTGCTCTGGAGCATTCGGGGGATGTAGCTATGCGTCGCAGGCCTTGGCGCGCACGCGCGTTGGCTGGACTTGTCGGCCTGACCATCAGTTTCGGGATGAGTGTCGACCTGGCGGCCGCCGATCCCGGCGATGGGGATGAAACTGCTCTAGAGCACGCCACAGAGGACCTTGCTAGTACCTCGATCGAGCAGATCGAAAAGCAGACCCGGGCCAATGCGACGGAGATCAAGGCGGCGACCGGGGACACTCCCGGCCGCCGGTCAGATGAGCAGACGATCCCCAACGCGAGAATCTCAGCGGTCGCCGCCCAAGATCCCGGCCAGGGTGGGGCCTGGAGCTCGGTCTTGCCCACGAGTGTCGTGCCGGTCTTCCAGGCGGTGTTGCCGAACGGCAAGGTGCTGATCTGGGATTCAGTGGGCGACGGTCCGGCGGAGTCGACGACGGACCATAGCTTCACCCGGGCGATGGTTTGGGACCCCACCACCGACACCTCCGTGCGTAGGGATCTCCAGGGCTACAACATCTTCTGCGCCGGATACACCCAGCTCGCCGATGGCCGATTGCTAGTAGCCGGTGGGAACAAGAATGCTGCGCTCGAGGGCATCGTGCAGACCCACATTTTCGACTGGCGCACAGAGACCTGGAGCCGCGGACCTGACATGGCGGCTGGGCGCTGGTATCCCGCGATCCAGGCTCTCGGCAATGACGAAGCGGTCATCATCGGCGGCGGTCCTGGCGTCCCTGAGGTTTACCAGACCGACGGAAAGCTTCGCCGGCTTAGCAACGCAAGCGGGTTCAGTGATCGCCTCTATCCCTTCCTCACTACCCGTCCGAACGGGCAGGTCGAGCTGGTGGGTCCCGCGGCCCGCATGAACACCATCAACACCAGCGGGACCGGGGCGATCACAGCAGCCGCACAAGACCGGGACAACATCAACCGCACCTATGGCAGCTTCGCTACCTACGACGTTGGCAAAGTGCTGGTCGCTGGGGGCGGCGACATTACCGAAGGTGGCCAGAGCGACGTCCCGACCCGCACGGCAGTGGTCGTTGATGTCGAGGGCGGCACAACCAGTGTGAGCCCCACCGGATCCATGTCGGTTGGGCGGCGCCAGCACAACCTCACCGTTCTCGCTGACGGGAGCGTGCTCGCAACCGGCGGAATGAGCCGCTCGGTCCACGCGAACGTCGATCTTGACAACCCGGTCTTCGCCGCCGAGCGGTGGGATCCCTCGACCGAGACGTGGACGGTTCTTTCGAGCGCCAGCCGCGTACGCCAATACCACTCCAGCGCCACCTTGCTCCCGGACGGCCGGGTACTCACCGGCGGCGGCGGAGTCTGCGGTTCTTGCCTCGACGCGGGATACCTGGAGAAAAACGTTGAGTACTTTGAGCCGCCCTACCTGTACAAGCAAGACGGCAGCGGTCAACGGGCAAACCGGCCGGAAATCGACTCCGCGCCCTCCGCGGCTGTTTATGGTCAAACATTCGACATCACCTCAGCGGAGGCTGGATCGATTGCCAAGGTTGGGCTGGTGCGCTTGGGAGCGGCCACTCATAGCCAGGACCAAGGCCAGCGTTATGTGCCGCTGTCCTTCACCGCGGCGGGCAGCACGATCACAGCCACTGCGCCCGCGATCTCGAACATCGCGCCAGCCGGCTACTACATGCTCTTCATCATCGATGACGCCGGCGTCCCATCGGTCGCCAAGATGATCAAGCTGCAGCGGCAACCTGCGATCACGGGCGCTCCGGCAGACTTCAACGGCGACGGATTTTCCGATGCGACAGTATCCGATCCGTACGCAGACCCCGGAGGCGTTGTCGACGCGGGCCAGCTGACGGTGCTGTACGGCGATAGCAGCACGATCGGCGGCGGGTCGGTCCACACACTGGTGCAGGGTGCGGGCTCTATTGGCGACAACCCTTCGACCTCGGACCGATTCGGGTTCTCCCTGGCGGCTGCCGACATTGACAACGATGGCTACACCGACCTACTGGTCGGAACTCCGTATGAGAACCTGGGAAGTCAGACCGATGCCGGGATGGCACAGATCATCTGGGGCTCTTCGGATGGGCTTGGCCAAGGCAAGGCGTCTACGGATCTGACCCAGACCTCCTTTGGGCGTACTGTCACCGCGGGTGACCAGCTCGGCTACGCAGTGGACGCGTCCAACGAGCTGGGCGCCGACTCGCCAATGGTGGCCATTGGAGTCCCCGGCGGAAATGTCTCGGGGCAGAATGATGCCGGCTGGGCCGGCTTCTTCACCGCCGGTCTTAGCGACTCGAGAGCTGTCGATGAAAACTCACCTGGCATTCCGGGAACATCTGAGGCCGCGGATCGGTTCGGCGAAGCCCTCAGTCTCGGCCTGCTCGCCGGCACCTCCAGCCGGGTGGACGCCGTCGTCGGAATACCGGGCGAGGATTATGGCTCCGGCTCCAGCGCGATCAGCAGTGCTGGCGCCATCGCGATCATCAACGATTTGTACACCGGCGTCGTCGCCGGGCAGGCATTCGATCAGAACACCACAGGAGTTCCGGACAGCGCGGAAGGTGGTGATTCGTTCGGCAAGGTCATTGACAGCGTACGAACCGGCAGCACAACTCACCTGGTGGTCGGAGCTCCGTTCGAGGACCTCGGAACCGCAGGCGATGCCGGCTTGGCCCAGCTCTTCTCCTCCAATGGCGTCACCGTTACGCCGGGCGCCGGACTGACCCAGAACACGACAGGTGTCACAGGGACGCCGGCGGCGGGCGATAAATTCGGGCGCCGCCTGGCGCTGGCCCCGCCGGGCTTGGGCGACACCAAAACTCGGCTTGCCGTATCCACGCCTTACAAAGATGGCCCAGCCACCGACGCCGGGCAGGTCCAGATCTTCCCGCTTGATGATCTCGGCGCCGAGGTGACGTATGACCAGAACTCGACAGGGGTCCTCGGCGTAGCGGAAGCCAATGAACATTTCGGGGAAGGACTCGGCTTCGTGGCCGGAGTGGCGGAGCGCTCGATCCTAGTCGGAGTGCCAGATGATGCGGCGTACCTCGGCGGCATGGTGAATGTGATCCCGTTGACGGGTGGCTCCATGCGGTCCTGGCGCCCCGGTGCCGACGGCATCCCATCCACCGGAACTGAGAAGTTCGGCGGCGCCGTGGCCGGGGAGGTGCAGCAGTAAACGAGGCACGGCAAAGGGGCGCCGACCGAGAGTAAGACCCTGATGGCCCGCCCGGGTCTCGCCTCGCCACTTGGCATCCCTCACCTGGATGTGGCGCTAGCTGCAGATGATGCAGAGACCAAGCAAACGGTGCCAAGTGAGCAGTGAGCACCTCACCAACGTCACGTACGGGCCGTGCTGAGAAGATTGTGGAAATGACTGAGTCGTTGCTAGCCAACTTCACCGCCGACGGCTACGCGGTCGAGCGCGGTTTGTTCGATCTTGATGAGGTGGACCGGCTCCGCGACCACTTCATGCTCCTGCGGCGGCGTGGCGCGTACGCCGAGGACCTGGTCGGCGTCGAGGCGGACCGGCGTGATCCGCTGCGCCGGTATCCCCGGATGGCGCAGATGCATCGCTGGGACCAGACGTCGCTCCGGTGGCTGCTCGACGTTCGGCTGCGCAGCCGACTGAACGCCTTGGCCGGCGCAGAGCCCTACGCGGTGCAGACCATGTTCTATTTCAAGCCGCCCGGCTCCCGCGGCCAGGCGATGCACCAGGACAATTTTTACCTTCGAGCCAAGCCCGGAACGTGCCTGGCCGCCTGGATGGCGGTCGACGCGGCCGATGAGGCCAACGGTTGCATGCAGGTGGTGCCTGGCAGCCACCGCTGGCCTGTCCTGTGCACTACTGAGGCAGACACGACGGTGAGTTTTACCGATGTCACCGTGCCGCTGCCGGCCGGCCAGAAGGTGGTTCCGGTTCTCATGAACCCCGGAGATGTGCTGTTCTTCAACGGCTCGCTGGTCCATGGGAGCACTCCTAACTCCACCACCGACCGGTTCCGCCGGGCATTGATTGGCCACTACATCCAGGGCGACGCCCGCCAGGTGGCGGCGTACTACCATCCGGCTCTGCGAATGGACGGGACGCCGCTGCGCCTCGACATCAGCGAGGGCGGCGGTGCCTGCGGCGAGTGGACGCCCGACGGGGGCATCGTTGGTACGGGCAGGCACACCGTATCCCGCAAGCACGAGTAGATGACCCGCCGATCTCGGCCCACGGGAACTGAGAGGTTCGGAGCGCGGCAGCAGTAGTAGTTCGAGACATGGCAAAGGGGCGCCAACCGGGAGAAACGCCCGGATGACGCCCCTTGACCACTAGCCGAACAGTTGGTTGACCTGGTTGTTAGCTTCGGTCAGCGACTCGACTGGAGCCTTGCCGGTCATCACGTTGTCCATGGCCGGTTGCATGATGCCCTCGATCTGCGAGGCGTGATCGGTGATCGGGAACAGGAAAGTGGTCTTCTCATCCACGTGGATGGTGAATGCCTTGGTATCAACTCCCTTGGCCTTCCACGCGGCCTCGGCCTTCTCGGTCGCTTCCGGGATGGCCGGGAAGACAACTGCCTGCTCGCCGACGATGTTCTGGCAGTCCGGTGAACCGAGGAACTCAACCCACTTGGCCGCGCCTGGCTTGTTCTTGGCACCGACCCAGATGGAATCGGCCAAGCCGTTGTACATGCTGGCGCGCTTGCCGCTCGGGCCGGTCGGGGTGGGCGCCAATCCGACCTCAATGCCTTTCATGCCGAAGAAGGTGTTGGTCATCCATGAGCCGTTAGTGATCATGGCGTACTTGCCGGCCGCGAAGATATCAGACGAGCCCTGACCGGTTACCGCTTCAATGGTCGGCATGTAGCCCTTCTCGATCAGTGAGTGGAACCAGGCGATGGTCTCCTGGAAGGCGGGTTGGTCGTAGTTGTAGTGGGTACCCCACGGATTCTTGTCCGTAAAGGTCCAATTGTTGGAGCCGGTGTACATGCTCCACTGCGTCTGCCCGACGCCGGCACCCGCGCCGCCGTCGAGTCCCAGGCCATAAACCTTGACCTTGGACTTGTCGAAGCCCGGCTCGTCTCCGCGCTTTCCGCTCTGATCAACCGTCAGATGAGCGATGGTCTTTTCATAGGTTCCGCCGTCCTGCGGATTCCACTGGAGATTCTGGAGATCAGCTTCTTTGACTCCGGCGTCTGCGACCAGCTTCTTGTTGTAGAAGATGGCGACGGTGTCGAAGTCCTTGGGTAGGCCGTAGCGCTTGCCATCTTGGCCCTTCCACAGAGCCGCCAAGCCCTCCTGGTACTGGTCGACGTTGAAGCCGTCCTTGGTCAGCGTCTCGTCCAGCGGAACCAGCTGCTGCTGGCTGACGAACTCCGGGTATTTGGCCAGGTGGTCGGTGAAGACGTCGGGAGCATCACCGGCGATGAAGCCATTGGTGAGCTTGCTCCAGTAGTCGGCCCATCCGTACTGGGTGATCTTGACGGTGATGTTGGGGTTGGCCGCATGGAACTTGTCGGCACAAGCTTGGTACGCGGGCAGCTGGTTGGCGTCCCACAGCCAGTAGGTGACCTCGCCAGAGGCGGTGCTGGTGTCGATCGCACCGCCTTCGGCGCCTGCGCCCCCGCCCCCGCTTTCCGCCCCACCTCCGCCACATGCGGTGAGGGTTAGGCTCAGGGCGGCCGCGATCACCAGCGCGGCTCCCAACTTCTTGCGCATTCTTGCCATCGTTGGCAGATCCTTTCGAGTCTTCGCCCCGGCTAGGTCACCGGGGCGGGTGGAGGAAATACAACAGGCATACCCGGAATCACTTCAGGCCGGAGAAGCCGATGGAGTTGACGATCTTCTTCGCGAACGCGAAGAACAAAATAAGGATGGGCAGCGCTGCGACCAGGACCGCAGCCATCAGTCCAGCCCAGTCCGGACTGCCCTGCGGGGTCTGGGATCTGAACACGCCGATAGCCACGGTCAACACTCGCGCGTTCTCTCCGCTGCCGACGAGGAGGGGCCAGAAGTACTCGTTCCACATGTTGATGAAGGTCAGGATGAACAGCGTGACGATGGGCGCCGTGCTCATGGGCAGGACGATTCTGAAAAAGATCCTCCAGTGTCCGGCGCCATCGATTTTGGCCGCTTCCTCGATCTCTTTGCTGATGCCGAGGAAGAACTGTCGTAGGAAGAAGATCGAGAAGGGCGTCATCAAGAAGAACGGCAGGATCATCCCGGTCAAGGTGTTGATCAGCCCCAGGTTCTTGATCAGGATGAAGTTCGGCAGCATCGTGAAGATCGGCGGGATCATCAGCGACGTCAGGAAGACGAAGAAGACGATGTCCCGGCCCGGCCAGCGCAGCCGCGCAAAGGCGTACGCGGCCAGAGCGCAGAAGAACACCTGCCCGGCGGTGGCGAAGGTCGCGAAGATCACTGAGTTGCGCAGGTAGAGCCAGAAGTTCACGGCCGCCCCGGAACCACCTTCGGCTTGCGCCTCGGCCGGTGTCGCGAGCCCGAGGACACGCTGGAACGCCCCGGTGGTGAAATCCACCGGCAGCAGCGACGTCGGGTCGGTGAACAGCGACTTGGAGGTGGAAAACGCGGTGCGCAACATCCAGTAGAACGGGAACAACGTGATCAAAATGAGGATGATCATCGCGATCCAGGCGGCCAACCGGCCAAGGTTGATTCGCCTACCGGTGGTCTCGGGTTCGGTTACAGCTGCGACGCGAGAGGGAGCGGTTGTAGTTACCATGACTGACTCCTCTCAGGCCAGGTCGGATTCGCCGGCCCGCAGCATCCTTAGCTGAATGAGCGCCACGGCCGCGAGGATGATGAACAGGATCACACAGAGGGCGCTGGCGTAGCCGAACTCGCCTTGCGTAAAGCCCTTTTGGTAGATGTAGTACTGGATGACGCGGCTAGCATTGCCTGGCCCGCCCCGTGTGGTCACAGCTACCGTGTCGAACACCTGGAACGAGCCAGTAACCGTGATCACCAACACCAGAGCCAGAACTGGCCTCAGCAGCGGCATGGTGATCCGCCAGAACGACTTCCATTCTGTGCTGCCATCGACCGAGGCTGCCTCATAGACGTAGTTGGGGATCGTCTGCAGCCCGGCGAAGACCAGCAGCGCCGTGTAGCCCATGTGCCGCCAGACATTGACCACGGCGATGGTCGGGATCGCCCACGCGGAGTCTCCAAAGAATGCGATCCGGTCCAGTCCGAGGAATGCGATGAACTCATTGACTATGCCGATCTGGAAGTCAAGCAGCCAGAACCACAACATCGCGGCGATGACATTGGAGATCAGGAACGGCAGCAAGATTAGGCCGCGAACCACCGTGGATTGAGTCAGCCGGTGCATCAACACTGCGATCGCCACGGCCAGGATGGTCTGGAGCACGATGTTGATCACGACGTACTCCACGGTCACCAGAATCGCGTTCCAGAACAGCGGGTCCTGGAAGAGCCGGGTGAAGTTGTCAACGCCGATGAAGGTCGGCGTCCCGAGCAGGTTATACCTCGTCATGCTGAAGTAGAAGCCGCGGATGAAGGGGTAGAGATAGAACACCAGGAAGCCGATCAAAGCCGGCAAGATAAAGATCAGAGCGATTCCGATGTCACTACGGCCCGGCGGCCTGTCCGTTCCTCGGACAGCGCTGGGCTTGTAGTCTGCTCCAACGATGGGTTCGACCGTGTCGGCTGTTGCCATGCGCTTGCTCCCTCTCGAGGGCCTTCGCAAACAGTTGCATTGGGCCGGAAGCTACACCTGTAGATGTCGGCGTAGCAAGGCTTTCCGTCGAGTTGTGTCCAAGAATTTGTGCGCGTACCAGTAACCCTTGAGGCGTTTGCAGCACTGGCAACAGCTGCTATGGCTGGCGGCGACTAGCCTGAGCAGCGTTTGAGAACCGGCTTTCGCCGACGAGCGATCTTCTTGCCTGCTGCCGCTCAAGTTCTTTCGCAGTGAGGGAAAAACCTTGGCCGCTTGGCTTCACGATTGCTGAGAGATTGACGGGCGGGAGCATGCGGAGATTGCGATTTCGGGCTCGATCAGTGCTCCGGAATCGCACACCTTTGACAGCCAGCCTGCAATCGATGCTGGTCAGATGTGTTGCCGGGCGATAGATCGGCAGGCGCATCAACTGATTCTTGTCAGCGCGCTATCTACACCTGTAGATTCTGCAGCACCCGATCGACGACCCGAGGGATCGACTCACTCGTGTCAACTAACCCGCCTGAACCGCCCGGGCCGGCACGTCCGGCGACCAGGGAAGACGTCGCCCGTTACGCCGGCGTGAGTACAGCCGTCGTCAGCTACGTCGTCAACGAGGGCCCGCGACGAGTCGCACCTGAGACTGCGGCGCGGGTACGAGCGGCGATCGAGATCTTGAACTATCGGCCGAATGTCAATGCCCGCGCGCTCAAAAAAGGGTCGACTGAGATGCTCGGGCTAGTGCTGCCTGACATCACCAACCCGTTTTTTGCCGAGTATGCACGCGTCATTGAAGTCGCGGCGGCCGCTCATGGCTACCTCTTGGTCGTCGCCACCTCAGATCACAACGATGCCCAGGAAAGCCGGATTGTCAGCGACCTTGCCGACAGGCACCTCGATGGCCTGATCATTGCCACCGTTCGCGCGCCCGCCGATTTCCGTACCACGAGGCTCGGCGGCCGGCGAACAGTGCTGATCAACTGCTCCACTCCCTTCACCGGCTACGCCGCAGTCGGCCCAGCTGCACGGGAGGGCGCACGCCTACTTGTCGACCATCTCATCACCGTTCATGGCCACCAATCGATTGCATTGATCATTGGAGAGTCGAGCGAGCCCGTTCCGGAGCCTCGCGAACAAGGCTGGAGCGACGCTTTCCACGCGCACGGACTGCCGCCTGGGCCAATTGTTCGCACCATCTTCAGCCGCCAGGGCGGCTACGAAGCGGCGGTACGGCTACTGAACTGGCCGACTCGGCCAGGCGCGATCTTCGCAGCCTCGGATCAGCTGTGTGTTGGAGCGCTCAAGGCAATCCGAGAAGCGGGACTGCGCTGCCCTGAAGACATCGCTGTGGTGTCTTATGACGGCACGTCTGAGTCGGAGTATTGCTGGCCGCCGCTCACTGTTGCTCGGCAGCCGATTCAGCCGATGGCTGAGGCCGCGGTTTCCATGGTTCTCAATCACACTCCGGCCGATGCCTACCAAAGGTTCGACACAGAGCTGGTCATCCGCGAGTCATGCGGGTGCGCCAGAGCGGCGGTGTCGTCCTGACGGTGATCAACTCGCCCTCTGGAGCATGCATTGCGCTGCTCACAGATAGGCTTCGGTTCGTCTGTCTGGCGGCGCGTGCCCGAGCGGGTCTCTTCGCCACGGAGCTGGTCTGTCCCACCTCACACGGGCATGGAGGCAAGTGTGGATCTGTACGAGTACCAAGCGCGAGACATCTTCGAGACCTATGGAGTGCCCGTGCTGCGCGGTATCACCGCTACCACCGCCGCCGAGGCCAAAGGCGCTGCCGCCACACTTGGTACCCCTGTAGTTGTCGTCAAAGCGCAGGTCAAGACGGGCGGCCGCGGAAAGGCGGGCGGCATCAAGATCGCCAGAAGCCCCGAGGAGGCGGAGACTTGCGCGAAGGAGATCCTCGGTCTCGACATCAAGGGACACATCGTCAAAACCGTCATGGTTACCGAGGGAGCCGATATTGCGGAGGAGTATTACTTCTCCTTATTGCTCGATCGGGCTGAACGCCGTTATCTAGCGATGTGCTCCAAGGAAGGCGGAGTTGACATCGAGACGCTGGCAGCGGAGCGGCCCGAGGCTTTGGCACGGATCCCGGTCGATCCCAGGGTCGGAATCGATCAGGCCAAGGCAGCAGAGATTGTGGCAGTGGCCGGGTTCAGCGGGTCCGATGCCAGCGAGATTGCGCGAGTCATCCAGCTGCTTGGCAGTGTGTATCAGAAGGAGGATGCGACACTGGTCGAGGTCAACCCGCTGGTCAAGACCGCTGATGGCCGGATCGTCGCACTGGATGCCAAGGTGTCACTCGACGATAACGCCTCCTTCCGTCATCCCGATCACGCAGCGTTAGCCGATACCTCGGCTGAGGACCCGCTGGAGGCGGCAGCGAAGGCCAAAGGGCTCAATTACGTGAAGCTCGACGGCTCAGTCGGAATCATCGGGAACGGGGCCGGCCTGGTGATGAGCACCCTCGACGTTGTCGCGTACGCCGGCGAGGAGTTTCCAGGATCACCGAGGCCGGCCAACTTCCTCGATATCGGTGGCGGCGCGAGCGCGGAAATCATGGCTCGCGGCCTGGAGATCATCATCAGCGACGATCAGGTGAAGAGCGTCTTTGTGAACGTGTTTGGTGGCATCACTGCCTGCGACGCTGTGGCCAACGGGATTGTGCATGCTTTTGAGCTTCTCGCTAGCCGCGACGAGCACATCGAGGTACCAATGGTGGTACGGCTGGACGGCAACAATGCCGAGCTTGGCCGACAGATCCTTGCCGCTGCGAATCTTCCCAGGTTGGAGCAAGTGGACACCATGGACGGCGCGGCGCGGCGCGCCGCCGAGCTGGCAGCGAGCTGAAGGCGAGGCGGTCATGGCGATCTTTCTCAACTCTGAATCCAAGGTCATCGTCCAAGGCATGACCGGCTCCGAGGGACGCAAACACACCCACCGGATGTTGAACTCTGGCACCAAAATCGTCGGCGGCGTCACGCCGGGTAAAGGTGGGCAGGTGGTTGAGTTCGCACGGGCCGGCGTACCGGTCTTCAACTCGGTCGGCGAGGCGATAGTGGCCACCGGAGCCGATGTCACCGTGATCTTCGTCCCGGCCAAGTTCACATTGTCCGCGGTCGTCGAGGCAATCGAAGCGGGCATTCCGCTCGCGGTCGTGATCACCGAGGGTGTGCCCGTGAAGGACACGGCGGAGTTCTTCGCCTTATCCCAGACGAGCTCGACCCGGATTATCGGTCCCAACTGCCCGGGCGTGATCTCACCGGGGCAGTCCAATGCAGGCATCATCCCTGCCGACATCACCAAAGCTGGCCGGATTGGGCTGGTATCCAAGTCGGGGACACTGACCTACCAGATGATGTACGAGCTGCGCGACTTCGGTTTCTCTTCAGCCGTCGGCATTGGGGGTGACCCGATCATTGGCACTACCCACATCGATGCGCTGCAAGCGTTCGAGCAAGACCCCGAGACTGACGCGATTGTGATGATCGGAGAAATCGGTGGTGATGCGGAGGAACGGGCCGCTGATTACATCGCTGCACACATGACCAAGCCTGTGATCGGCTACGTCGCCGGCTTTACTGCGCCGGAGGGTAAGACGATGGGACACGCCGGTGCGATCGTGTCGGGCTCGTCTGGCACCGCAGCCGCAAAGAAGGATGCCTTGGAGGCTGCCGGTGTCAAGGTGGGCAAGACGCCGAGTGAGACCGCCGAGCTGGTACGGGAGATCATGACGAGCCTGTGACCTGAAATGGCGCTGCAGGGTTGGCAGCACTACAGGATGGATGCGGAAACCTGAGTTAACCCACCTTGCTGACGCTTTGCACAGGTAGCAGAGGCTGTTGCAAAATGAAAAATGCCGTCGCGAAGTTAATGACAGACCGCGCTTCGAGAGCAGATTTTGCTTCTCTAGCCCAGTATCTCGCTAAGTTTTGCTGAATTTCGAGCCAGAAAAATGGGCCTCAGCTCATTC
>JBKPAB010000261.1:0-10846 GCA_046726195.1 Actinomycetota bacterium
CATCGCATCCATGAACGTGACTGACACGTAAACGATGGGAGGCACACACCCCATACTTCCCCCCACACTTTCGGGCCCGGCGATCGCTAGATGATCGAAGACGATGGGTGTCCATGCGTGGTCTCACCAGGCCCGACGCCATACGATGCCATCCGGCCAAAGCCCTCCGATACCAGCCGCAGAGAAACAGCAGGTTAGGGTTCGAGTCCCCTCGCCAGCTCTCTGATAAGGGCAGACACCGCCTCACGCCGTCGTGTCCCTCACGGTGGCCGCGCCCGCAGGCATTGCCAGTGGCTGAGCTGCCCTCCCGACGCCCTAGGCCGCCGGCACCTCGGCCCGAGTCGGCTCGGTGACCGGCGACGGCTGCGGCTGCGAGCCGGCTGCGCGCGGCCTGATCAGGTAGGCGCCGACATAGAGCACGCCAGCCAAGATCAGCAGCGCGTCATAGCCGAAAAGCAACGCTAGGTACTCCAGGCAGCCGCCGACCATCGCGCCGATCAGGTTGGCCGCGAACGCGAGAGCCGGATCGAGGGTCTCGGCGAATCGCTTCGCGAAGATGACGTTGGCAGCAAAGATTGGCAGGAATGCGATTGTTAGCGCGGCGACCGCACGCGGTCCTACCGGCAGCGAGAGCAGCCACCAGCTCGGTACCGCCCAGGCCAGCGCGAGCCCGCCGAGCAGGATCGCGTACATCACCGGCAGCGGCGGGGTGGGCCAGCGCCTGGTCACCTCGACCGCAGCAAGCACCGCCAGGAGGACGCCAGCGAACACGAGTGCGTTGACCACCCAGGTAGTGCCGAACAGCAGGGCGAACCCGGTCACCGACTTCGTCTCCAGCAGCAGGAACGCGGCGCCGAGCAGGAACAGGTCGCGGTAACGCAGCATCCCGACCAGCAGCCCGACACCCGCGCCGGCATCGCGGCCCCGGCTGAGCAGTACCGTGGCCACACCGATGATGCTGACCAGCACAATCAGCGACAGCGTGGTCCAGTACAGATCCAGGGTCTTGAACGCGCTGTCCTTGACATAGAGGAACGGCTTGTTGTCGGTGGACGGCGTCGGCGCCGCCGAGGTACGCACCCAGGTCGTCGCGCAAGCCTGGTCGGACATGCTGAGGCCGATCACCATGACCGCCATCTGCCGCTGCCTCGGGTTCGTATCGACACAAGGCGTGTGCCCGAAGGTCTGCTCCAGGGTGCCGGCGAGCCGTTCCACCAGCCAGGCCTCGCGGTAGAAGTTGTACATCGCGAATGCGCCACCAGGCTTGAGATGGTCGCGAGCTGCGCTCAACCCCTGCTCGGTGAACAAGTAGCTCTCCAGCCGCAGCGAGCTGGCCCCGGAAACCAGGGTGAGCGAGTCCGGCAACGCGAAGAGGATCAGATCGTACTTGGTGTCGGTCCGCTCAAGGAACGCGCGGCCGTCGTCGACGTAGGTGGTCACCCGCGGATCCTGGTACGCATGGTCTGGGTTGCGGTCCCGGCCGAGCTGGAGGAGCGCCGGGTCGATCTCGACCGCGTCGATGTGCTTGGCACCCTTGCGCAGCGCGATCGCGACATCGGTTCCAGTGCCGGCCCCGACGATCAATACGTCGTCCAGCGGGTTGTCCACCAGGCGCTGGTATGGGATGACGTACGGCGACTGCTGCTGCTCGTGGCCCGCGGCGGTGGTGACCCGCTGGTGGGGAATCCCATTGACTCGTACCAGCAGCGTCTTGCCTTCGTCCCGGACGTACGTGGTCACCTTGTAGTAGGGGGACCAGAACACCGACTCACCGCCGGTGGCCGGCGCTATAAAGGTCTCACCGGCCAGCAGGGCAACCAGCCCGACTGCCCCTGCGATCGCGAGCCCGCGACCCGGCCGTCCGAGCAGAACCGCATACAGCGTTGCGGTGATCGCTCCCCACACCAGGGACGGCGCCTGGGCAAACGAGAGCAGCGTGAACGCTGCGATGCCGATGAGGCTGCCGATCAGGTCCAGGCGGTAGGCCTCGAGCCGCGGCAGATGGTGGAAGCAGGAGCCGACGATCTCGCCCGGCCCGGCCATAATGACCGCGACCGCGATGAAGATCACCGGAAGTGATAGCCAGGGCTTCGGCCCGGTCGTGTGCAGGCTGGTGAAGAAGATCACATCCGAGCTTGCCCGGTCGATGGTCACCGGGTTGCTGAGGATGAACCCCACAAGCGCGAGCAGTGCGACCAGGGAGTAGTAGGGTCGGGCCGGCCGATCCTTGCGGGCCAGAAGGAATCCGAGACCGATGCCGAGGAAGGAGCCGAGGAGGACGAAGTTCGAGAAGAAGCTCAGGTGGACGACATTGGCACCGGCCCATCTGATCAGCGCCAGTTCCAGAAACAGCATGAGCGCGCTGCCGAGAACCAGGCGTGTCCGATTACCCACCTCGTGCCCTTCCAGTTGCACGACTGGCCCCCGTCCTGTCGCCTAGTCTGGCTGGTCGCGGCTGCAAACGTCGAGAAGCTGAGACGACGAGGTGCTCGCGGCAAGTAATCCCCACCGGGCGCCATTACGGGCAGTTGGTTGCTGTGTTGGGGCTCTGACGTTGTGCGCTTCGGCACACACGTGCCACATCTGCCAGGTGGAGCCGTGCTCCTGCGTCGCCGTGAGCACCCGCTCGGTCGCTGCGGAGACCCAAGCCGGGTCAATTGTCGCGGGCGACTCGTTGGTGGTGAAGGAGCACCAGCAAAGGTTTGGGCTGAGTAGGCGGTCCGGGACGGCCCAGGCAGAGATGGGTTAAGGCCGCAGACGTTCCTCCGGACCCGGAGTTGATCTACCAATCGAGGGACACGTCGGACCTTTCCAGCCACTTCAGGACTTCGCTCTTCCGGTAAAGGAGCTGCCTGTCGACGCGATAGTACGGCGGGCCGGTCCCCTTTTTGTTCCACTCGTAGACCGTCAAGACCGAGGGCAGCCGAAGCATGTTTGCCAGGTCTTGTGTCGTGAGGAAGGCGGGCCAGTCATCGAAGGTTTGGGTCCTCATAGGGGAACGCTACGGATGAACCAGGACAGCGGCGCAGATCACCACGACTTCGTCATCAAATCGCTGGTGATCTTTCGCCTGCATGACTCTCAACATCGACCGGTCTGCCCTGGGCACGACTGGAGAACAGCATCGCTGCGGTGTCAGCCCTGTCCGGTGATGCCAGTCGCCCATCAATGCGGCATACCCATCCGGAGCCGCCGAAGATACAGGATTTCGGCGAGGACCTTGCGGTGCGACGGTGCTCATGGCTACGCCCGCGGGACTGGTAAAATGCAGGGTTTGCTACGTGGGGATATGGCCGGCTAGTGATCTTGGGAGCCGAGGGCTACATGGGACTCCGTAAGTATGTCGACTTGGCTGCCCGCCCTGGCCGAGATCACCTGTTCGTGGTCGATCGTGCCGGTAGTGAGTACATCGATGTAATGCATCTGGCACTCCGCGGTCAGAAGACCGAGACGATGCTGGGATTCGCCCGATGAACGGGCCGGCCGACAAAGCAAAGCTCCGCGTCGGGATTGTTGGATGTGGCACGATCGCCCGCGCACATGCCTTCAGCTATCAGAACAACCCACGCGTCGAGTTGGTGGGTGTCGTCGACGTCGACCCCGTACGCGCCGCTGGATTCGCCGAGCAATTCGGGACCACGGCGTACGGCTCCTCCCGTGAGCTTGTCGATCACCAGCCCGACCTCGTGTCGATCGCCACGCCTCCCGGGAATCACACCGAAGTCGCCGCTGTGCTGCTCGAGTCGGACTGCTCAGTGCTCCTGGAGAAGCCCCCCACCACAAACTTGGCCGACATGGACGTGCTCGCCGCTGCCGAGAAGGCGAGCTCGGGCGCGATCTACGTGGTGTTCCAGCACCGTCACGGATCGGGTGCACGCCGCGCCCACCGTCTGCTGCAGTCAGGCGCGTTGGGAACGCCGCAGGTAGCCGTCTGCGAAACCCTGTGGTACCGCCCCGACAGCTACTTCCTGCCCGAGTGGCGCGGCAACTGGGCCGGCGAAGGTGGCGGCCCGACCCTTGGGCACGGCATCCATCAAATCGACCTCCTTCTCCACCTGATGGGCTCCTGGAAGACCATCGACGCTCGTGCCGCGCGGATAGCGCGCCCCGTCGAGTTCGAGGATGTGTCGCTAGCAATCGTCATGTTCGACAGCGGCGCAGCAGGCAGCGTCGTGACCAGCCTGCTCTCCCCTCAAGAGCTCAGCCGCATTCGGATCGACACCACCGGCGGCACGCTCGAGGTCAATCACGTCTATGGCTACAGCGATGCCGACTGGTCTTGGGCGCCGGCGCCGGATGCCACAACGGCTGCGATTCTCGGGCGCGATCCGGGTCTGCGCTACGCCGACAACCTCGGGAATCCGCAGCCGGCAGGCCGGGACGACGTATGGGCTGCCTCCGCTGGGTCGGATGTTCCCAGCAACCACGCGGCCCAGATCGATCAGTTGGTTGACGACATGCTCGCTGGCCGACACCACGAAACGACGCTGGCCAGCACCCGTCCGACGATGGAGTTCGTCGCTGCGCTCTACGCATCTTCCATCGAGCGCGAAACAGTCCACCGACGGGATCTGACACCGGCCCACCGCTTCTACCAAAGCCTCAGCGGTGGGTTCCCCCAGGACACGATCACGGCACGACTGGGTATGGGCCGGCCATGACACGGACCATCACCCTGCGCGCTGAGCTTGTCGAAGCGCACCCTTCGACAGGCTCAGGGCGCATGTCGACAAGCTCAGGGCGCATGCCCTCGAGAAAGGCAACAACAATGACTTCCATCTGGTTTCCATTGCAACGACGCAGATCCCTGGCCCGCACGCCGGCTCTCCTCATACTGCTGGTGTGCCTTATCGTCTCGGCCGCTTGCGCCCCCGGCCAGACCCAAAGTGGTGGGTCTGAGGGGGCGACGACGCTGCGGGTCTCCACGTGGGGCAACGACTCGCGGCTCAAATTGACCGAGCAGGCGGTGGCCGCCTTTACTGCGGCGAACCCAGACATCAAGGTCACGATCGAGAACAACGACTGGACCGCGTACTGGGACAAGCTCGCCACGATGACGGCGGGCAATAACGCGCCTGACGTCATTCAGATGGACGAGTCCTACATCGCCGCGTACGGCACTCGAGAGGCTTTGCTAGACCTGAACACGGTGAAGGGCACCCTCGACCTGTCGGGGATGGATCCGAAGGTGCTGGAAACGGGCAACGTGGGGGGCACGCTCGTTGGCGCCCCAATCGGTGTCGCGAACTTCTCCGTGGCAGTCAATCCCGAAGTTCTGAAGAAGGCCGGGGTATCGATGCCCGATGACAAGACATGGACTTGGGATCAGCTCGCCCAAGTGTCGGCGCAGGTCACCGAAAAGCTCGGTTCCCAAGGCGTGTACGGCTTCGACGGATTCGGCACAAGCCCCGCGGAATTAGGCGCTTGGGCACGCCAGAAGGGTGAGGAAGTCTGGCCAACCAACGGTCCTGGGGTTAGCGAAGCAACCATCACCAGCTTCTTCGACTACGCCAACAAGCTGATCGCTATGAAGGCCACGCCTCCGGCGGAGGTGCAATCCGAGAATGCCGGTGAGACCCTGGACGCTACGTTGTTCGCAACAAACAAGTCGGCTTTCCATCTGCTTTTCCACACCCAGATCTCGGCTTTCGGTGCGGCGAGCGGTACGCAGATGGAGCTGCTTCGGCTCCCGGCTCAGGCGAAGGGTGAGTCGCCGAAGATGGTTAACAAGGCGTCGATGTACTGGTCAGTGTCGGCCCGCACAGAGCAGGCTGAGGCCAGCGCCAAGCTAATCGACTTCCTGCTCACCGATCCAGCGGCTACCAAGGTGCTCACCACAGAGCGGGGCATCCCGGCCATTCCAGCGGTACAGGAGGAGGTCGCTCCGTTGCTGGATCCGCAGGCCAAGGTTGCGCTCGAGTTCTCGCAGGCCATCCAGTCCGAGCTGGTGCCCCCGCCTCAGGTCACTCCGGCCAACGCTTCCGGCTTCGGTGCCGAGTTCACCCCGGTGGCAACCGAGGTGCTCTTCGGTAAGACCAGCCCAGCGGACGGCGCAGCACAGGTGCTCACGATCATCCAGAGCATGAAGTAGGTACCACTAATCGTGAAGATCACTGACGCCCGGGTGATCGTCTCATCGCCCGGGCGTAACTACGTCACCTTGATCATCGAGACCGAGGACGGCCTACTCGGACTGGGTGACGCCACACTGAACGGCCGCGAACTGGCGGTGGCGGCCTACCTTCGTGATCATGTCTGTCCGCTGCTGGTGGGCCGAGACGCAAACCGCATCGAGGACACCTGGCAGTACCTGTACAAAGGCGCCTACTGGCGCCGTGGCCCGGTGACCATGACCTCCATCGCCGCCGTCGACATTGCGCTGTGGGACATCAAGGGCAAGCTGGCCGGCCTCCCGGTGTACCAGCTGCTAGGCGGTGCCGCCCGGGACGGTGTGATGGTCTACTGCCACGCCAGCGGTTCCACCCTGGACGAGCTCAGCGCGGACTTTCAGCACCATCTCGACCTCGGCTACCTGGCGATTCGGGCCCAGGCTGCCATCCCCGGCTTGGAGAAGACGTACGGCATAGCGCCGACCGATGGCAGGATCTACGAGCCGGCGAGCGGCAAAGCGCCTCAGGAGGACATCTGGGAGAGCAGCTACTACCTTGACTTTGCGCCGCAGGTGATGGCCCATCTCCGCTCGGAATTCGGTTACGAGGTTCACCTGCTACATGACGTACATCATCGACTAACGCCGACCGAAGCCGCGCGGCTGGGCGCCTCATTGGAGCCGTACCGCATGTTCTGGATTGAGGACCCCACTCCCGCCGAGGACCAGTCCGCGTTTCGGTTGATCCGCCAGCACACAACCACCCCGATCGCGGTCGGTGAAGTCTTCAACAGCATCTGGGACTGCCAGCAGCTGATCACCGAGCGGCTGATCGACTACATCCGGACGTCCGTGTCGCACGCTGGCGGTATCACCCATCTGCGCAAGATCTTTTCGCTGGCGGACCTGTATGGCATCCGTTCCGGCTCACACGGTGCCGGCGACCTGTCCCCGATCTCCTTCGCGGCCGCTCTGCACATCGACTTGAGCATTCCCAACTTCGGAATCCAGGAGTACATGGGACACCGTGACCCGGCTGGCGAGGTGTTCCACGCCAGTTACACGTTCCGGGACGGCTATATGCATCTGGGCGACCAGCCTGGCTTAGGCGTCACGTTCGACGAGAAAGCTGCGACACGTTATCCGTACGACCCGAAGTATCTGCCGGTGAACCGTCGCCGTGACGGGTCGATGCACGACTGGTAATTCGGCCTTTCGAGCTCCCTCGCCAGCTCGCTGAGGTCAGGCTGGTACCGATTGGAGCGGCGTCCATCCTCCCGGTCCGCTGGACACCCTGCCAGCGGAGCCGGAATCCGTACATTGCGGTGGCGGTGGACTGGACGACGACTAGGTACATCAGCTGGCGATAGACGATTTGCTGCAGCGGAAGGCTCCACAGTGGCCTCAGTCGCTCGCCGTCCAGCCGAAAAGCGTATACAGCAGTGACGAGTTGCAGAATCATAAATCCCAGCCACACGTACAGTAGCGTCGGCGACCTCGTCACCACGACTGCGTACAAGGTGGCGATATCGATAACGGGTGCGAGCAGTGGCAGCATCATGTGAAAGGCCAGCAGGTATGGCAACCCGCGTCGCCCAAGCATGCCGGCAGCGCCTGATTCACGGATGGCACCTCGGTGTTTCCACATCGCCTGCATCGTGCCGTAACACCAGCGGTACCGCTGCCGCCACAACTGTCTGAGTGTCGCCGGCGCTTCAGTCCAGGCGCAAGCTTCCGGCACGTAAATCACCCGCCACCCCGCTCGGCAGATAGCCATGGTCAAGTCGGTATCCTCAGCGAGCGTCGCGGCGCTGACGCCGCCTACCGCTTCGAGGGCCTCGCGCCTGAAGGCTCCGATCGCACCCGGCACGGTCGGCATGCACTGCAGGACGTCGTACATGCGGCGGTCCAGGTTGAAGCCGATCACGTACTCGATGTGCTGCCAACGCCCCAGCAGGCCCCGCCGGTTACCAACCTTCGTATTGCCGGAGACCGCTCCGATCATGGATCTCCTGGCTGTCGCGAAGGGAGCCACCAACGCTCGTACCGCGCCAGGCTCGAAGACTGTGTCCGCGTCAACCAGAATCAGGATGTCGTGCATCGCCTGCCGGACGCCGGTGTTCAACGCCCCCGGCTTTCCGGCGTTCCGCTGCCGGAAGATTCGCACCTGTGGTAGGCCAAGCTGGGCGACAACCTCTGCGGTGCGATCGCTCGAGCCATCGTCTACGACGACAATGTCGAGATCTGGATAACCATTCGAAACCAGCGACCGTACGGTCGCCGCAATTCCCACCTCCTCGTTGTACGCGGGTATTACCACCGATACGAGCGGCCAGTCTCTGGCGCGGCGGGCTGGAGCAACTAAGGTCGGTGCCCGTTCGTGTCGCCCGGCCAACACAACGAGCAGCACCATACGCAGCACAGCGAGCACCGCCAATACGACGAGGGTGATCTTGAGCACGCTGACGACAAGTTCGGACCCGCGAACGATCCCGCTGATTAGTTGCCCCCGAAGCCGCTGCTGCGCGGTCGCGGCATGCCAAGGTGAGGTAAGCCCGACCGCCGAGGTGATGGTGTCAAACGTGTAACCGCGACGCTGGAGTTCGGTGATCAGCTGGTCGGCAGCCTTCACTGTCTGCGAGCGGTCGCCACCACCGTCGTGCATCATCACTACAGCCCCTTCGCCGTGATCCGGCAGTCCGGCCCGGACGATGGTGTCAACACCTGCCCGTTTCCAGTCCTCGGTGTCCAGGTCTGCATAAACGACTCGATAGTTCTCAGCCCGGCGCATCGCCTGCCACTCGGCGAAGCTCACGTCTGCAACTTTGCTGGAATAAGGCAACCGCAGCAGGCTGGTTGTGTGTCCTGTCGCAGCGGCTACTGCGAGCTGCGACGAGTCCAACTCCAAGCGCGCCCGTTGCGGGCCGACGTTGGCCATGTTGCCGTGGGTGAACGTGTGGACCCCGACCTCGTGACCCTCGGCGTACATGCGCCGCACTAGGTCTGGGCGTGCGGCAGCACGCGCGCCGATCACGAAAAAGGTGGCCCGTACACCGCGATTGCGCAAGATGTCGAGGATCTCTTCAGTCCACTCGGTCGGCCCGTCGTCGAACGTCAGCGCCACATGCCTGTCAGGAACGCGCAAACCGCCTTGCTCTGGTTGGGAGCGGTCGACGATCGGCCCGCCACTTAGGAATTCAGGCGGCACGCTGCCCGCCTTCTGCTGCGAGTCGGGTGCCCGCCCAGTCTCACCGACCTGCCCCTGAATAACACCCGAGACCGCCAGGGCGAAGAGCAAGAGCAGCATCAGGACCGACAGCAACACCCAGTGCGCCCGTGGCTCACGGTCTTGCGGTCGCACGACTCTCATGCGTTGAACTCATCCTGGACCATTGCCAGGTCTTGATGTTGGCTGCGAACCCCGTGGGGTCGGATTCGCTGCTTTGGGGTTGCGGACCTTCGTCGTTTGTTCAGCGATAGAGGTGCCACCAGCGGCCGGGGTGGGCGCTTCTGTTCGGGCAGCTGACGTCGCACCAGCCATCGGGGCCGCGCGTTTGATTGTCGGGCTCGGCGCGGCGTCGGTCGGCCGGAACGTGATCGACGGCTGCAATGTGATCGACGGCTGAGGCGGCTGGGTCGAAGATTCCGCGGTCGGCCACACTCCCCCGCTCTCGAGCTGTCCGCCCGAAGGCGGCATCAACCGATCCACCGCTGGAAGCGTGACGTGGGTGCGCAGGGTCAGAACCAGCGCGCTGCCGACAAGCACGGCGATGAGGCAGATTGCCCAGACGCCCGCCTTCAGGACTGCAGCACGGATTCCAGAGTCGTCGCTGAACACGGGCTTGTCGGTTCTTACCACGACAGAAGCGCCTTCATTGGCTAGTGCCCCCGATACACCAGAAACCCCGGACATGCTAGAGCACGTCGTGCGACGGCGTCCACGCGTAGCGAGCTTCGATTGGCGCCATCATTCAGCGGCGTTGGGCTTTGCTACCTTCCTGACAGCCAGAACCCGCTACCAGACAACTTCCGCTAATCAAGCCTGACGCGATCTACACCCAGGCTGCGCACTAGCCCTCGATGGTCCGGTTTTCGAGCACCCTCGCGAGCTCCCTGACCCTGCAAAGGGGGCGTACGCGGGGGTCAGCTCACCGCTTTTTTAACGAGCGCGCCGATCTTTGCCTCTTCGGCGGCAGTTACCTCCTTTAACGCGAAGGCGGTCGGCCACATGGTGCCTTCATCGAGGTTCGCGTCGTCGTTGAAGCCGAACGTCGCATATCTGGAGTTAAACTTCTGCGCGGGTTGGAAGAAGCAGATGATCTTGCCGTCCTTGGCGTACGCGGGCATCCCGTACCAGAGTTTCGGTGAGAGTGCTGGCGCGCTGGCCTTGATAACGGCATGGAGCCGCTCGCCCATGATGCGATCCGGCTCCGCCATCTCTGCGATCTTCGCGAGCACGGCCTCTTCCGCGTCCGCCTTCTTGGCTTCGGCCTTCAGCTCTTGGAGGCGATCCTTCATCGCGGCTCGTTCCTCGTCGGTGAACCGTTTGGTTGTCTTCTCACTCGCGGGGGTGCTCTTTGCGGACTTCTGAGTGTCGTTCATCGCAGCTTTTCCTCTCTTCGAGATCTCCAGAACGACTCTCATGCTAGGCAGCTGTCCGCCGCGGCAGCTTCTTCGAAACTGCTCGATCACATCGCTGTGCTCGCGCGGCCGGGGCCGGGTATATGTGTGTTGGAG
>JBKPAB010000262.1:0-15315 GCA_046726195.1 Actinomycetota bacterium
GGGAGATCTACACGGAGGAGCCGATGAGGTCGATAGAGAGCCTCTGCGCTTCCCCCAACGGTCAATATCTCGCTCTCGCGAAGGTTCTCAACGATGTAGACGCGAACACCGACAGCTCGACAACCCCTAACACGACCGAGATCGTCGACACCGCAACCGGACAGACGCACCAGGCCGTAGCTGGTTCAAACGTCAACTGGTGCAACTGAACGGCAGACTCTGGACCTGGTCCCGCGCGCGACGTGGCCTCAGCCAGCGGCCACCTGTCGCACCTGCCGGACTGCCTCGGCTACCCCACCGCGCCATGGCGCTCCGTGTCCGGGCAGCACCCAGGTGGCCCGTATGCCCTCCAATTTGGCCAGCGACGCCAGGGCAGCCTCCGGGTCGAGCGTAAAGGGTGCTGGTCGGGGCCCAAGCTCGCCAGTCAGCACGTTGCCGGTGGTCATGGCGTCGCCGACCAACAGTGCGTCCGCTGCTGGTACGTGCACGGCAACGCTGCCGGGCGTGTGCCCCGGAACGTGGATGATGCGCGGAGACCTGGGCAGGTCGAGCACGGCACCATCGGTGAAAGTCACTACCTCGCGGACCGGCGGAATGCGGAGTCCGCCGTGTCGCGCGCTGTACCACAGGAAGCCCATTAATGGACGCACTTTGATGGGTCCCCAGCCGGTGCTGGGCTTCTTGACCTCGCCGCGAGCCCGGGCGGCGTCAAGCTCATGAACGTATACCGAAACCCCATTCTGTTGCCTGAGCCGCTCCGCGAAACCGATGTGGTCGGTGTCGCCATGAGTCAACACGATGCCCCGAACGTCATCGAGCGAGCGGCCCAACTGCGTCAGCTCCTTCTCCAGCTCACGCCAGTGGCCGGGAAGGCCAGCGTCGACGATCGTGACTCCTGAGGCATCCTCAACCAGGTAACTGTTGACGAAATCGGAGCCGATGCGGTGCAGACCGTCTGCAAGCTTCATCGACGGACCGGCTTTGGCGGTTCCTGCAGCGGTCGCACGTCCCAGTCGTAGATCACAGACGTACGCAGCACAAGATCCTGCAGCGAGCGGTTCTGGCGGCTGAACAACACCCAGAGCAGCCCTATCGGAAAGATGACGCAGAAGGCCGCACGGACCAGAGCCAAGAAGGGTCCAAGCCGGCGGCCTTCGCGGTTGAGGACGCGCAATCCCATGACGTGGTAGCCGTAGGTGCGGCCCCCACCACCCATCCAACTCACCGCGAGATAAAGCGTCAGCAGCACGCAGCCGGCGATAGACACCAACCAAGGTGACGGCGTCGGGGCGCTGAAGCGTGGGCGGTAAAGGAGAAGGAATAGCCAGATGCCGAGGTAACACACACCCAATGCCACGGTGATGATGGCAACGTCGATTGCCGCCGCGAGAATGCGGGTCACAAGCCCCGCGCGGTGGCCTTGGAAGGGCCTCGCCTCGCGGGGTATCGGGTCAATATGGGTGCTCATGGCTGCGGCGCCTGGGGTGGCTCCTGCTGGGCCGGTTCACCCGGGGCATCGGTATGCCGGGCGCGACGTCGACGGATAACACGGTCGATGAGGCGGGCGATCGCCACGTCGGCCTCGATGCTCTCCATCCGTACGTCGCGTACGACGTCAGAGGCCATCGACCCGGTCGACTGGCGGATGATCTCTGGCAGGTCGATGCCGTTGACAACCTCCTCAGCGATGCCCACAAGATCAAGGCGCCGTACGATCGCGTCGATGTCAATGCGGCTGACAATGGCATCGACCTCGATCCGGTCCGCAATGGCATCGACGTCAATTCGCTTGGCGATCGCGTCGATGTCCACCTGGGACACGATGGCGTCAATGTCAATCTGACGCGCGATGGCATCGATGTCCACCTGACGCACAATCGCATCGACATCCACCTGACGGGCGATCGCGTTGACGTCCACCTGACGCACAATCGCATCGATGTCCACCTTCGCCACAATCGCGTCTACGTCTACCTGACGCAGAATCCCGTCGATGTCGACCTTGCTTACGATCTCGTCGATGTCCAGACGGTCAATGATTGCGGCGACATCGACGGTCGAGACCAGCGCGTCGATGTCGACGCGCTCGCGGACCAGGGAGGTGAGGTCGAGGCTGTCGAGCACCTCGTCCACCACAGGCGGCACGACAGCCGCGATGATCCGGCTGAGGTCATCACCAGCCGATGTCCGCGCCACGTGCCCCCGGTCGGCGAAGGCTTCGACGACACGGGCCGGATGCAGTCGTTCGTTCAGGATGGGCGGGTGCATGATCAGCCGCCCGACCGGCGCGGCCGCCCGTGCGAAGAGGCGGGTCAGGGAGACGGCCGTACTCGTTGCCATCGCAGCCGCACCCAGTACCGCGTCTACGGCGGCGGGCGTGGTACGCGCCGCCGAGGTCTCGCGGTGCGGCTCAGTCATGCACCAATGATCCTCCCAGCCGGCATCGCCGGCCTCACCTGCTGGGGGTGAGGTGCTGCCGGCTAGGGCGTGAGCGTCGGGAACCGCGCGCCGCCGCACGGAGCCAGGCTGGCGCGCCGCTGTCCTGGACGAGCGAGCGAAGCGAGTGAGGAAGGCAGCGGCCAACAAGCGCCAGCCTCAGCGAGCGGAGCGAGCAATGGAAATGGAGCGAGCGGAGGCGTTCTTTCCTCTGCGAGCGACGACGACGGCGGCGGATTCCAAGCGCGGTGCGCGAACACCCCAAAAAGGGTCAGCTGACCTCACGACCCGGGGACTCAACGAGAGGGCGTGCGCCGGGACGCCCAAGGCTGACGGCGACCGCGGGAAACACGATGACCGACAGCACACCGGCACCGACCAGCGCGGCGGCATTCTCGGGCAGCATCGTCCCCGACTCAAGACCGATATGTGCTAACGCGACGAGCAGCGGCAGTGCGGTCGCTGTCAGCAGCATCAACTGGACCCGCCCGCGCATGGGTAGCTCGCGTCGGTAAAACAGCAGAGTGGGGAGGCCACGGACGGCGAGGAACAAGACGAAGAAAACGAGCAAGCGCGCCGGGGATTCGATGATCGACTTAAGGTCGAGGCTCATGCCTGATGTCACGAAGAAGACCGGGATGAAGAAGCCGTAGCCCACCGCGTCGAGCTTGGCCTCCAAACGCACGTCGCTCGGCGCCCAGCGGCGCAGCACTACGCCAGCGAGGAAGGCCCCGAGCACGACGTCGAGGCCGAAATCCGCGGCAATGACGAGGAGCGCGAACAGCAGAACCATGGTCCAGCGAAGGGTGGTCTGCGACGTCGCATGCTCACCCTCGGAGACAATGCCCCTGAGCCTCTCGTTGCGGACCAGCCGCGGAACGAACGTTAATAGCAGGGCGGCCCCCGCGATGACGACCAGGGAGATTAGGCCCAGGAAGGCGCCCTTGGTGCTGAGGAACACCGCAATGGCCACGATGGGAAGGAATTCGCCAACCGCTCCCGCTGCCATGATGAATGCGCCGAACCGGCCCTCGAGCATCCGGTTGTCTCGCAAGATCGGCAGCAAGGTGCCGAGCGCGGTCGTGGTAAGGCCGATCGCGACCGGAACGAAGGCGCGGACCAAGCCGACCGCCGCCAAGGCGCCAGTCACGGCAATCGCGGCCACGGCGGTCACCAGCCAGGATGTTATTGCCAGCCGTCCAGCTCGCTCGCGGAACAGCCCAAGCTCGAGTTCGTAACCAGCCAGGAGGAAGAGGAACCCAAGGCCCACGTTGGATATCAGTTCGATACTCGCCGGCTCGGCCCAGCCCAAGACCTGCGGCCCTACCAGGATTCCGCCCAGAATGAGGATTACCACCTGAGGCACGCGCAGCCGTGAGAGGAACCCGGCCAGGATGGGGGTCAGCGCGGCGATCACGGTGACGATCAAGAGGTCAATGAGGCTCTGCTTTAGATCCACGGGGGAACACCCTCCTCGACCGAATGTCGATGGCCCTAAGGGCCGGCAGAGCAGCCCATCGTGCACACCATATCGGCCGGGGATCGTATGGCTACGGGCTCAGCGCGCATAGCAGTGCAGTGTGCCGTGAGCTCGTCGAAGGGCAACAACTGCACGCTTCGACGGGCTCAGCGCGCATAACCCTTGTCGAAGGGCAACAATTGCACGCGTCGACGTGCTCGGCGCGCATAGCAGCTTTTTCAAATCAATGCAGGATGGCAGATGACTGCGCTCGCAGTCCGTCAGTCGGGAGGGAGATCGCGGTGTTTCTACTTCAGCTTCCTCAATACCTTCTTGACTTTCATGTTGGCTTTCTTCGCTTGCCTGGATGTTCGGGAGCCACCCCTAGCAACCTTGGCCAATTCCTTGGCCCGGTTGCGCAGTTGCTTCCGGATCGCCTTCAAAGACTTTCTGGTTTGCCGCAGTTCCTTGTTAAACATGCTCCTATCTCTCTGTGTTGGGTCACCTTGCCAGGCCCGTTAACAGGTGACGCCCCACGTTCTCGCTCGCGCTTCAGTATGTGGCGCGAGCTGTGAAGTGGGGCGCCAGAAGCAAAAGATGGGCAAATACTAAGCGCGCAGCTTTCGACCCGCCTTGGTCCTTGCGGTCAATGTCGCTGCGATCACAACCAAAACCGCAGCAACCGCAATTGCAATAAGCCACCGCACCCAGTCGATTCCTGGGCTGCCGTCGCCACCGAGCAACGTGTAGACGTACCAGCCGATAATGACACCGCCGATGCCACACAAGATGGTGAGCCAGAGCGGGATGTTGTCCCGGCTACTCGGAGCAACAAACTTGCCAAGCAGACCAATAATGATGCCCGCGACAATCACTCCGATAATCTCCATGTGTCCTCCTAGCTACAGCTGTTCGCCCCATGCGACAACTGCACAAGAGCCATACCCACTTCTGGTCATCCGTACCAATCACAACGTTGCAGACTGGTTGCAATAAAACCGGAGCTGCTCGCGCACCGACGCTCGCAGCTAAACGGTCTACAACAACTTGCCGAGCGGGCCCAGGTCGAGATTTAAGTCCTCCGGAGTAAGTCCAAAATGGTCGCGGAGCTCGGCCATGCGCTTCTCGAGCAGCATGAGGGTGAGTCCGACGCGTTCGGTCTCCTCGGGAGTCATCGCGCCCGCGTCAAGCCGACGTACGGCCTGCCTCTCCATCAGCTGCCGAAGCAACTCTACGAGCGTCAGTACCAGCTGCACCAGGCCCCGCTCAACGGTTTCTGGATCGGCACTCACCCTGGAGGTCAAGGAATTGAGAGTGTTCTCTGCAACTTGATCGAGCGGAGAGGTGCTCTGATCGAAAACGCTCATGAGCCCACAGCTTCTTGATCGCCTACGAAGCTGAAGACAGGCCAAGGCCCGCTGACCACCGCCTGCCTGCCGCCACGTGCCTGCTCCCAGGTTGTGACCGCGTCTCTCAACTGCGGCAGGTCGGCATCAGCCATCAGGCAGGCGAGTCGGATCCCTTGGTTTCCAGGCAGCACCTTGATTTCCCGAGCCAAGGGACGCACCAGTTCACTGGTCTCAGTGACTGAGGCCTCTCGACGGTGAATCACTGCCGCGCGGTTCATCAAGTACGTGGTACCGGAGCCGGCGTGAGCAGTGCCGACTTCGTGATCGGCCTCGGCCTCCTGCGCGCGGATGACAACCTCAGACAAACCGTCGAGCTCAGTGAGTCTCCGACGCCATGCGGCCTCTTTGGCGTTCAGCTCTCTCAGCACCGCTGATCGCGTCGGCAGCATCGTGGGGAAACGTATCGGCAGCATGGAAGTCGTCTTTGCAAGATCACAGATGATCTCAGCAAAGGCACGCGATTCGCCGGCGGTGGCGCGGAGGCGCTCGGAGCACTCCTCCGCGATGACGGCGGCGAACGGGCCCCTGATCGTCTCCAGCCGGTGGCCGTGGAGGCCGCGCGTTTCGGGCGCGTTCGCATCGGCGGCGACCACCGCGTACAACAACATCACGTTGAACGGCTCCCGAGAACGACGGACTGCTCGACCTCGTGGGCAGGCGCCAGCACCAGCCGAAGGCCCAGGTAAACAAGATCGACACCGGCGACGCCCAAGACAACATCACCAGTGATCACCACACCACCACCGATGACACGATCGACGAGATCCACCAGCGCGACCTGGGTATCAGACCATTTCTCTGTGGCGTCGGTCATGTCCCTGTCTCCGTGGTTGCCGCTACGGCATCACCTGTGAAGTTGTATGCCGGCCAGGGACCACTCACTTCGACGGACAAACCTTCGGTTGAAGAGACGTCGGCGATCTCGCCGACAAGCTCCAGGAATCGCGCTTGGTCGGTCCGGCTTACGAGGTAGGCGCCGTTGAGCAGCATTTGTTCCCTACGGCCGGACAGGACGGTATCCTGCGGCTGGTTTCGCACGTACTCGGCGCTGATCTGACCAAGGGCCTCGTGTATCTCGCGTACTTGCTCTCGAAGATCGGATTGAGCACTGCTTCGGGCGCTGAGATCACGGGACCGTGCTAGTAGATAGTCCCGACCAGAGGTTGCTGGTGGGCTGACCGCCGGGTTCTGCGCCTCCGCGGTCCGGTAGACCTTGACGGCCCACTCCACCTTCCCCTCGATTCGGCGCAAGTCTCTTTTCAACAGCTCACTGGCCTCACGCAACGTGTCGGTCAAGGAGTCGAGGTTGCCGTAGAGCGAGGGCAGGCGCAGGGGTACGACTGCGGCAGTCATCGCCGCGTGTTGCAACACCTCGTGATGTTGGCGTGCGACAGGCTCCAGCCAACCCACATTTGTTGCATTTTTTTCCCAGTCAGCAACGCCAAACCCTTTCACCGGGAGGAGGCTCACGATCGCCACCAAGCCGTCGGCGTTGTGGACCCAGACGGTCGTATCGGCGATGCCTAGTGGAAATTGGGTAAGCGGTTCGTCCGCCGCGACGACCCCGTACGCGTGGACGATCGTCTCGTCCATCTCAGGACCGACCTCTTGCTTCCTCTTCTCTGGGGGCACGAGTGGACTCAACCTGGGGCGACTCGGTCACGCGCCCTTCCAGCGCCTCCAGCCGCCGAGTCAGGTCACTCAACTCACCTTTATCGCCAGCGTCATCCAGCCGCGTGATGTACTCATCGCTCTCCCACCAGTTGATCCCCATCTGACGGGCTTTGTCGACCGATGCCACCAAGAGGCGAAGTTTGATCGTCAACAGCTCGATATCGAGAATGTGGATCTGGATATCGCCGACAATCACGATCCCCTTGTCCAGGACACGCTCCAAGACGTCGGCGAGGCTATCGCTTCGGGGATGTGTCTGTAGGTAGCTGGCGGTGTCGGGCCCTGAGCTTCGCTGTATTCTGCCCGCATCGCCAGTCACCCCGAGACTCCTTCCGTCTGCGTACGCAGATAGCGCCGAAGCCGACGGAACTCTACGATCTCCCCGTCCTTGTCGATCTCGACCTCGTAGCTTGCGAGTACGTCGGTCGTTTCCGGAATGCGCTCCACCTCCAGGACCTCCACTTCGACGATCCACCCATCGTCGTTGCGTCGAATCCCGGTAATCCCTTCTGCGGGACACCCGACGAGTTCGGCGAGGCTATGCATCGCCCGCCGAGCGACCTGAACACCCAGCGCGGGGTTATGCGCCATGTCAATCACCCGAACCCCTGTTGAGACGCGAGAAGTCTCTCGATCAGCTCGTCTTCGAGGCGATCAGCTTCAGCATCGTCGATTAGGCCGGCTTCTCTGCGAGCCTGGACATCGGCAAGGGCCTCCTGCAGCGCCGCCGGATCCATCCACTGGCGCTCGGCTTCCTTCCTCACTTGCTCGGCAATCCAACCAACACCCCTCACCGGTGCGAGAGGCAACGTGAGAAGACCGGTGATCACGCCCATATCGCCTCACCTGCCAGCTCGCCGTCAACGAACGAGTAAGGGGGCAATGGACCGATGTAGCGAAGGCGCAGCCGATCGGGCAGCGCTCTGCTTAGTCGCGCAATTCCTTCATCCGTCCTCGCGCGGGCCCCTCGCTGGACTAGCAGCGCTGCATCGAGGACCTGATTCTTACCGGTGACGTCTCCCAAGACAATGCGTTGGGCGAGCCCGCTGAGTTGCTCATACAGCATCGTGGCGTCAGCATCCGCGAGTGCATCGAGGCCCAGTGCTATCGCCTCACCCAACCTGAGCTGAGCGCGATAAGAGGCGGGCCCGGCGGCGGTCTGATCGCGGAGCTCACGAAGCTCCAGACGTTCACGAAGCAGGTGCTTCAGTGCTCGATCCTGATCGTGGTACGCCTTGACTGTTAGTTGCACCAGGCCATCGAAAGAGTCCAGCAGGGCGGTCAACCCACCCTCACCTGCTTCGAGGATGTTCAGCGCAACTTCCTCGTGAGTCTCGACAATGACGCCGAAACGCATGGGCAATACAGTCGAGCGCTCGACAAGGGACTCGAGCACTTGTGCGTGCGCGAGCAGGTCGTCTCGTCGTATCCGCGCTTGAGCGTCGATCTCGCTCACCACCGCAGCAAGATCACCATGGACAACAAGCCGTACGGGAGCTTCCAGCCGACCGCGTAGAACTCCCGGCAGTGGCGTTGCGCCCGCCACCACTCCGTACACGTGTAGCGCCATGCTTACTCTCGGCTCCTGCTGGAGCCGAGAGGCCGGCTGGACGTACGCTTCTTTGCCGGCTCCGGTTGCCGTCGGCCGCTGCGACGGTCCTCATCCTCGTCCTCGGCTTCACCTTCGTACTCGTCGTCACGTCTGAGCGCGCTTGTGACTTTCTCCTTCACAGCCTCGATCGCGCCTTCGGTCTTGCCTCTGGCACCTGCGGCCGTTACGTTCTCCATCAGCTCCGGGAGTCCTTGGGAATCTGGCTCGGTGAGATCAAGCCGGTTCACAAGCTCGGCGAAACGCAGGTACGTGTCAACACTGGCTACGACGATGCGTGCATCTATCCTCAGCAGCTCGAGGCCGACAAGAGAGACGCAAGCATAAATATCGATGATCATGCCCTTGTCCAAGATGATGTCGATGACGTCGGCAAGGCTGCTTGAGCACGGGCGTTCGATATAGCGGTTACGAGGGTGTGTTGTGACGGTCATGAGCTCATCTTTCGTCGGTCTTTTGACTGGGCACTGGCTGCTCAGCCCGCTTCATTAACTCAGTGCGGATGAAGGCACGATTGTGCGCGAGTGCTCTGGCTATCCCCCTCCTCCCGGTGCCGTGGATATAGCCGATGCACCAATCGAGCTGCTGTAGAGCATCATCAGACGCTTGTCTATAGCGCTCCAGCTCTTCTTCGAGCTTCCGGATCCGAGCCCTCCGCTCTGCGTCCAGGCTCCTGAACTGCGAGTCAGGTGCGTTCTGCACCGAGTTATCGACAATCTCAGCCTCTGTCACAAGTCATCACGACCTGCTTTGCGAGGACGAGGTCGTCGACTTCTTAGCGGTGGTTCCGCGGCCTGCAGAACTGGATGATGACTTGTTCGCGGCTGGGTGCGGCCGGCTGGGCGATGACTCGCTAGATGTCGACTTCTTGGCAGCGGGGCGAGGCCGGCTCGACGCGGTTGCAGTGGTGGCCGGTTTCTTTGCAGGGCTATTGGCTGCTGGAGGGGATGTGGACCGACGCTCGGAGCGTTGACCCTTGGAGCCGGAGGATTCCTCGGTTACTTCGCCGTCGTGAATCTCCCCAGGCCAGCCCTCAACTTCGTCTTGATGTAGCAGGACCTCGCTGGTGAGATAGCGCCGGAAAAGCTTGAGTTCCAGCCGGACCCGGCGACCTTGGGCGCGCCACAAATTGCCTGTGCGCTCGAATAGGCCCTGGGGGTAGTACTCGAGGTTAACGAGCATCCGAGTCAGGTCGGGGGTCAACTCGTGGAACGTCACAGCCCCGTCGACATGACCCTTTTCACCCTTGGACCGCCACACAATGCGTTCATTCGGAACTTGATCCACGATCTCCGCCGTCCAGGAACGATGAGACCAGAAGATCTGTGCTTTCCATTCGACGGTCTGATCCTCCTGTTGTTCGACATTCTCGACTTTCTTCATGAAACTCGGGAATTCTTCGAACTGGGTCCACGCCTGGTACGCCACTGCGCGGGGAACCGGGAGGTCAAGCTCTTCGACAATATTGGTGAACTTCAGCTTCTTGTTTTTGCCCTTGTCGTTGTCCTTGTCACCGCCGACCACATCACTCACCTTGTCCTTGATGGAGGAGACTCCTTTGAGCCCGCTGTCTTTGACGCTTTCGACTCGAGCTTTGAGCGCAGCCTTGGGCGCTGAGACGCCCTCAGCCACGTTCTTGAGCGTCTTGCCTGCGACACCAGAGGAAGAACTGGAGATCTTGTCGGTGAGGCCATCGAGTCGTTCGGTCACCATGGAAACACCACGGTCAGCCATAGCCGACGCTAAGTCTTGTAGCTGCTCACCGAGCTTGTTCAATCCAAGCTGGGTAGCGAGGGGCTCCGCACCGTCCCTGTCGGACGTGTCGGGTTTGGCACCGCTTTCGCGCGAATTGGTGGCCATCTCAGCCTCACCTTCGACCCGCTGGCGAGGCACTCCGTCGCCGCCGCGGGGATCGGACTACTGGTTCTTCGGGCTCGTACTTGTCGGTGGGTTCCTCGGCTTCCTCGCCCTCGCGCTCCTCGTACTCGTCCCTGGGTTCCTCGGCTTCTTCGTCCTCTGGTTCCCGGTACTCGTCCGCGGGCTCCTCGGCTTCCTCGCCCTCGCGCTCCTCGTACTCGTCCCTGGGCTCCTCGGCTTCTTCGTCCGCTGGCTCCTCGTATTCGTCGGCGGGCGCCTCAGCTTCCTCGCCTTCAGGCTCCTCGTACTCGTCGGCGGGTTCCTCGGCTTCCTCGCCCTCCGGCTCCTCGTCCTCGTCCGTGGGCTCGGCGGATGCGCGATCGTCTGTAGGCTGATCGGCTCGCGACTTACCTGCCTGCGCGCCTGGGGTAGCTTTTCGTAGGCTCTCGCTCCGGTCGGCAAGGCTTTGGCTGAGAGTGTCAATACGCGAGGCGACAACAGTTGTCGCGGCTGCTTTGCCTGCATCGAGCAGCCTGTCGCCGGCCTCTCTCGTCAACCCGCCGACAATGGCCCCACCAGGAATGCGATCTTGGATGAGGCCTGCAGCGGCGCTCCGGAACTTCGGACTGGCCATCGCCGAAGCGACAAGCACCGCGAGTCTTAGTTTCTTGAACCGCCCTAGGACATACCCAGCGGCGACTGCTCCCGCCACGCGCGAAGTCGCGGACATGTTTGGTCCTTCCTTTACAAGGTTGTTTCGTCCGATGTCCGATTACCCATTTGCTGGATTTGAAACCAGAGCACTTGCGGGCCGAATGCACGCTGAGCCCGTCGAAGCGCGCCCCTTCGACAAGCTCAGGGCATCGCCTTCGACGAGCTCAGGGCACATAAGACGTGATCTTGCACAAGCCCGCGCCGAACCGCGGCGGCGCATGATCATTGACAGTGCCTCGTTCCGGCGGGACGGTGGACTACGGCACACATCAGATGGGAAGGACGGTTATTCATGAGTTGGAATGCCATGACCTACGAGGGCAAGGACACGGTTCTCCGCGTCGTACGAGATCAGGCCGAAGGCTTCTTCAAGCTCGCCGAGGTGCCGGAAACGTGGACAGCCGATACGGCGTGCCCGGAGTGGGAGGTGCGTGACATCGTCGGGCACATCGTCGACACCACAGAGGCGTACTTCCCCGCGTTCGATGCCGCCCGCAGCCATCGTGAGGTGGAGCCCGCCTATGGGTTAGCGGGCATGGCGAAACGCGCCGAGGAGCAGGGCAAGTCGTTCCGGGACTTACCCCAGATGGAGATGATCGACAGACTGCGTACCGACTTCGAAAAGATGATGGGCATCTTCGAAGGCCTTACGCCGGAGGACTGGACGGGGCTTATGGTGCCGCACTTCTACATGGGCCCAGTGCCGGCGTTCTTCTACCCCGCGTTCCAGTTGATGGACTACGGGATCCACTCCTGGGATATCCGCGAAGGCACCGGACGCGAGCACGGCCTGCACAGCGACGTGGCGGACCTGCTTGTGCCATTCATGTTCGGGATTTGGGCTGGGACGATCCGCGCGACAGCGGACACCAAGCCGCTCGAAATCGGGGTACGCGTCACCAGCGGACCCAACGCTGGAGACACCCGGATCAGCGTGTCGTCAGAGGGGATGACGTATCACCAAGGCGACGTTGGCGACCTTCCAGCCGTGATCGAGTTCGATCCCGGCAGCTTCGTCCTCACCGCGTTCGGACGGTTCAACGGTGGAACGATCCGTGGCGACAAGGAGCTGGCCGACCGGTTCCTCGGCATGTTCTTCCGGATCTAGCCCGCGCCGGGGAGAGTCATGACTGAGATCGACCTCGCTGCGATCGAGGAGCAGAGGGCACGCATTCGTGCGACGCACCTGCGACCCGCCGACCAAAGGCCGCCGTCCTCCGCTCGGGGCCTGCATCATGCCGCGGTGCTGTGCGCCGACGTGGAACGTACCATCCGCTTCTACCAAGATGTCCTCGAATTTCCGCTCACGGACATCTTCGAGAACCGCGACTACAAGGGGTCCAATCACTTCTTCTTTGACATCGGGAACGGCAACCTGTTGGCATTCTTCGACTTCCCTGGGCTCGGCCTGGGTCCGTACGCCGAGGTGCTTGGCGGCCTACATCACATGGCCATCTCGGTTGAGCCATCGAAGTGGGAGCGGCTGAAAGCAAAGCTCGACGGCGCCGGCGTGCCGTACCAGATGGAAAGCGGAACCTCGATCTACTTCCGTGATCCTGATGGGACGCGTATGGAGCTGATCGCCGACCCGCTTGGCGAGATGTACGGCTCCAAAGTGCTGTGAATGCGCGTTGGCGAACTCATCAACCAGATCTTCATGATCTCTGTCCCAGCTCAGGTCTGGTGAGCGGAGCAATCAACCGGATCGCGCGCGCCGCTGTCTGGACGAACGAGCGAGCGGCCAGCCTCGGCTTACGGCCGACACCTTGCAGTACCAGCTGACCGCGAAGCGAGTGAGGAAGACAGCGGCTTTCAAAGCGCGATCCGCGCCCCGATGTTCGCGCCGCCGATCTGCAGGAGGAGCCGACGAAACGCGTCAAAACGAGAGTGGTGGACGAGGGCAGGTCGTTTCGTCGGATCCGACGAAGACGGCGGCTCCCGGCGAACATCGCAGCGAGCGGAGCGAGCAATTGGACGCAGCGAGCTTGGCGAGCGAGGCAATCAAACCGGCGCGGCTGCCCAAGAGGTTGGTATATCGGCACCGCCTTCCTGGGAGAGTCGCTGCCCAAACCGCACGTACGTGGGGTGCGGCACGAACTTCCCGGCTACCAGACTTTCGCCTTGTCGGAAGGTCGTGGCGCGCTGAATGAGGCTTTCCGGCACGAACGAGAACGCATCACAAAGCAGGCCGAGGTCAGCCTCGGAGTTCATCCGCATCAGCAGCAGGTTGTCGCACTGAGACAGGACTTCTTCATGCACCTTCTGCGGGCGTTGCGTCGAAGTCAGTAGGTAAAGCCCGAACTTGCGGCCTTCTGCGGCGATCAGTGATGCGTAGTTCGTGGCGAGCGCCATTACAGCGTCGGCAGGTTGGGCCGGACAAACGTTGTGAGCTTCGTCAATAACGATCAGGCATGGCTGGCGGCGCGACCGGTTACGCCACAATGTCGATAGCACGGTTTCGGCGATGAGTCGCTGTTCGTTGATGGTGTCGAGCGACCCCAAGTCAATGACCAGGCAGCGCGAGGTCGGCTCCTCCAGCTCCTCAACCACCGACCTTCCGCGACCGCGGCTCCAGATGGACCAGCCGAGCACACCGAGGTTGGATGCGCGCAAGCCGAGCCGGCGCGCATCCGGATTGTCTGATGACAACAACGCATCGGGACCGCTGATCAAAGCACGACCCTTCTCGCTGGCAGCAAGCATCCCGGAAAGGGTGGCGTACTCCTCGCGGTCGCGTATCGGATCGAGTCCCAACACGGCGGCCTGGGAGGCTGCATCGATATCCCTGAACTGCATCTGGAGCGGATGCTCAGCTTCCGGGTCGTTTTGCCAAACCAACACTCCACTGGCCGCGGCGGCGTAGTCCGCAGCGACTGCGGGGTCGGCGCTATCTCGGACCTCAGACAAGCGGATGTAGTCGGAGTTGGGATCGAGAATGATCATCCGCAGACTTGTTCCGACCAGGAGCTGCTCCAGAACCAGCCCCAGTGAGTAGGTCTTGCCGGATCCGGATTGACCGCACATGAAGGTATGCCGGTTGAAGCCACCGGCATCAAGAGCTGCAGGGACTCCTGGTGCTAACAGCAGCTCTCCGATCGTCAAGGCGGAGCGGTGTGGCCGGATCGATTCGAGCCATGCTTCGACCTCGCCAGATTGCGCCGGCCGCACGACGGCGTCATGGAACGGCCGCAAGTCCCCTTCCAAGATCACGCCTTCGCCGCGCGCGAGGCGGATCTGCACGCTTGACTTGATCACCTCTAGCCCCAAGTTCTGCGCTGTTTCGGAGGCCGGATGCATGGTCAGGACCTGGCCCAGCCTCGGGCCACCGTCGCCCTCTAGAACGACATACCCGCCCGTTTGAAACTGCAGTTCGTGCAGGGACGCTTGAAAACTGAACTGGCGCCCGTCCACGGAGGTGGCCAGCGGAAGAATGCTGCGTTCCAGTTCCCCGCGGACCATCCGGTATTCGTCTACGACATCACCCAGCGACCCCGCGGACGTCATACGCTCGGGTGCCGAACCTAGACCTCCATACGACATTGCGATCCACCCCTCCACTTTTCTGGTCCAACGACCTGATCCTCCCGCTCCGGCGCTCGCGCGTCGTCACCCAATACAGGTGAAAACAGCACGAGGGGTCACTGCAACACCTCTGACGCACTCCGCACCACTTGGTTGGACTCCGCACCATCTGCAGCTAGTGCCTTGTGACAGGACATCGGTAACACGATGTGTCAGGACATCGGTAACAGTTGGTTGGTGGTTGGGTGGCGCCGCGCTGAGTGTAGGGGCGCCGCTCCTCCCGACTCAAGGGTCGCTGGTGCGATCGCTGTACGACGGCCTGCGGCCGCCCTTGACTCGGGAGCCTCTGCGGCGCCCCGGGGCAGCCCGTTGGGGGCAGCATGGGATCTGCCCCGGCTGCCGCGCGGCGCCTGTGGTTTGGGATGGGTTTGTAGTTCCAGCTGCAGCTGGTCTCGGTTGTGGTCGCGGCGGGGTTGTGGGAAGCCTTGATAGGGCCGGCTCCGGTCCAAGATCAGATCCCGGAGGAGATGATGCCGGTAGAAGATCAGCAGGTGATCACCGGTGGCGAAAACCACCAGGATGCGGCCGGCCAGTTCGCGTCCCACCGCGATACGTCGGCCTGCCCAGTTGATGAA
>JBKPAB010000263.1:0-3456 GCA_046726195.1 Actinomycetota bacterium
CTTAGAGATCGTCACAGTCGGCTCCCCTTTCAACTACCCGGGTTCACTCGACACTAATGCGTTCCTCTGAGCAGCTGCTCGCGCATCACCTCTGCAGAAACGCACGTATACGTTCGTTACTGACGCGATGCACACATTGCAACGTGTGTGTGGTGAGAGGAGCGAACGTACACGTTTCGTTTCTGCGCCGGACTCCGGGAGCCTAGCCTCGCTCCCTCGCAGCCGTTATCGGTCGGAGGGTGGGATTTCCCCTGAACCGCGGGCGATCAAGGTGGCGGGCACGACCAGAGACTGCACCGGTGAGGTGTCCCCATCCAGTCGCGCGAAAATGCGCTCGGCCGCTAGTGTGCCGAGCCGGGCGGGATCTTGTGCCATCACCGTGATGGCGGGGCGGACCAGGTCGGCAAGCATGATGTCATCGAAGCCGATCAGGGCGACTCGCTGTTCCATCTGGAGGTCGTGGAGGGCGCGGATGGCGCCCAGCGTGACCAGGTAATGAGAAGTGAATAGTGCGGTGGGGGGAGTGTCGAGCTGGATGAGACCGTGCACAGCGGCGTAAGCCTCATGCTCGGAGTGCAGGGCGTTAACCTGCCGTGCCGTGCCGGCCAACCCAGCTTCGGTCATGGCATCGGCGAAGCCGCGTAAGCGACCCCAGGCAGTCGTGGCGGCAGGCTCGTCGCCCAGGTGGGCGATGTGGCGATGCCCGTGGCTGATCAGATGTCGTGTCGCTGCAACCGCCGCCTCGTAGTTGTTGGTGACGACAGCATCTGCCAACAACCCGATCGGTGGTCGATCAACGAAGACCAGCGGCGTACCTTGCTCGCGTTCCGCTTGCAGGTAACCCTGATCTTCAGTGATCGTGTTCAAGATCAGTCCGTCGACCCGACGACGGGTGAAGGCATCAACCATGATTCGTTCACGGCCGGGATCGTTGTCGGAGCTGGCGGCAAGAACCGTTGTGTCCCTTCCGTACGCCACGGTCTCGACAGCACGGTTAATTGAGGCTGAGAATGGATTGTCCAAAGCGTCGAGGAGGAGGCCTAGCGTGAGGGTCTTGCGATCGCCGCGTCGCAGCGCGCCAGCCCCTTGGTTCGGCTTGAAATTCAACGCCAATACGGCGCGTTGGACCCGCGCTCGGGTCTGGGGCGATACGTTTGCCTCGTCGTTGATAACCCGCGACACCGTTTTGGTTCCTACGCCTGCCAAGGCCGCAACATCGCGGATGGTTGCACGTGACCTCGGGGTCGACACGGATGGCGGAGTTGACATCGATGTCCCCTTTCTGAGGATTTAGCGTACCCGTATATGAATTCGTTAGTTTGTTGGGCCTTGACATCAAACCTGAGAAGGACTTAAGAATGAGTTTGACACCGTTGTCATGATCGGCGGTGCGTTCAACGAAAGGATCATTCCTATGAAGTACCTACCGCCGAACCGCAGAGGCACTCGCCTCGGTGCGGCCCTGGCGTTGACGGCGGCGGCATCGCTGATGTTCGCCGCTTGTGGTGGTGGTGGCACCGGCGAGCCGGGAGGCGAGGCTACCGGGGAAGCGGCCGAGCCGATTGCCGTTACGTTGATCACCAAGACCAGCACCAACCCGTTCTTCATCGCGATGCAGAAGGGCGCAGAGGAGGCCGGCAAGGCAAACAACGTCACCATCACTACGGCAGCAGGCAAAGAGGACGGCGACGAGGCCACCCAGGTCCAGGCCATCGAGGCGGCAATCGCTCGCGGCGACTCTGGCATCTTGATCACGCCGGCCACCGACGGTGTCAACCCGGCTATTCAGTCGGCTCGGGACGCCGGCCTGTATGTAATCGCGCTTGACACTCCGCCGAACCCGCCGGACGTCGTCGACATCACCTTCGCCACTGACAACTTCAAGGCCGGCGAGCTGATCGGCAAGTGGGCAGCCGCCCAGATGAACGGCCAGCAGGCGAACATCGCCATGCTCGACCTGTTCAATGACAAGGTCGCCAGTGTCGACTACAACCGTGACCAGGGTTTCCTGACAGGCATGGGCATAGACGTGGCCGATAAGACCAAGAACGGCGACGAGGCCAAAACCGGCAAATACACGGGTGGCAAGGGTGGCGACTACACGATCGTCTGCAACGAGCCGACCCAGGGTGCCGCAGACGGAGGCAAGACGGCCATGGAGACCTGCCTGGCCAAGTCCAAGGACATCAACCTGGTGTACTCGATCAACGAGCCATCTGGCGGTGGTGGGGCCGAGGCACTGAAGGCTGCTGGGGTGAAAGCCCTCATCGTGTCGGTTGACGGTGGCTGCGATCCTGGTCTGAAGCTTGTCAAAGACGGCACTATTGGGGCCACGTCGCAGCAGTACCCGGTCAAGATGGCCCAGCTGGGTGTCGAGGCGATTGCCAAGTACAAGACAACCGGCGAGAAGCCACAGGTCACGCCGGGCCTGGACTTCTATGACACTGGCGTCGCCCTGGTCACGGATAAGAAAGTCGAGGGCCTGGAGAGCATTAGCGTCGCCGAGGGCGAGAAGCTTTGCTGGGGCTAAGTGGTCCAAGATGAACTGGCTGGCTTCGCCTTCTGTGGGCGAAGCCAGCCCAATCGCGCGGCGACCGCAGTGGCCTCCGCTACCGGTGTAACTACTAGGCAAGGAAGTCCCACGTGACAACTACAGTCGAACCAGAGGCACCACATACCGCTGCTGAACAGTTCGCCCTGCGGCAGCAGTCGCCCGTGCAGCGGATCCAGCATCTGCTGCATTCCCATCCCGCGATCAGCCCGCTGATGGTGCTGATCGTGGCATGCATCATTTTCACGATCATCAACCCGCGGTTCGCCTCGCCCGGGACAATCTCAATCATCCTGCAGCAGACTGCGGTGATCGCTGCTTTGGCCATTGGTCAGACCTTGATCATCCTAACTGCCGGCATCGACTTGGCGGTTGGCGCGACCGCTATCCTCGCGATGCTCGTCATGGCCAACTTGGCCGCCAACAACGGGCTCCCCGGATGGCTGGCTCTGCTTATCGGCTTCGTGGTCGGCACCGCTTGCGGGTTCCTCAACGGCCTGCTGGTCACTCGACTGAACCTGCCGCCGTTCATCGCCACACTGGGCACGCTGAGCATCTTTACTGCCATCGGTCTCCTGTACTCCGGGGGAGCCAGCGTTGGCAGGAACGATATGCCTCCCATTCTCAACGCGATGGGTACGCGGTTTCCGATCGGCCCGTTTCGCCTGACTGTCGGCGTAATCGTTGTGGCAGTACTCGCGGTCATCGTCGCCTTCGTGCTCAGCCAGACCAGCTGGGGCCGGCACCTGTACGCAGTCGGCGATGACATCGAGGCCGCCCGGCTGGTCGGTATCCAGGTCGACAAGGTGCTGCTCAGCGTTTACACCGTGGCCGGCCTCATCTACGGCTTTACCGCCTGGGTAATGATCGGCCGGGCCGGGACGGCGAGTCCGAACGCGATTGTG
>JBKPAB010000264.1:0-15421 GCA_046726195.1 Actinomycetota bacterium
GGGATCACCGCGCAGTCGCCGTACGCCAGCACCCGATCGGCCAGGCACATCAAGAACACACTCGAGACAGTGCTCACCCCGGGCTTGGTCTTGATGAACTCCAACGCGGGCCGGATGGTGTGCGCTGTGGTGTTAACCGCACCCGATACCATCCCGTCCGCCATACCGAGATGCACCATCATGGTGCCGAAGTACGAGATATCCGTCACCACTTCGCGAGCGCGCTCCAGGGTCATCCCCTTATGAGCTCGGCCTTCGGCGTACGCGGCAGCGAACTTCTCCACGAGCTCGGGATCCTGGGGGGACACGATCGACGCCTCGTCAAGATCAAGACCGAGCGCCGACGCACGGGCCCGGACCGTGGTCTCGTCGCCGAGCAAGATCAGGTCTGCCACGCCGCGTCGCAGCAGGACAGCTGCAGCTTCCAGAATTCGATCATCCTGGCTTTCCGGCAGCACAATTCGTCGCCGATCAGCGCGCGCTCGCTCCATCAGCTGGTACTCGAACATCAACGGCGTACGCACATCAGAGGCCGAAACATCAATCGCGGACAGCAGCGCCGCCTGATCCACCTGCTCGGCGAACGCGCGGTAGGCGGTCTCGATCTTGCGGCTGGACTCCTTGGTGATCGGCCCCCGTACCCGCATCAGCCGCTCAGCGGTGGTGAAGGTGCCGAGATCAGTCAGCGCAATCGGCAAGTCCTGATGGACACCCGCTGATAGCCGCCGGATGCTCTCGGGAATCTGATACCCGCCGGTGAGCAGGATCCCCGCCAGGGGCGGAAACGTGCCCGACTGGTGCGCCAGCATCAGACCTGGAATCAGATCGGTACGGTCACTCGGAGCGATCACCGCGACATCCAGGCTGAGTCGATCAAGCACGTTGGGCAGGCTCATTGCCGCCACGATCACGCTCAGCGCCTCTCGGTCCAGCCACGCTTCGCTGCCGAGCACCAGCCGTGCCTCGGCGGCCTCCATCAGCGCTCGGAAGGTTGGTGCCGAAAGCAACGGACTCTCTGGGATCGCCGCCGTCACCACGCCTGGGAGCTTGGCCAGCTCGACACGAATCGCGGCTACGGCGTCTTGATCAACACGGTTCGCGATCACTGCCACAGTGTGCGAATGATTCGCCCGCAACTCCGCCATCGCGCTGGCGGCAGCAACCCGGATCTGCTCCGGACTCCGCTCCCGGCCGTGAACCACGAGCACGACTGCCGAACCAAGATTGGCGGCGATCTTGGCGTTGAGGGACAGTTCCGTCCCGGTAGCCACGCCGGTGTAATCCGAGCCCACAACCAAGATCACATCGAACCGATCTGTGAGCTGACCAAAACGCTCCACGATGATGTGCAAGGCCTCATCCGGATCTTCGCGGGCGGCGTCGTAGGTGACACCGATTGCCTCGTCGTAAGACTGGGAGATGCCCGGCTGGCTCACCAGAAGATCAACAATGAGGTCGATCTCAGCACTGTCGGAGCTGGTTGTCGTCAGCGGCCGGAACACGCCGACCGTGCCCACTTCACGGGTCAACGCGTCAAGTAATCCAAGCGCCACCGCCGACTTGCCGGTGAGACCTTCTCCTGATGCGACGTAGACGCTACGACTCACGCCTCTGACGTTATAGGCAACTCACGTGGTATAAGCGTCTGGGCCGGTCGAGTCGGAACTATCTTGGTTCGCGTGGCTGCCCCCATTCCACCGGAGATTCCGGGTATGGCGGACTGGCGCGCAATTGCGCGGGGTGGCTTCGCGATCGTCTGGGAAGCCCGCCAAGAGTCGCTGAACCGGCTGGTCGCTGTCAAGGTTGACGAGCGCAAGCTGGACACCGAAGCAGAGCAGCGACGCTTCCTGCGCGAGGCGGGCGCCGCGGGCCGGATGTCTGGCCATCCTGGCATCGTCACTGTGCACGATGCTGGCCTGCTGGGCGATGACCGGCCATTCCTTGTCATGGAACTGTGTCCTGGCGGCTCGCTCACGCGGTGGATCACTGCCGATCCGCGACCGAGCCAACGTCGCGTCCGGGAGGTGGGGGTACGCATCGCGGACGCGTTGGCTGCGGCCCATCTGCTCGGCGTATTGCATCGTGACGTCAAGCCCGCCAACATCTTGATCGACGCTTATAACAATGCCGGGTTGGCGGATTTCGGGCTGGCGGCGCTCATCGATCCGGATACGCCGCTGAATGAAACCGTGGAGGCGATCACTCCCGCGTACGCGCCGCCCGAGGTTTTTGCCAGGAAGCCTCTCACTGAGTACGCCGACGTCTATTCCCTGGCCGCCACGCTGTATGCCGTCCTCAGCGGCCACCCCCCACGCTGGTCGGAGACCACCGAAACGCCCAGCATTCCCGATCTCATCAAGCTGCAGAAGACGCCAATCAAGCGCATCCCCGGAGTCGACAAGGCGTTCATGGATCTGTTGCTCAAAGCCATGTCAGATGACCCCGAAGACCGTCCGACGGCTGCGCAATTTCGTGATCAACTCAAAGCACTCAACCTGTCGAACAAGCTGGCGCCAACACCGGCGCCGGCGCTCGAGGCAGCTTCGGAATCGGCGCCGCCCGCAGCTCCCAAGGAGCCGGCAGGCACCAAACCAGAGCCCGCTGGCGGCCCGACAAGTAGGTGGGAGCGTCGCGGGCTGGCGACCTTGGCCGTCGCCGCGATCTTGATCGCGGTAGCATCGGTGATCGCCGTGATCAACCTCGCGACACGTACCCCAGCAGTCGAACCCTCGCCGTCCGCAATCTCGGTGGTGCCAGCCAGTCCGAACGAATCGCCAGTCGTAGTGCCAGCAGGCTTTGTCGACTGCTCTGAGCCGCTCGGCCAGGACATCTATTGCGCATCTCGACCGGAATGTTGGGCTGGAGTTATCGCGCTTTCTGATGTTCCCGCGCTGGCAACCAAGCAGGTGTGTAACGAGACCCACGTTTACCAGACCTTTATTGCCGGCCGGCTCACCTACGAGCTGCGGCGGCAATCCCAGCTGGACTCCGATGCGAAAATCCGCCGCGTGTGCACCAGGGAGATCGCGAACTCGATGTTGCGGTCCAGAGATCGGCGCTCGGACTGGGAGATCTTGGTGTTAGGTCCGCAACAGCCTGACGAGTACTTCTTCCGCTGCATCATCGGCCGCGGCGAACGTGTCGAGCCACTTAGTTTTGACGCTCCTGGCTAACAGGGGCTAGCTGTTTAATGCCGGTGAGCAGCCGGTCCAGCATCCGCTCGAAGTCTGCCGGATCGTCAAATCCGCCGGCTTCCCAGATCGCGGCCATGGTTGGATAACGGTTCATGTCGAACTGGGTCTCCCAGAAGCTGGCCCGGGAATCCCAGTAGGCCTCGGCCGAGACGCCGGTATGCCGCGCCTCGTCAGCGTCACTGATCATGTAGCGGGCCGCGCCGAGCAGCTGCCACTGGATGAGATTGAAAATTGCCACATTCTCAGCTCCGGTGAATCCCGCGGCAAACAGCGCCGCATAAAGCGCCTCAGACACGTCGAGCACATGCGGACCGACCGGAAGCCGCGCCATGTTGTAGTCCAGCAGCCATGGGTGGGCGGTGTAGATCCGCCAGGTTTCTCGAGCCCACTGTTCGACCCGCTGCTGCCACGGCAGCTCCGGATCGGGGAGGGCATGTTCACCGTAGACGTGATTGATCATGAGCTCGATCAGCTCTGAGCGGCCGGGCACATAGGTATACAGCGACATGGCACCGACTCGGAGACGGCTCGCCACCTTTCGCATCGACAGGGCTGGTAGGCCCTCGGCGTCGGCGATCGCGACTCCTGCCGCAACGACATCGGCAAGACTGATGCGAGGTTTGGGGCCGCGTACGGGGGGTTGGACAGGAGGCGCCCACAGCAGCTCGACGACTCGACGACCTTCAGGGGTACCTGGCTGGGCATCCGGATGGTTCTCGACACGACCTTGGCCGTCAGTCACGGATGCCTCCTGCTGCTTCGCTAACTCGCTCAAAAGTGTCAGTGGCCTCTGCTTGATTATCTCCGTACAGCGTATGCTATTCTAATTCAGTACGGCGTACGGAGTTCGTGGGGAAGGTGCGTCGGGAAGGGTGCAATGATCCATACAGAGCGGCTGACAAGGCATTTTGTCAGCAAGAAGGAAACAATCGAAGCGGTCAAGGGGGTCGACATCGACGTCTCCGCAGGGGAGCTTGTGGCATTCCTCGGGCCGAACGGCGCAGGGAAGTCCACCACTTTGCGGATGCTGACCACTCTGCTGCCGCCGACCTCGGGCACCGCCTGGGTGGCGGGAGCAAACATCACCAAGGATCCGGCGGTGGTGCGCTCACGAATCGGCTATATCGGACAGGGAGACGCGGCCGGGCACAGCTTCCGGGTGATGGATGAGCTTGTCACGCAAGGTCGCTTTTACGGGATGAACAGCTCAGACTCGCTTGCTCGGGCTCAGGAACTGACCAAGACGCTCGACCTGACCTCGCTGGAGAAGCGGCGGGTCAGCACGCTGTCCGGAGGTCAACGCCGGCGGCTCGATATTGCGATCGGCCTCATGCACCGCCCTGGGCTGCTGTTCCTCGACGAGCCATCAACCGGGATGGATCCGCACAATCGGGCGAACCTCTGGGAGCACATCAATGCACTCCGTGAGAGGCAGGAGACCACCATCGTGCTGACGACCCACTACCTTGAGGAGGCCGACTCTCACGCCGAGCGCGTACTGGTAATCGATCACGGCGAGATCATCGCTAACGACACTGCCGAGAATCTCAAGGCGACGTTGGCCGGTGATCGGATCGTGGTGACGGTCGATGGTGCGGATCTCGCTGCGGCATCAGCTGTGGTTGCTGCGCGAGGCAGCGATCTGACCACCTCCAACGGTTCCCGTGAGGTGACGATCGCCGGACGGTTTGATCAAGGCACGCGCACCCTACCCTGGCTGCTGCGCGAACTTGATCATGCCGGGGTGGCGGTACGGGCGGCCGACGTACGAGTGCCGACACTAGATGACGTTTTCCTGAGCCTGACCGGCCGAAGTTTGCGCGAAGACATTGAGGAGGTGGCCTCATGACCACGTTGGTTGCTGACACCCGAGCTGTCTGCCAGCGGGAGATGTCGCTGGTGTTGCGGGATCCGTTCTCGGTGATCTTCTCCCTGGTTCAGCCGTTGGTTTTCCTTGCCCTCTTCGGCCCGCTGCTGGCTGGGTCAATAGATCCGGCCGCGATCGACGGCGCGTCTCCGCTGCAGTGGTTCTTGCCAGGTGTGATCGTCATGATCTGCCTGTTCGGGACCAGCGCGACCGGCTCCAACCTGCTGTTCGAGATCATGACAGGTTCCTACGAGCGGGTGCTGGCCAGTCCGCTGCACCGCTCCGCGATCTTGATCGGCAAGGCCCTCAAGGAGCTGGCGCCGCTGGTTGTGCAAGCCGCCTTGGTGACTTTGGTTGCGATCCCGTTCGGGTTCCAGCTGTATCCGCTACACGTACTGGCCGGGCTGCTGCTGCTCGGCGTCTTCGGCGTGGGCATGGGTGCGTTCTCCAACGCGCTGGCGATTGCAGCGCGGAAGCGAGAGTGGATGTTCTGGGCGGTGCAGCAGTCGTTGCTGTTCCCGCTGTTGATCTTGTCAGGGATGATGCTGCCGCTGGAGGCGGGCCCGCGTTGGATTCAGGTGCTCGGCATGTTCAACCCGCTGACCTACATCGTTGACGCGGAGCGGGCGTTGTTCTCTGGCACCTTCAACGATCGGGCGATCGGCTGGGCCGTACTCGCGGCGGTACTCACCTGCGCCATTGGCCTCTGGGTCGGCGTGAAACAGGTGGCCCGCAGCACCACCTGACGTCTATGTGCCCTGAGCTGAGCTTATGTGCCCTGAGCTTGTCGAAGGGCACTTAGCGCGCTCTTCGACGGGCTCAGTGCGCATTCGGTGGGTCGTTATGTGCCCTGAGCTTGTCGAAGGGCACCTACTGCGCTCTTCGACGGGCTCAGTGCGCATGATTCGCGTTAGACGTTCTCCTTGAGCCAGGCGATGTCGGCGCCTTGACCCTCCCGGCCACCGGGAGTCTCCACGACGACCGGAACCGCCGCCGTACGCACCACCTCCGCTAGCGCCTCGGTGCCGACCTCACCGTCGCCAAAGTTGGCGTGCCGGTCGGCGCCGGAGTCGAAGGGGTCGCGGGAATCGTTGGCGTGCACCAGATCGATGCGACCTGTGATGGCCTTGACCCGATCGACGAGACCCACTAGTTCCTCACCACCTGCGTGGGCATGGCAGGTGTCGAGGCAGAAGCCGACAGTGTCTCCGCCTTTGGCCTGGCCGATCGCATCCCAGAGCCGTGCGATCCGGTCGAGGCGCCGCGCCATGGCGTTGTCGCCGCCGGCAGTGTTCTCAATCAGCAGCGGGACGCGCATCTCCAGTGTGTCGATGCACTTGCGCCAGTTGTCAAACCCGATCGCCGGGTCGTCGTTCTTCAATACATGGCCGCCGTGCACGATGAGGGCCGCTGCGCCCACCTCGGCAGCCGCGTCCAGGTACTGCTGCACAAACTTCCGGCTGGGGATGCGGATCCGGTTGTTGGTCGTCGCGACGTTCAACACGTACGGCGCATGCACATACAGCCTGATGCCGGCCTCCTGGGCTGCCGCCTTGAGCGCCGCGCCGCCACCGGCGTAGGCGATCTCCGGTCCCTTCCACGCCTGCGGATCGCCCAGAAAGAACTGCGCCAGGGTGGCTCCGCGCGCGGCCGCTTCGGCAATGGGATCCACCTGGTCGCCGTGGCCGCCCACTTGCAGCGTCACGCGTTCGCTCCTCCGTCCTGGCCGCTGCGCCACAGGTCCCGCAGCCGGTTCGCCGCAGCTCCGCCGGCGGTCCCGGCCATGGACCCGATCTTGCTTACCAGCTTGAACAAGGGGTCGGCCGAGGTCGTGAAGCTGTTCTTGTACGAGTTGGCGGCGGCCTTGACCTCCTCACTCATAGGAGCCTCCTTGTCGTCGGACCGGCGCGGGTAGTTCCCTGCCAAGATCTCCGCATAATCCGGTCCGGCTGCCCACTTCTGGAGCTCGGCTGCGCGCAGGGCTGCCAGCGGGTGGCTCTTGTTACTGAGCTGCAGGAGCTTCAACACGCTGTCGCGAACGTCGCCTCTGGTTTCGTACTCCTCCGCCTGATCCAGGAAGCCGGCCACATCCATGTTGTTGGGGTTGCGAGCACCGGCCAAACTCGCGTGAGCCCGCAACGCCGCACTGGGATCCTGCGAGCACAGCAGACCGGCACGGTCGCAGGACAGCTCCGATTTACGGAACCACTCGTTCAGACCGAGAATGATCGCCCGAATGCTCCAGGCTCCGATCGGTAGCCACTGCATGGCAGCCGCGAGATTGATCAAGGCGATCAGCATCGTGCGATAGACGGCATGTCCGGAGAGGACGTGCCCGACCTCGTGCCCGATGATGAACCGCAGCCCCTCGTCGTCGACCAGCTCGAGCATCCCGGTGCTGATCACGATGATCGGCTTGTCCAGGCCAATTGCCATGGCCTGTGGTATGGGATCTTGTTCGATGAACAGCTCCGGCACCGGCTGCACGTCCAGTGTGGCGGCGCACTCGTTCAGCATTTGGTGAATGTGCGGGTACTGCCGCGGCGAGACGCGGATCGCGGTGGCAAGGAAGAGCCAGCGCACACTGCGCTCGCCAATGGCTGAGGACACTACCTTCAGAACCGAGTCAAAGCCGGGGACGGCGCGCAGCGCCACCAGGGCACCGCGGTCGGCCGGGTGCTCGTACGCGCGCGAGCTGATGTCGGGAAATTTGATGTGCCCGCGACGTGCTGGCAGGTATTCGGTGGTCATGCCCAGCAGCGTACGGCGCTATGACGAGCTGTTCGCTTCGACGTCTGCAGGAGCTGCCAATCCAAGTACGTGCGCTGAGGTTGGCGCCGGATCAGGTCGTCTGGAAGATGCTGCTCATGAGTCCCATCGTCACCTGGAGGATGAATCCGATCACGAGGTATGCGACGCCGATGATGATGCCTGCCAGCGCCTTGCTGTTCTGGAACCCGGCGCGACGCGACATGATGAACGCCACAATGCTCAAGACGAGCCCGATGGTGGTCGTGCAGGGAATGATGGCCAAAATGAGGCCGACGATTCCGAGGGTGTTGCCGGGATCGGCTGCTGGCTGTGGTGTGGCCTGGTATTCGGCCATGGTGTCTCCTCTGGCGCGCGGGTCCGGTTTCGGCGGAAACCTGGGTTAACCTACGTTCCCGCCGCCTCACACAGGTTGCAACCTATGTGAAGCGTCAGCAAGCTGAGTTAACCCAGTTTTCTGCGGCGAGGGCGAGCGTATCGTCCGCACGGTTCGCAGCCGAATCCGGCGTGCAAGAGTCTGGAGGCGTTTGAGGCGTACGTTTTCCACCAAACCGCCGGAAACGAGCGGCCTGGAGGCGTCTGAGGCGTACGTTTTCCACCAAACCGGCGGAAACGAGCGGTCTGGAGGCGCCTGAGGCGTACGTCTCCCACCAAAACGGCGAAAACGATTAGCGGCCCTCCTCGTGATTCGTGCGCGGCGCCGCCCAGCGGGTAGAGTTCAGCTCCTGATCCGGCGAGAGTTCGCCGCACCAGAAGCATTCGCCCTCCTGCTATGGGGACGTCCCATAGCCGCTCAGACCGAAGGAGGTGGGGTACGCGCATGCGCGAATACGAAGTCATGGTCATCTTCGACCCTGATACCGAAGAGCGTACGGTTCAGCCCACGCTAGAGAAGCACCTCAAGGTGATCACCAAGGGCGGCGGCACCGTCGACAACCTGGACATCTGGGGTCGCCGGCGGCTCGCGTATGAGATCCGGAAGAAGTCCGAGGGGATCTACGCGGTGATCAATGTGACCGCGGAACCAAAGGACATCAAAGAACTGGACCGCCAGTTCACCATCAACGAATCAATCATGCGGACCAAGGTCATCCGGCCGGATCTGCACTGAGATCCTGCGAACGGGCAGTGAACGTGCGAAGTTATCCACAGATTGTTACGTGCCGGCGCCTCCTGTCAGTAGCGGCTGGCAGGCTGACTAATCGGAAGAACCAGATCGCTTATCACAACGGAGAGTTACATGGCAGGCGAAACCACGATCACTTTGGTCGGCAACCTCACAGCTGACCCCGAACTGCGCTTCACCCCCTCGGGTGCCGCGGTCGCGAACTTCACCGTCGCGTCCACACCGCGCACCTTTGATCGCCAGACCAACGAGTGGCGTGACGGCGAAGCAATGTTCCTCAACTGCGCGGTGTGGCGCCAGGCCGCGGAGAACGTAGCGGAATCACTACAAAAGGGAATGCGAGTCATCGTGCAGGGCCGTCTTAAGTCACGCAGCTACGAGACCCGTGATGGGGAACGGCGTACGGTCTTCGAGGTCGACGTGGACGAAATCGGCCCAGCGCTGCGTTACGCCACCGCGAGAGTCACCCGCAATGTAAGCGGCAGCAACCAGGGCGGCTCCGCCCGTCCGGCAGCTGGCAGCCAAGGCGACGACCCGTGGGCCACCGGGGCTCCCAGTGCGGCCGGCGCGCGTTCCGCGCAAGCCTCCGATCCCTGGGCCAACCCCCAAAGCGACGAGCCCCCGTTCTGATCGCAGAACTCACAACACAGACACCAAGGCACATTCCGGCCATCGGCTAACAGCCGCGCCGGGCAGATGAGGAGAGCACCACAATGGCCACAACTCCACCGGCACAACGCAAGCCGAAGAAGAAGGCCAACCCGCTACGCGCGGGCCAAAACATTGATTACAAGGACGTCGCAACCCTGCGGAAGTTCATCTCTGAACGCGGCAAGATCCGGGCGCGCCGGGTCACCGGCCTCTCGGTTCAAGAGCAACGTCGGGTCGCCATCGCGATCAAGAACGCTCGTGAGGTGGCGCTGCTGCCGTACGCCTCAACCGCTCGCTGAATGCTGCGAGCAGCTCAAAGTAAGAAAGGTGTTGGCATGAAGCTCATCCTGACTACCCCGGTCGACAAGCTCGGCGTTGCCGGTGACGTGGTCGAGGTGAAAGACGGCTACGGGCGCAACTTCCTCATTCCACGTGGCTTCGCAATCCGCTGGACCCGCGGCGCCGAGAAGCAGATTGCAGGAATCAAGCGCAGCCGCTCTGCGCGGGAGATTCGCGGCCTCGATCATGCCGAAGAGGTACGCGGACAGCTGGAGGATCTGACCATCGATCTGCCAGCACGCGCCGGCGATACCGGCAAGTTATTCGGTGCGGTGACCGCGAGCGACGTAGCAGCCGCGATCAAGAAGGCTGGTGGCCCGGCCATCGACAAGCGTGCTGTCCAGATCGCCAAGCCGATCAAGACCGTCGGCCTGCACACAGTGGGTGTCAAGCTGCATGATGCCGTCACTGCGCATGTGCGGATCGTGGTTGTTCCAGCGTGACGGGGCTTTCACGCGTTTGACCCAGGGCTGAGACTGGTCACAGGCTCTGCAAGAGGGGCTGTCTGTGACCAGCATTCGAACGGAAGGGTCGAGATGATCCAGCTGGGCGTCGACGAGATCAGGCGACGCCGCCGCAACCAAATCGGCCGCATCATCATGGGTGTTTCAGCACTGGTGTTGATGATCATGAGTGCGGTGCTGCCGCACATCATTGTGGAGGCAGCGACCGTGCTGGCGGGCCGTTCTCTCATTCCAGCCAGTCGCTTCTTCCTGATCGCCAATCCGAACGCCGAGGCGTTTGCCGAGGCGACCAGCGTTGCCGCTACCGGCCTGGGGATCAGCATTACCTACCTCGGGCTGGCCTTCCACCAGGTCGGTCTGATCACAGGATTCGCATCGTTCTGGGTACTCATCGTCGAAGATGTCGGGCGCTGGACCCGCCGCTTGGTCCTGGTGTCTGGGGTGTCACTGCTGCTCGGCGCGGCGACGGTGGTGCTCGGCTACCAACTGCTGATCAACGCCGAAGTGCCCACATTGCTGGGCTACGCGTGGTTGCCCACACTGTTCGCCGGCCTGATTATGGTCATCGGTGGCCACCTCGCCCGGAACCGGCTGGTCACCACCTGGTTCTGGGAGAAGCCGGAAATCGTCCAGCCTTAGCCTGTTCCGGGGGCGACAAGCTCAGGAGTGCGGAGCGTTGCGAGCGGGCCTGTGGGTGGTGTGGCGTCAATCTTCGGGACATCCCAGGTGATCTCGGCCGCGCTGGCGGCCATGTGCCAAACCCCGAAGGCGGCGACCGCTGCACGAACGAGCTCCGGCTTGGGGCCCGCGTCTGGCCGCACGCCAGCGTCGTTGCAGACGCGCCGATGCACCCGAGTCCGCATCGCCACTAGCACCGAACCAGATGGTGCGTGGATCAGGATCACGCCAACGCAGCGGCGCTCGAGCTCGCGGGTGATGATTCGAATCGATCGTTCGGAGATAGCGGCCTCAGCGGGCAGCCAGATGTCGCAGAAGGAGGCGACGAACGGCATTCCGTCGGGTGCCTGGGCGACCTCATCGGCTCTCACGACCACGTGGTCGGGGTCCACGCTGCCGCGTAGATCGTTTAGACGCTCGGCGTCGCCGGCGGCGTGGACCACTGCGCGCGGCACTGTGTGCACTGGACGGTCGAGCGGGTCGGGTGGGTCCGTGCGGAAGCCCCACACCGGCAGCAGTCGCTCGACATAGGGCTCGCGCTCGCGCCGGATCGGGTCCTTGCGCACGAGTGCTCGCCACATGTCCTGCCATCTGCTCCCGCGAGGTGAGGTTCGTTGGAGGTTCATGTTCCGACGACCCTGATGCCAGTGAACGGCGTCGCGATCGAGCACCATCACGGCTCCGTTGGCGTGCACGCGGTAGCCGAACTCGGTGTCCTCGATGCCGCGGACGCCGAGCTCGCGGAACCCTCCGGCCGCCCAATATTGAGCGGCCGTTATCGCGAACGTTGCGCCGATCACAATGCGGAACGCGTCGACAGCCTCGATCCGGAGGTCATTGGTGCGGCTGAATGTGATCTCGCGCCAGTGCTGGTCATCAATCTCGTTGCCGTCGAAATGGGCGCCGAGGCCGTCCTCCGCGACCAAGCGACAGAATTCCTCATCGCTGAGGTCCTCCATGTCGGCGAACCGGCACAATCCCATCGCCATGACGTCGGAGCGATCGACGAACCACCGTGCGTACGATGCGATGACCTGGCGTTCCGGGACAATGTCGGCGTCGAGGAACACGAGCAAGTCGCCGCTCGCTCTGCTAGCCGCCGCGTTGCGCCCACGACCCGCACCGAATGCCAACGTCCGCTGGAGCCGCACGACCGAGACAGGGAATGGGTAATCGCCCGTCGCGGCAATCGGTGGATCCGAGCCGTCGTCGGCGATGATGACCTCCATCAAGGCCGGGGGGTAGGTCTGGAGAACGAGCGCGTCGAGCACCCGGCGGAGGTTAGACGGGTTGTGGGCTGGAATGCAGATCGACACGCGCCGGGTGGGCATCCAACTCGCTTCGGCCTGCGGCACTAACGCCAGCCAGTCGTTCCCGTGCACCTGCTTCATGCGACTACCCCGGCGAATTCCAGATCGAGGCCCGGCCGCTGGTCGACGGCCTGGGCGAGGAAATAGTCGTCCTCCGCCAGCCACGTGTGGTTCGTGGCGCAGTGATCGCGCCTGAGTAGATATCCCAAGCCATGTACGCGGTAAATCGGCGCGCCCACCGCCTCGACCGCCTGAATGAGCAGGCGATCAACCCGTCGAGGGCCGGCGGGCCAACCCCCGATTCTCTCCAGCATCGAGCGCGTCAGCATCAGCGTGCCACCGGCGACCGTGGTGGAGAACGCCTCGCCAAAGCTCCGGAATCGCCGCAGCGTGAGATCGAGGGAGGACAGGTAGACGTACTCGGCCGCCTTGGCGACAACACCCGCTCCCGAGTAGCGCAGCGCGGCGACCAGATCGTTCAGGTGCTCGGTCGTGTACCAGTCGTCGTCGTCCCATTTCGTCACCAGGTCGCCCGAGGCGCGCTCGCCCAGGAACGCCAGGACTTGACCGAGGTCGAGGTCGCTGCTGACTTCGAGCAGTTGCGCGTGCGGCACGATCGCGGCCACACGTTCGCGCGTCGCTCCCGACAGCGAAAACCCGTGGAGGCCGCACAGGATCTCGACGTTCGGATACCGTTGCGCGGCCATCTGTTCGAGCGCGAACGTCACCATCTTCGGCCGGTTCGTGGCCATCAGGATCGACACGCTAGGCGAGGCCGACACTGCGTGGCCGTGGGCGGCTGCGAGCGCGGCCAGGTTCTCATACACCGAGTGGCACCGGTAGACGAGTCGCCGCAGCGTTACAGAGTGGCGCTCTCGCAGTCGTGGGTCGGCCAGCGCTTCGACTTCACAGCCCTCGATCGCGGCGACGAGATCCGGGCCGAGGAGTCCGGCGACCTCATCGGGTACAGCCGTCGCCGCGAGCGGTGCCCCAGCGCCGGCGAGGTCGACGATCAGCCGTGCCGCGGTCACCGCGTCGAGCGAGGTCGACGAGCAGTCGATCGCCCGGTAATGACGAGCAGCAGCGACCAGTTGTCGGCGCCTGCGCTCGGTGACCGTCGTGGATGCGATCTGATCGAGGCGTGTCGTCGCAGTGCGGCCTTGCGGAAAGAATCCGGTCGGAGGGTGAACGTGCGGCATGTGGGCAGCCAGCCACCGGCGTCCATCGCCGTTGTTGTAGTAATACGACACCGGTGGCCCGCCGGCGATCACCAGGTTCCGGCCATCAGTAGCGACATCGATCTGCACGATGTCAGAAGCGGTCCGAGTCGCGAACGCAAAGGGTTCGAGGGCGATCGCCGGCCTCACGCCGTCGACAGCAATGGACCGAACGCGGACCGGCAACCGGAGTTCGGGAGCGATCGGGCCTACGCGCCGACGCCCGGCTACCAGCGCGCGTGGACGCCGCGTAAGCGAGCGGGCGCGTTCCCGCAGAGGATCGCGTGGGCGTTCGAAGACGGGGTCGCGTGGCTCGAGCAAGGGATCGAGTTGCTGGGCACGGCGCTTATGCCGCATCGTTCGCCGGGCTGCGCGGGCGAGACGGCGACTGCGGGTGCGCAGTCGGTTCCGCAGCCTCCGATACCGCCAGCCGAGGGACTGCCCGGAGATCATCCGCTTCCAAAGCGGATCGAGTGAAGGACTAGGGGGCGGCGCCAAAGTGGAGTCGCCGGATTCGTCGGGGGGTTCGTCGGCCAGGCTGTCGACGCCATAACCCAAGTGCCGATCGGACCAGTGCCAGTCGATCTCAATCAGCGGGTCGGGCTGATCAGTGATCACCGTCGCAACCTGCTGCGAACGCGCCGCACGCCGCGTCGGATCAGGTTTGCGGCGCGTGCCACTTTGCGGCTATAGAGGGCCTCCAACTCGGCGCGGAACTGAGCAATCGTCGCGTTGCGAGGGTCATCGGTGGTCAAGCGAACCGGTGTGGCCCCGTTCCCAGCCGTGCCGGGTGTGGTGCCGTCGAAGCGCTCCTCCATGATCATCCAGGGCATGCGAGGGCGATCGAGCAACGTATAGCTCGCGTTTGGAAAGATCTCGAGGATGTCGGAAGCTTCGAAGCGGCGCAGGTGTGTCTGCGAGAGCGGTTCGGACTCGCAGAACGGCAACGACATGATCAGCTGGCCGCGACAGACGCGCCGCAGCTCGGCCAGACCCGCAACGAACACTTCGGGGGGTATGTGCTCAAGCACTTCCATGCAAGTGACGACGTCGAACGAGTTGTCCTCGAACTGGAGGTTGGCGATATCCCCGTCCGACTTCGACATGTTGGGCGCGAATTCGGTGTACTTCTTGAACCGGGCTTTGTCGATCCCCACGACGGAACGGAACTTGCCCGATCGGGCAAGCATGTTAAGGAATTGGCCGGCGCCAGCGCCGACGTCTAGCAAATCCCCGCCGGGTCGGAGGACTTCAGCCACGTAAGACACGCGGTGCCAATCATCGGGGTGGAACCACCCTCCCGGCGTGGCGGGTGGTTCACCGAACTTGGCCTCGTAGTCGGCTCGGACCGACGCCGCAAGCGCACTCACGGGGTATTTGCGGATGTTGACCCGACGCACCTCCATGCCACGCGGGATGTAGACGTCCGACATGGTCGACGACCTGGTCATGCAGCGGTCCCCCGGTTCGGCACATGCGGCAGTGTAATCAGATTGCGTTGGCCAGGTGCGGATTACGACGGGTTCGGCCCGAAGTCGGCTGACCGCGGCGAAAAAGGTGTCGGAAATTCGCGCCGGCGATGTGCCCGCGAGGTCCCCACACCCTGGGCGCGAAACGAACGTGCACGTTCGCTCCACTCGCGATGCACACGTTGCAACGTGTGCATCGCATAAGGAACGAACGTGTACGTGCGTTCCCTGCAGGGTGAGGGTCGAAATGACAACGGTGTGATTTATCCACACTGGGGAAAACCTTGTGGAAGCCGCAGTCGAGCCGTGACGTGCCCTCCGCCGTCAGACGGTGACG
>JBKPAB010000265.1:0-10738 GCA_046726195.1 Actinomycetota bacterium
CACCCGACCGACCCTGCTGGCATTCGGCGAACGCATCGCGCGCGTCCGTGACCCGCAGGGACACCTGTGGTGGTTACACGAGCGGGTCGAGGACGTGTCCCCCGACGAGCTGGGCAGACGCTTCGCAGACCCGGCTGCACAGGAGGCCCTGGCCTACGTGCAGCGCACCCTGCGAGAGGAATTGCACGCAGCGAATACGGCTCAGCGCTAGACCCGCGCGACTTGTCGTGACGGCACTGGTAGCCCGGCGCAATGAGCTCGAAGCAAGCAGTAGGACCGAACATGAACAGCATCCTGTAGGGCGCTAGCCGAATTCCATCTCTTGTCGGCGCTGAGGTTCGTTGTCGCCCAGCCGGTACGGCAGCATGGCCATGTGATGGATCCAGCGGATGAGGGAGTCACCGAGCGGATGCGTGCCCAGGCGTTGGTAATCGCCATGACGATCCGCAACGCGATGGAGGAGTTTCACGGCAGTTCTCGGGGTTCAACTGACGAACAGATGGCCATTCTCAATCCGATCATCCGTAACGGCGCGCTGACTGCTCTTCACGCGCTCGGCGCTGATCACGGCCGACGCCGCGATTGGGCTGCAGCCCAGCTGTTGATGGTTCCTGAGTACTGGGAGCCGCCACGGCTCCTGCCTGATTACGTCGAGTATCTGCAAGCCAACGGTGGACGTTCGTGGCATGACGAGTGGAGCAGCTGTAAGTACTGCGGTCAACAGATCTATCGCAGACCCGATGGAAAGTGGAATCACGACGACCCTGATCGCAGTCGGGGCTGCCGTGCCGCAAGCTTTCGTCCAGAGGAGGGATGGGACGACAGTCTTAAACGATCTTGGGTGGCTACGCCGGAACGACGGCGATGACGGGCCGCTGTGCCGGCCCGGCCCTTCCAGGCCGTGAAGGTGCTGGTGAACCTGGCGTATTTGCCCACGCGAGGTGGCGGAGGCGGCGGGATTTGAACCCGCGATGGGCGATTAACCCAAACCCGCTTAGCAGGCGGGCGCCATAGACCGGACTAGGCGACGCCTCCCCATAATCAACGCTCGGCCGCGGCAGAGCGCTGGGCAAGACTACCGACCCACGCTACGCGCGGCAAAGCCAATCCAGTCAGTCCTCTGTGGGAGACCGACAAGCCGATTCGGCTGACCAACGAAATAGGCCCGAATTGAGCTGACAAGCCATAATGAGCTGATCAGACACGTATTGTGTAGCGGGTTTCCATTCCGGTCGCGTTTGAGGGATGTTGATGCCAAAACAAGCGGAGCAGGGTGCATGGAGCTGGGAGCTCCCTGATCCGCCCTCCGCAGGTACGCGTACCGCCGTCAAAACAACGCCACAGCCGCAGACCTTCCGACGTGCCGTTGCCTACACGGTCGCCGGAACAGCTATCCCCGGACTCGGTCTGATCGCAGGCCGGCGACGCATCATCGGCAGCCTCATCCTTGGCCTCTTTGCCGCAGGCCTGCTAGCCCTGGGCGTCTACGCGGCATTCGACCGTAAGGGCCTGCTTGCGCGTGCTGTAGATCCCACAACGCTGCGCCTAGCGGCCATTGCCCTGGTCGTCATCGGCATCGTGTGGGTTGCCGTCATCATCGCCAGCCATCTTTGCCTGCGCGGTCGCGCCACCCGAGGTCAGCGGGTGACCGGCGGCATCCTCGTTGGCGTACTCTCCTTCGCCGTGGCCGCTCCCGCGGCTGTTGCTGCGCACTACTCCTATGTCACGGCAAGCTCAGTGGCAACGGTTTTCCAGAGTGAGGACGACACCAGGAGTGCAACCCGGCCGACTCTCGACACCGACCAGGCCGCGCCCGGACCGCAGGACCCCTGGGCCGGTAAGGCCCGGCTGAACGTTCTGCTGCTCGGGGGCGACGCCGGGCCGGGTCGGATGGGCACCCGCACCGACACGGTGATCTTGGCAAGCATCAACACCAGTACCGGCAACACGACGCTCTTCAGCCTTCCCCGCAACGCAGCTCGGATGCCCTTTCCATCGAGCTCACCGTTGCACAAGTACTACCCGTACGGGTTCACCAACGGCAATGGCAACGATCCGGAACATTTCCTGAACGCGATGTACCGCAATCTGCCAGCGTCGGTACCCAAGGACGTGCTTGGCCCGACCGACAATCTCGGTGCAGACGCGCTCAAGCTTTCGGTAGGCGAGGCGCTCGGCTTGCAGGTGGACTACTACGTGCTGATCAATCTGCAGGGCTTCAGCCAGATGATCAATGCCCTTGGTGGCATCCGGCTCAACATCAACACTTACATCCCAATCGGCGGCAACTCAGACCGCGGTATCCCTCCGAAGGACTACCTCAAGCCTGGGCCGGATCAGCACCTGGATGGGTACCATGCTCTCTGGTACGCCCGCGGCAGGTATGGGTCGAGCGACTTCGACCGGATGGACCGGCAGCGTTGCGTGATCAATGCGATCATCAAGCAAGCCAACCCGACCAATATGCTGGCCCGCTACGAGGATGTCGTTAGGGCCGGCACGCAGCTGGTTTATACCGACATGCCCCAGGAGGTCCTGCCGCTCATGGTCGATCTGAGTCTGCGCGTCAAGGACGCCAAGGTTCGCAGTGTCGTCTTCAAGCATGGAGTTGCTGGTTTCTACTCCACCAATCCGGACTTCTCGCTGATGCGCAAACGAGTCAAGATCGCGCTCGGTGAAATGAAGACCCCGACGCCCAGCGCGTCGCCGACGAAGAAATCAAGTACCCCCACCCAGCAGAGCGAAGACGTCAATGACACGTGCGCCTTCGATCCCAAGATCGCGGCAACAGCCAGGCCGTACCGCTGAACAGCTAAGAAACTTGCCGGTAGCCGCGATCGGCATCCAGACGCGTCTGGATCTCGGTGATCAACGCGGAGAACGTGGCATCGGTTGCAGCCCGCGGGTTGACCACAGTCACATCTGAGCCGCCCTCGGGCTTAGTGATCAACAACAGCCGTGGCCCCTGGCTTCTGACGATGTCGATCATGGACCAAGGCACTACGCGACGACGGCGCCCTTTGATGATCGTGATCGACTCCGAATCCAGGATCAATGCGGTACGCAGTCGCACAGTGAACACGAGCGCGACCACAGCCAGCGCGACCGCAAAGATCATGAGGCCGACCCCAGCGATCGTGACCGCCTGCGGCAGCTCGAGCGCGCTGCCCAGCACAATCCCGGCGGCTGCCAATACAGCCGCCACTGCGCTGATCGCCAGCGAGCGCACCGGAGGCGGTGCCGACAGCGTGAACTGCACCTCCGGCGGATGCGGGGCGCCTGAATCGCTCACCGGTGCACCTTACCGGTCCAGCGGCGAGCGATGGAGCTGGAACCATGGCCGCGGAGACCTGCTGGTCATACGCGGCCCGACCGCGCGCTGGAAAGTTCACCCTAGCCACCTCGTCATCATGGGGTCTAGGTGTGAATCCTGAATAGAAAGCCGGCCTGGAGTGAAGTTTTCAGCGAACTCCAGCGTCGCTTCGACACCAGCCGAGCGAGCGGACCGTACGCAATGACCGTTGAGATGAAACGAAGGCGGCGAGGGTGGGATTCGAACCCACGGAACGGTCTCCCGCTCGGGCGCTTTCAAGGCGCCTGCACTAGTCCACTATGCGACCTCGCCCGGCGCGGTCTCGGGGGTCGCGAGCTCGGCGAGCATCCAGATACTAGCCGACGCCTCTTGATTTGCACTCTGACAAGCTGTTCGCGCGTTCCGACCCCTTCGTCGCTTGCGTTCTCCCAAGCCCGACACCTGGCGGCACCCGCAAGCTCCTGCAGGCGTCGGAGCGAACAGCTCGTCATAGTGCGCCCGCAGCCCTATGGCACGCTATGCGCGTGAAAGCCAGCATTGCGCGCGAACCGGGACCCCCGGAGGTACTCGAACTGCGCGAGGTCGAAACCCCCAGACCGAAGCCGAACGAGGTGTTGATCAAGGTTGCGGCGGCGGGCGTCAACCGGGCGGATCTGCTGCAGCGGCAGGGGCGGTACCAGCCCCCGCCCGGCGCCAGCACGATCATCGGGCTCGAGGTGTCCGGGACGATCGCCGAGGTGGGCGAGGAGGTTTCCAATTGGGCGGTCGATGATCCCTGCGTCGCACTGCTGGCCGGCGGCGGCTATGCCGAGTACGTCGCCGTGCCCGCAGGTCAGGTCGTGCCACCACCGCTAGGGGTGGAGCTGGTCGCGGCGGCGGCTGTCATCGAGGTCGCAGCAACCGTCTACTCGAACGTTGAGTTCGTCGGCCTTACCGAGGGTGAGTGGTTTCTAGTACATGGCGGCGCAGGTGGCATCGGCTCGTTCGCCATCCAGTACGCGAAGAGCATCGGAGCGAGAGTGATCACGACTGCAGGTGGCAATGACAAGCTCAACTACTGCCGCTCCATCGGTGCCGATCATGCCTTCTCCTACCACGATGATTGGGCAGCCGCCGTTCGAGAGGTCGCCCCCGATGGCGTACACATGATCTTGGACATTATCGGAGCCAAGTACCTTGACGATCATGTTCAGCTGCTCGCGATGGATGGGGCGCTGGTGACCATCGGTATGCAAGGTGGTCGCAGAGGCACGCTCGACCTGGCGTCGTTGTCGACGAGACGTGGCCTGGTCACCGCGAACTTGCTGCGCGCCCGACCGGTCGAGCAGAAGGCAGCGATCTGCCGCGGCCTCGTCCAGAATGTCTGGCCGCTGATCGCCGACAACACAATCAAGCAGCCGCCACTGAAGGTGTTTCCTATTGCCGAAGCTGCGGCGGCTCACGCCCGTCTGGAATCGGGCAAGAACATCGGCAAGATCATCCTCTCCGTTGCGCGCTAGCCGCTCCAGACTCGCGTTTTTCCCACAAGGCCACGAATCCCAGCCACTTCGCGTTAGCTACCTACACTTCGCGTTACTTGCAACTACCGCGCTGTGCATGGAACTACCGCGAAGTGGACGTTGGCAGCCAACGTTACACAGTTACGAGGTCCAGGCCCGCCACAAGCGGGCATACTCGCCGTCAGCCTCGACCAGTTCCTGATGGCTGCCGAGCTCTGCGATCCGGCCGTCGATCACCACCGCGATCCGGTCGGCATCGTGCGCAGTGTGCAGCCGGTGCGCGATGGCAACGACGGTACGATCCTGCAGCAGCGCAGCCATCGATCCTTCAAGATGTCGCGCCGTACGCGGATCGATCAAGGATGTGGCCTCATCCAGCACCAGTGTGTGCGGGTCGGCAACTACCAGCCGGGCCAACGCGATCTGCTGCGCTTGAGCGGGTGTTAGCTTCTGCTGGCCAGAACCGAGCTTGGTGCTCAGTTGCTGAGGCAACCGCTGCACCCAGTCCCAGGCGTCGACCGTCCGCAGCGCCTCGACCACCACCTCATCAGGCGAGGACTCGCGCGCCAAGATGATGTTGTCGCGCACCGTACCGACGAAAACATGATGCTCCTGAGTCACCAGAGCAACCTCGGTCCGCAGCACTGGGAGCGGGAGCTCGGTGAGTTCAACGCCGCCCACTGCGACCGATCCGGTACGCGGCCGGTTGATGCCAGCCAGCAGCCGGCCGAGTGTGGATTTGCCGGAGCCACTCGGTCCGACAATGGCCAGCCGCTCGCCAGGACGCAGCGCCAGATTGATGCCATGCAGCACGTCCTCGGTGTCGTAATAGGCGAAGCGCAAGTTACGCCCAACCAGTCTGCTGCCCACCGGCAACCTGTTGCCCGGCTCCCGATCCTGCGGCACCGCCGCGATGCCCAGCAGTCGGGAGGTCGAGGCGATGCCAACCTGCAGGCGATCCACGTTGCGGATCAACCGGTCGAGCGGCTCGACCAGGGCCTGGACGTACAGCGTCGCCGCCGTCACCTGGCCCAAGCTCACCCAACCTTGCACATAGCCGATGCCCCCGAGGATCAGCACCATGACCAGCGGAGTGTCGTACGCGAAGCCGATCACGATGAACAGCAAGTTGCGTAGTGACATGGTGTACCGCTCGGCTTGCGCGGAGACCGCGATGTCGAAATCGCCACGATCGATCCGCTGCCGCTGCAGCCCAAGAGCCTCGACCGTACGCGCCCCCTCAACGGTCTCGGTAAACGTCGAGTTGATCTGGGAATAGGTCCTGCCTTCGGTGATGTAGCCCTTTGGTGCACGCTTTATGTAGCGCCGCGCAGCGATGATCAACAATGGCGCTGTCACCAGCAGTGGCAAGGTCAGCAGTGGTGAATTCAGCAGCATGGCGATGACGGTCAGCAGCGTCGTCATTCCGGCGATCACCGACTCCGGCAGGCCAAAGCGCACGCTTTGGCTCATGGTGCCAACGTCACGTGTCACGCGGGTAACAAGATCACCTGTGCTCGCGCTCTCAACCCTGCTTAGCGGTAGCCCCAAAACGGTCCGGACGACGTACTCCCGCGCCTCTGACAACAGGTCCTGGCCGAAGATCGTCGACATCCGCAGCGCAAAGAAGGTCATGATCGCCTGCACCACGACGACACCCGCCACCGCCAAAGCCAGCCCGTCCAGCGTGGCTGCCAGAGTGCCGCCAGCAGAAGCGGCATCTACCAGCGAACCGAGGATGCGCGGCACCACGAGGCCGGCCGTGGCAGCCAGCGCGTGCAGTACCAGCAGCGCGGTGATCATGGAACGCCGAGTACGAAGAAGCCGGGAGGCGAAGGCACCGACCGCGCGTCGATCAGCCACCGGAAGTCCTCGTTCAGGGTGCCGCGAGGCTGCGAAGAACTCCTGTGCCCGCCGCTCCCGGAGTAGGTGGCGCTGCCGCCAGGCCCGTAACCGCGAAGCCGGCGAACCGCTTCGCGGCGGCAACAACGTCTCAGGCAGTTGCGGTGCCGGCGGGGTCGTCTGCCATGTCTCCGCCGAACCGCGAAGACCGGTCTGCAGATCAGTCATCGGGCGCCTCCCCGGGTTCGTCCAGAGCCCGGGCTACCGTACGCCGGTAGTCCGGGTTGGTCTGTAACAGCTCCTCGTGGGTTCCGTACGCGGTGATCCGCCGGTTGAATAAGAACGCCACCCGGTCCGCATGATGCAGCAGGAGTGGCGAGACGGTGGTCGCAATAGTCGTTTTGCCGCGGCGATGGGCGACCAGCCGGCCAGCGATCAAAGCCTCAGTGTGTGCATCGACTGCAGAGGTGGGCTCGACCAAGATCAAAATCTGCGGATCCAGCCCGAGCGCCCGTGCCAGCACCACGCGCTGCCGCTGACCGCCTGACAGGCCGCGACCACGCTCGTCGACCCGACCCTGCCAGCCGCCATGCAAGCCAGTGAAGACATCCTCAGCGGCGGCGACCCGCAGCACCGTCTCAGCCTCCTCGAGACCGAGACGTCCATGCGGATCGATCACCGATTGCAGTGTGCCGGCGAACACCTGGCTTGCCGCGTCGCTCACCACGATCCGCTCGCGCACTTGATCAATCGGGACGTCGGCGAGATCCACCGTGCCCAGACTCACGCCCCACTTCTCCCCGGCGAGCTGCTTGTCGCGCTCCGCCAGCCTGGCCCGCTCGGCACGCTGGCGCTTCCGCGCCTGGCGCGCAGCACGGCCCTTGAGGCCATCCGCAACGTCCAGACTCACTGGTTCATGATCACTCGGCAGGTAACGACCTAGCCGATCAGCCAGCGCGGCGGAGTCGTCCGGGACCGCGCTCACGATGATCGTAAACTCACCGGGCCGGGCGACAAACCCCGACTCTTGATCATGCAAAACACCGTCGTCGGGCAGCGTCAACGGCGGCGCAGGGGTTTGCCACGGCGGGTGCTGGTCCAACACGGCAATGGTCTTGCGGGCGGAGACGACACTGCGGATCCACTTCTGCGCCAGCTCGAAGAATGTCTGGATCGGCCACACCATGAAGATCGCGTAGCCAAAGAAGCTGATCAACTGGCCCACGGTCAGCTCTCCGGCCACGACCTCACGCGCCCCCAGCCAGGTCAAGGCAACCAAGAACAGACCTGAGAACAACACGCTGGTCGCATCCACAGCGCCTTGCCAGACACCGGCCGAAACAGCGGCCTGCCGCGTACGCTGCGACTGCTCGGCGTAATTGCGAGCGAAGGTCTGCTCGCCGCCAATACCGCGCAGAATCCGCAGCCCGGCGACGATGTCGGTTGCCATCGATGTCAGCTCCGACGTTCTGCTCCGCTCCACTTCGTCACGCCGCTGCAGCGGCCGCAGCAATGGCATCGCGCACAAGACGATCAATGGCGCAGTGACAAGAACCACGATGCCGAGCTTGACCGATGTCGACAGCACCAAGCCGGCGATCACCAGGTACGCGATCAGGGCCCCGGCGAAGCGCGATACGACCTCTGTCAACGCCCCGAACTCATCGGAGTCACCCGCGGAGACACTGAGCACCTCGCCGGTCGGCGTACGCTGCGGGAGCACATGCCCCATCTGGGTTGTTTTGCGCGTGACCAGCTTCATCGTGCCGTACATGGCGACCAGCCAGGTCCGGACCACCAAGCTGTGACTCAGCACGCTCGCGACGATTCCGGTGATCACGAGGCCGAACATGATCAAGCTCAGCCGGATCACGGTCGCCATGTCGTGCGGCACAATGCCCTCGTCCACGATCTTGCCGACGATGTAGGGGCCCACCGAGCCCGGCAGCCACTCGATGACGCTGATCAGCGAGCTCAGCACGAGCACCGGCAGCTGTTGCCACATCAGCCAGCCAAGGAATCGGGTCGCGCTGCGGCTGTCTGGGTTCGTGAAGTCGCGCTTGGGCAGGGGACGGCGCACCACGGCCCGGCCTTTGCCAGTGGGAGTGGTGTACGCGCGAGCATCCGGCCCCGCCAAGTCGGGGACCAGCGGCGGGAAGTCATGCATGACCAGTTCAGGGTAGGACCTGGCTGTCAGGCAGCTCCAGCGATTTTCGTGCACGATGACGGAGGCCCGCTTCTAGGATCAAAGGTATGAGCACTGACCCCACAGGCACTGACACGACAGCCGGCAGTGAGCAGTCCGGGATGCCCGGAGTCGCGGGGGAAACCGATGACGGACGGGTCTATGTGGTGACACCACAGGCTATGGCCGTCGAGGGACCGCCGCGGGAAGAGGCAGAGCAAGAGGCCGAGGAGCCGAAATCGGTGACCGAGCTGGTCGAGCAACCCGCAAAGGTCATGCGAATCGGCAACATGATCCGACAGCTCCTTGCTGAGGTGAAGTCGGCTCCGCTCGACGAGGCGAGCCGGCAGCGGCTGCGGGCGATCCATGAGACCTCCATTGCCGAGCTCAAGCAGGGTCTAGCGCCTGAGCTGGGCGAGGAGTTGGAGCGCATCACTTTGCCCTTCAGCGATGACGCTGTTCCCAGTGAAGCCGAGCTGCGCGTCGCGCAGGCCCAGTTGGTGGGCTGGTTGGAGGGTCTCTTCCATGGCATCCAGACGGCGTTGTTCGCGCAGCAGATGGCCGCGCGAGCGCAGCTGGAGCAGATGCGTAGAGCGCTACCGCAAGGTCCCGTGCCCCCGGGCCCGCCTCAGGAAGGTCGGCGTGAAGGCACCGGCGGGGTGTACCTGTAGTTTCGGATCCACCCGGCCGGGTACGCACTTCTCGCGGACATGTGTGTGGCAGCCCCACCCGCAGGTGCATACCGCCCGGGTCCGCTAGGCAGAAGGGAACCCGCATGAGTACCACCGGATGGATCATCCTCGCGATCGCCGTCCTTGTGATCTTGGCAGTTGTGGCGTTCTTCTTGATGAACCGCCGTGCCAGTGCGCGCCGCGCTCGCGCCGAGAAGATCAGGATGGAGGCGGCCGAGCGAGCCGCGGCCCTCGATAGGCAGGAGGCCGAGGCAAATGCCATGGCGGCCGAAGCCCAGGACGTGCGCGCTGAGGCCGAGCGACTTGAGTCGGTCTCCGCCGAGCAACGACGGCGGACCGCAGAGGAACGCACCGTGGTTGAAGACGAACTGCGCAAGGCCGACCGGATTGACCCCGACGTTCGAGACCGCGCAACGGATGAGAGCACAGGTGCTAGGCGGGCTGCAGACGAGACAACAGATGACGCGGAGGTCCCGGATCGCACCGCACGCGCTGAGGACAGAGGCGTCCGGGATCGCACCGTACGTGGCGAGGACGTGACTGCGCCTAGGCGCGATGTCGCTGACCAACCCGTACGGGGCGAGGACGTGACTGCTCCTAGGCGCGAAGTCGCTGACGAATCTGTACGGGACGATGCCGACGATGTGCGCCGCCCTGACGACCGGGATGATCGCCCGGTCGTCGACGACAGGTCCACTGATCCCCGCCGCTGACCACCACGACCCGGAGTCCCGACTCACACGTTGTCGAAACCTACGTTCACGTAGTTTCCGGTCGCTCTGCATAGGTTGCAACCCATGCAGACCGCCTGCAACCTACGTGAACGTAGGTTGCAACGAGGAGGCTGCAACGAGGAGGCGGCGGATCGCCGAGGAGGCGGTGGATCATTACGTGCCGCCACAGGTGGACTGGGACGCTGTCAGCCGAACCAGTGATGCAGCTCTGCCGCCGGTCCACCTTCGTCGATGGTCCCGGTTACATCGTCCGCGGCGGCCTTCACCTCATCGGGAGCGTCGCCCATCGCGACCCCGCGGCCAGCCCAGCGCAGCATCTCGATGTCGTTGCGGCCGTCGCCGAACGCCAGGACGTCTGCCGCAGGTATCCCGAAGCCAGCCGCCACCTCGGCGAGCGCGGTTGCCTTGTTCACCCCGTCGGGAGCAATGTCGAGCCAATCGCCCCAACCGATGTAGTAGGTCACGCCGTGCAT
>JBKPAB010000266.1:0-15002 GCA_046726195.1 Actinomycetota bacterium
GCCACACGGAGACTCACCGCTCGGCGTCCAGTTCATGGTCCACTCGTTTTCCGACTCGTCGACCAGAGCGGCCGGGTCAGACCTGGCGGCGCTTGCCTCGGGTGGCACGACATTGACCTGGACCGGCTTGACCCAGACGTATTCCTGTCTCAGCGAGTACCAGGCACTCTTCGCCGCCTCGACCGGATTACCGCGCAGCAGCACACCCGCTGCCACGAGCAGCACGGCAATCAACGTCCCGATCAACACCCGCCGCCACCGGTAGAGCGGCGGCAGTGATCGCCGGTACGCCTTCCGTGCGGCCCGGTCCTGGGCGGCCTGGCTCGCAGGCGACATGTAGTAGCCGGCGGACGGGTCCATTTCGCCGTAAAAGAATGCGTAGCCACAGTGGGAGCAAAAACGCCGCGTGTTCGGATTGATGGTGCCGCAGCTTGGACAGCTCAGATCCGTGTACGTCGGCTGCTCCAGGGTTGGCGCGCTGCCAGGGCCTTGGTAATACCCGCCGTGGTAGTAGCCGCCCTGGTTCTGCGCTGGGTCGTAATAGCCCTGACCGGCAGATTCTGAATCGACGTAGCCCTGAGTTGGGTAACCCTGATCCGCCGGTGGGGCGTTCGGATGTCCGGCTGCCGGACTCCCTTGCGGGGGTGGCGTCTGGGCAGTCCATTGCTTTTGTGGCTTCTGTGGCGGTGCCGGCGTGGGACTGGGTTGGGACGGCGTCTGCTGTGACGGTTGTCCCGACGATTTGGCTTGGGCGGAGCGGTCCCAGGCCAGGTAGCTATTGCAGTTGGTACAGAACTCGGTTCCCGGCGGGTTGGAGGTGCCGCACACCTCACAGATCAGCTCGATCTCAGATCACCTCCAGGTTCGCCACATGCCCGCGCTCCTAATCATTCACCCAACAGCGCCCTGGTCCGAAGGTGATCCGATCAGATGAGGCCCTCGCGTACGGCGTATGCGACAGCGTGCGTACGGTTGCGCAACTGCAAACGAGTGGTCAGATCATGCAGCACGTTCTTCACGGTGCGCTCGCTGTAACACATGCGCAGCGCGATCTCGCCGGTGTCGAAACCATCGGCGACAAGCCGCAGCACCTGGGTCTCCCGTGGAGTGAGCCCGGAGAAGGTGAGGCCACGGGGGGCCAACACCTGACGCTGCAACCGGCCGACCTGTTCAAGCAGTCGACCCAGCAGGTCCGGGGGCACCTCCCCTTCGCCGGAGGCAACCTTGACGATGGTCTTGACCAGCATCTCGGCGCTGGCGTCGGATCGGCGCAAAAGGCCGGCCACACCCGCCTCCGCCGCCGCGACCAGGGCGGCATCGTCTACTGCAGTTGCCACCACCATCAACCGGGGTTGGCCGTCCTTGCGCATCGCGCGCAACTCCCGGGTCGTGTTCTCATCGACGGTGTCGGCGATCATCACGGCAACTGCTGCCTCCGCCGCGCCATCGACCACTCGGATTTCCGGGCGCATCCGAAGCTGGGCGACCACTCCCGCCTGGGAGATGGGGTCGCGGGCGTGAACATAGGTGGCGACGGCGCTGCTGGACATGCTTCTCACTTCCGTGACTCGTGGAGGGCGGCTACTTGCGCTCTGAGCTTGTCGAAGAGCGCCCATCGACAGGCTCAGGGCGCATCTACCGGGCTCTGGACGAAAACAGCATCCGCGGCTGGCTCACACTCGGCTCAACGGCCGCTCATCGAGCGCTCATCGCGATCCGCGAGGTCTCACTTCTGCTGCCCGCACCACTTCGCGTTAGTTACCCACACTTCGCGTCACTTGCACAACTACCGCGCTGTGCATGGAACTACCGCGAAGTGGAGGCAGACCGGGCAAAGGCTCGGAGAACTCGATCGCGAATAACCCCAGGGCGGTAGAGGTCCGCATACAGCCAGCGGACAATCTGCCAACCGAGGTCGCGCAGCGCATCCTCTCGGACCTTCTCAGCGAAGATCACGTCCTCAACCGATTGTCCGGGCTTGAGCAGCCGACCGTATTTGACCATGCCATCGAATTCGCCGATGGTTCGCTGCTCCTCCCAGCAAAAGTCAACGCGGGCGACCAACCGTCCATCGCCGTCGTAGATGTCTTGCTGCAGCTCGGGCGGCGGCAGCCCGTCCTGGTGGAGGCGTACCCGACTCACCGACTCTCCAGGACCTTCACTGCGCGGATCGAACAGCGCGACAGCACGCCGAGCCTGACGAGTCCCAGGCCAGCGGGTCATCTGGTCGAGGCAATCGTCCAAGACGGCGCGTACCAGCCCGTACGCCAAGGCTCGGTCGCCGGCTGCCACAGCCTGCTCGATGGGCACGGTCCGGCACAGGTCGAGCACCGTTCGCGCGAGTGAGGTGAGGGGAATTCCATCGATGGTGGTGCTGTGATCATCAGGCAGCGGCGCGGTGTGCACCTGCACGACCGACCGCCGGTTGCCACCGCTGCTGCGGTTTCGCGTGACGTGTACCCGATCGATCGCGTTCTCCCATATCGGCAGCTTGTGCAGGACCGCGGCCGAGGCGTGGCTAAGGACAGCTCCGTCACGTAACAGAGGAGCCGTCGCAAAGATCAGCTCTCGGTGCTGGTCGGCGAGTGTCCGGTCGGCGGGTCGCTCCCGCACGTACGCCCCGCGGCGAACCGGAATGAGACTGCCTTGGCGCCTCATTCTCCCAAGGTCGCGTTCGTCAAAACCCTGGCCGCGGAGTGTCCTGGTGAGCACGATGTCGTCCATGCCACCAGCTCATCGCAGCGGCACGGTTTGCGGAAAGCCAGTGAAACCAAATCTGTGGATAACTTCTTTTGCCGAATCCGAACACCGTACTCCGCTCCTGGCCATGGACTCCGCTGCAAGCCTCCACTTCGCGGTAGTTCCATGCACAGCGCGGTAGTTGCAAGTGACGCGAAGTGCAGGTAGCTAACGCGAAGTGGCGATCGGCGAGCAGTGGACCAATTCTGAGTTAAGCCGCGCGAAGATGAGCAGGTGAAGTATGGAACCGCAGTTCGTCACCTTCGGGAGATGGCCGACGTGGCGTCTGAATCGCTCCGCTTCCGTGATTCCCCGTTTGGGTGGCCGCTCGAGGAGCTATGGGTCGGCGGCGATCTTCTGCAGTTTCCGCAACAGCTCGAGAGCGGATCGGTCGTACTCATGTTTGACCTGCCGGTCAAGATGCTCCCGTGGCTTCACGAGCAGCGAGATGTCGGCTGGGTGGCGGAACGCTTGCGTCTGGGGAAACGACCGTATATGTGGGCTTACCGGCCCGCGGGCTGGCCAGCGTGGAACTGCCGAGACCGTCGCGTCGTCCGGTTTTGGACCGCACAGCAAGGAGTGCACGGAGAGGTGATCGACGCGTTCAGCGAACGAGATGCTGGAGCACTGACAGTCGTCGAACCTTCCGACGCAGAGCTTGCTGAGCAGCTGCGCAATGAGTTGGCGGTGTCGTGGGACCACCTGCGGGATGTGCTCGATCATTACGAGGATCGCCCGTGGAGGGACAGGAACCGCGTCTACCCGACAGATGACCCGCTGTGGCGCGCGGCTCAGGGTATACGGGAGATTGAGGATGCCCTCAAGAGCCTAGATGCGGCTTGATGCCCTGCCAGCACCGGCTCGTCTGAACGTCCAAAGCGTAAAACCACCCATCGCGGGGCGCAAAGTTGGGTGGTTCCGCGATGACGCAAGCGCCACGCCCTCCTATCGTCACTCCCAGACGAAGCAGCGGAGCGAAGGCCGCAGGCTCCCAATGAAAGGCCAGCTCGAGAGATGACATTCAAAGTTGATCCGGAGGAAAACGAGACGGGCGCACTGTTCGACCTCGTCAACCTCGCCGGGGCCCGCGTCCTCGAGATCGGCAGCGGCGACTGTCGCCTGACGTGGCGATATGCGGACCGAGTGGAACACGTCACCGCCGTCGAGCCGTTCGCGCCCGCGGTCACTCGGGCAAGAGAGCGGCTGCCCCGGGAGCTCGAGGGTCGGGTCGTGCTCCGCCAGGCTGCGTTCCCGGAATTCGCAGTTCAGATCCCCAGGTCGGCCTTCGATGTCGCACTCTTTTCCTGGTCTCTTTGCTGTATCGAGCAAGACCGCACGGTCCCCGCCCTCGAGGAGGCGCACCGCTTGCTCGGGCCGAGTGGGGTGCTGATCGACATCCACCCTGTCTTTGGTACGGCGCAGCTGGAGGTCCATCGCGCCGGTCAGGTCGTCTTTGCTGCGGCGGCGTCCGCCGACGAGGGCGTGCTGCACGCCGACGAGGCGCTTGATCAGGTAACTGCGCGCGGCCTGTTTGTCTCAGAGCGTCAGAGGGAGTTTGACTTCCGCGTCTACGGCTCGTCCGCAGACGAGCTGCGCGACTTCCTTGCCGAGGCCGACGCGTACTCGAACCAAGCTTGCGAGGAGGCGTGCGACGGATTCGAGTCCGAGCTGTTCGCGCGGGTGGACCGCATCATGACTGGCCAAGCGGGCGCAGCGGAAGTCGCCTACCACGAACGGGCGCGGATTACGCGGCTGAGACCCGTGATCATGTGTGTCGAAGAGCCCCAGCGCGCCAGATCAGGACATCAGCCCCTGCTCATGGCCGTACGCGGCGGCGGCCGTCCGAGACGACACATCTAGCTTGCTGAAGATGTTGCTCAGGTGTCGCTCGACGGTTTTCTGGCTCAGCACCAGGACGCGAGCGATCTCGTGATTGCTCCGTCCCGCAGCCACCAGCCTCAGCACCTCCACCTCTCGTTCGGTGAGTCCGCCGGGTCGCTCGCGCCCGAGGAGCCTGTCGACCTCATGAGCCGCGGGCGCGGCACCCACCTCAGCGAAGGCACGGCGGGCAACCGCAAACTCTGTGGTTGCTGAATCTTCATCACCAAGCTCGCGTAGTGCCCGCGCCACCAGGACCCGAGCCCGCGCGGCCTCGTACGGCGACCCGACGTCACTCCAGAGGCGGCACGCTTCCCGGGCCTTGCCGAGCGCGTTCTCGGTCTCACCGGAGGCCAGGCTGACCGTTGCCGCGGCGTACGTCGCCATCGCACGGAGTGCGACGTTGCCGAATGACGACGCGATTCCGGCGAGTTCGTCGGCATGCTGGCGTGCCTGGTCAACAAGGCCAGCCGAGACGAGAATCTCCACCGCTGCTGGCAGCATCCAAGACCTTTGAACGGGCCCCTTCGCTTCGGCGAGCAGTCGGCCGACCGCCGAGATCGCCGCTGTTGTCCGACCGCGCGCGAGCCACAACAGCGCGAGGCCCGGCTGTGGGTCGTGACCGAACTCGGCTGCCTGCCGGTAGGCCACCTCGGCGTTATCAAGGTTGCCCCTGAGACGAAGCACGTCCCCCTGCTCGGTCAGCGCTCGCCCGGCCGGTGCTGGATAACCCTCTGCCAGGTATCGCCGCTGGGCGAGAGCATATTCATCAAGCGCCTCGTCGTAGGCCCCACGTAACCGCATGATCTGCCCGCGATGCAGCGAGCATTGCCCGGTAAAGGGAACCAGCCCGGGCTGCGCATCACACCATTTCGTCAGAGCAGTGGTCCAAGAGGCCGCGCGGGAGAAATCGGAGAGCTCCTGGCAAGCCTCGATCATCGAGCAGTAGACCATCCCGGCGATAATCGGCGAGACCTCCGCAGTCGAGATCTCGATCATTGCCTCGTCGAGCAGCGCAAGTCCTCCCGGCACCCGACCGAAGTAGATCATGATCCTGCCCTGCAGGACCAATCCCTGGGCGATCAAGTCGTGATCTTGAAAGCGACGCCCAGTCTCGACCACACCAGCGGCGGTGGCATCTGCCCTGGCAAAATCCCCGCGATCGAGATGCTGGAAGAACTCGTGGATCAGTAGGTACCCACGTTCGACGACATCCTCGGCCACGCTCTCGAGAAGCCGTTGCGCTCGGGCGACCCAGCCGCCTGCGACCGCCATCTCTCCCCGAAGGTTCAGCACCAGGCCGAGCCAGAAGGCGAAGCGCACGGCTCGAAGGGAGTCCCCGTCCCGGATGCTGTCCTGGTACCCGGTCTGCAGAGCGCGAACAGCATCATCAACATTGCCCAGCAGATAGGCAGAAGTCGCCAGGGCCATGGAGTCTTCCGGACCCAGGTCCCCGACACCGCGCAGCCGGTCGAACGCCAAAACCCAGTCACCGCGCTCGTACGCGTCGCGAGCCTGCAGCAACAGATCGACTGTCTTGTCCTGTCCGACGCCCATTGCGCAGCCTCCCGGCTCAGAGGTTACGCGCTATGACGCGGCCCGTGTCAGAGCGCCATACATAGCGCGCGATCGGGCTCAGGCAGCGAGCGCCACCGCCGTTCCAACTCGGGCTTTGATCTGTTCTGCAACATAAGCGGCATCTCTGCCAACTCCTGGCAACACCGTAGACGTGAACGCGTACTGGAACGCGAGCCCGCAGAAGAACAACCCCGGAGCATCAGGCACTACCCCGCGCATCTCCCGCGGCCAACCGTCGGCCCCAAAGATCGGCAGGTCGATCCAATCGAATACCTGGCGGAAGCCGGTGCACCACACAACATTTGCAACGTCTAGCAACCGACCATCGGCCAACACGGGACGCCCGTCTTTGACACCTGTCACCCGGTCCAGCACTCGCTCGACACCACGATCTCGTAGATCTGATCGCTTGACCCGTACATTCGGTCCGCCGTGGAACCGGACTTCCTCTAAAGCCTTGCGGCCCATGGGTGTCCGCCGGGTGAGCACGTGAGAAGCCATGAAGACGATTACCGGAAAGACCAGACGAATCGTCCAGCGGTCCAGCCGCAGTGGCACTTCACCGGTGTCGCGGCCAGCCAGCACGGTGGGGTGTGTGGCTGCGACCTCGAAGGCGATGTCGGTCCCTGAATGGGCGGCGCCAACGACCAGCACTCGACCAGGTTTCAGCTGCGCCGGCCTGCGGTATTCGCTGGAATGCAGCTGCCGGATCGACGGGTCGAGCTCCAGTGCCAAGTCGGGGATGTTCGGGGTGCGGCCGAATGTCCCGGTCGCCACCACGACATTGTCGGCGATGATGCGGTCAGCTCCGAGCTGTAGCAGATACCTCCCGTCGGCCACTTCCAGCCGATCCACCCGGGCGAGCGTACGCACCGGGAGTTCGAACTGGTCGGCGTACGCCTGTAGGTAGTCGGCGACCTGGTCCTTCGTCGGATAAGACCATCGCGGAGCAGGGAACGGCATTCCCGGCAGGCCGTCGTACCCCGCCGGGGAGTAGAGGCGCAGGGAGTCCCAGTGGGTGCGCCAGTTGTCGCCGACACGCGCATTGCCGTCGAGGATCAGGCAGCGGCGTCCGAGCCGCTGCAGGTGGTACGCGGTCGCCAGGCCGGCTTGGCCGGCTCCGATGATCGCGGTTTCGATGTGTTCGATGGTCATGGAGTCCTCCGGTGGATTGTTGGCCGCCGTCGGACCGGGGTGAATTGCGGACGTAACGCAGATGCCAGACGAGCATCAACCCGGATGCGACGACGTAAAAGGTGTGTAGAGCCCAGATCGGGCCAGCCGGCAGCTGCAGCACGTAGATGCTGTGCACGGCGTTGCCGACATTGGCCAGCACCAGGTTTCCTCGGCTGTAGGAGCTGAGCTCCTTGGTGCGTGCGGCCTTGATCAACATCGGCAGCGTGCTCACGGCGAAGAGCACCGTCGAGACCGATCCTGCGACAACCGCCACGCTTGCCATGTCCGCGACGTTATGGACCTCTGGCCTCCGGTCGCGTCGGGTCAGTTACCCATCTTGCGGAAACGTGCACTGGGTGAATTCCCGTACGCGACTGGAGCTGGCCCAGATCAGCCGAGTTTCCTTGGACCTCAGCCTCTGTGTAAGGCTTGGCAGGGTGATCGAACCTCAGCGGGTACGCAGGGTGGTCTCGACGGTGCTTCCGACCGCACACGGCACCTTCCAGGTTCACGGGTACGCGGTGGAGTCGGGTCGGGAACACGTGGCACTGGTGTTAGGTGATCTCGAGGGTGCGGGGAGTAACGGGCATGTGCCGCTGGTTCGGGTCCATTCCGAGTGCCTGACCGGTGACGCCTTCGGCTCCCGACGCTGTGACTGCGGCCAGCAGTTGGACGCCGCGATGCGAGAGATCGGCCGCGAGGGCCTCGGCGCCGTGATTTACCTCCGCGGGCACGAGGGCCGTGGTATCGGCCTGCATGCCAAGCTGCACGCGTACGCGCTGCAAGACACGGGCCTGGACACAGTTGATGCGAACCTTCGACTCGGCTTGCCGGTCGACGCCCGTGACTACGACGTGGCCGCCGCAATTCTTCGTGATCTTGGTGTGCAGCGGATTCGGCTGTTATCGGCAAATCCTCACAAGAGTGCTCGGCTCAGCGATCTTGGTATCGAGGTGACGGTGAGACTGCCACTCGCGGTGACCGAGCACGCGGAGAACGCCTACTACCTGGCGACCAAGCGGAACCGGATGGGCCACGACAATGCCCGCAACTTGCCCGATGTCTGGACCGAACTGTTGCAAGGCCGGGTGCCGGACCGCGCCGCTGCGGGCTCGGACGGGGTGCTGCTCGATCGATACGGGCCGCTGGTTGCCGCCGGCCCGACGATCACTATCGCCCAGCTAGCGCAAAGCGTGGACGGTTTCATCGCTTCCCGGACCGGCGACGCCAATTACGTCTCTGGCGAAGAGGATCGAGAACATCTACACCGGCTGCGTGCACTGGTAGACGCGGTCCTCGTGGGTGCCCAGACAGTTGCCGCCGACAATCCGCAGCTGACGACCCGCGCAGTGCCGGGACCATCTCCGGTTCGCGTGATCATCGACCCTGCCGCCCGAATAGCCCGCGATTCCCGGGTGCTCACCGACGGGCGCGCCAGAACCTTGTGGTGTGTCGCCACCGGGCACGGTATGCCGACCGGACTGGCGCCACATGTTGATCTTGTCTCGCTTCCTGCCGCGAGGGGCAGGTTTCAGCCCCAGACCCTGCTCGACATGCTGCGGGAGCGCGGTCTCGGGCGGGTGCTCGTCGAAGGTGGCGGCCGGACCGTTTCAGACTTCCTGGCAGCGGGCGTGCTCGACCGGCTCTACCTGACGACGGCTCCGATCCTGGTCGGAGATGGCGTTCCGGGCGTACGGTTTGCTGGCTCCGACCTGATCGCGGATGCGCTCACCGCATCATCAGTACAGCGGTACAACTTGGGCCGCGATCACTGCACGGTGTTTGACTTTTCCACTACCCGCCCCGACCTACAGCCGCTCCGGCAGGGCCAGGATGTCGAGATGGCCAAGATCGATACCCAGGATCCCATCAGTGAGCTGGGTGCGCCGTAATTCGAACCAGGTTGCTGCGGTTGTGGCGAGGGAAGGGTTTTGTGCCACGGCGGCTTCCAGCCGCTCCCGGAGTAGCTGCTCAACAAACGCCGGGTCATTCGACGCGGTCAAATGCCATGGAGTCTCCTGGGTGCGCACGGTGAATCCGCCGCCGAGCATGGCATTTACGGCCACACTGACGGCGTCTGGACCGGCCCTGTCGCCACGCCGTTGATGATCATTGAACGCATCCAGCAATTGCTGATCATGCGGATGTGACGGACTTACGTCGAATGTCCCAGTGACCGTGAGACTAAACAGACCAGCCGTTCGGTTGTTGATCAGCGCGCCACACACCTGGTAGATCTGATTTCTTGTCAGCACGTCCAACAGGGCCGAGCAGGTAACGAGGCGCTGATCAACGCCTGGACGGACCAGTAGCTGTCCCAGCGCCTCGACGCTCTCGTCGATGATCACGGTGTCGTCAGGCAGCGGCAATGATCGACTAATGGCTGGATCATGATCAAGATGAATCCACCGCTGCCGCAACGGAAGACGTGGCGCCAGCCATCGCTGGTTCGCACCCGTCCCGGCACCAAGATCAATGATCTCCACGACACCCTGAGGACCACCGGTTCTGATCGAATAATTGATCAACTCGGGGAGGATCGTGTGGATGGTGGCGGCGCGAGCGGCGGTGTCGGCGGCGACGCGGGCAGCGAGCCAGGCTGGGTCGACGGCCGCAGGCGCTCCAGATACGCCAGCACCGCCTCTGCCGTCTGTCGCCACCCGGGCAGGGTATCTCGCCGAGCCAGCGCCGCCTGACGCCATTGCTTACGCAGCGTCGGTTCAGTGAGCCAGCTGCGCAGCTGCGTAGCCAGGCTCGCCGGGTCGCCGGCTGGAACGGCTGTGCCCGGGGTTGCGTCGGTTTGGGTGTTCGCGCGACCCTCGCCGAGCGCCTCGACTGCGCCGGTACCGGCGGATACCACCGCTGGGATGCCGCGCGCCAGGGCCTCCACGACCACTAGTCCGTACGACTCGGTGCGGGATGCTAGGAGGAGCAGATCAGCCGCATCCCATTCCTGGTCGAGCGCCTCACCGGCCAGGGTCCCCGGGACGGTGATCCGATCGCTTAACCCAGCTGCTGAGATCTCGGCGCGTACTCGGCCGGCATAACTGGGATCAGCTTGATCCGAGCCGACCAGGGCTGCTGTCCAGGACAGGTCCGCGAGCTGCGCCAGCGCCTGGACCACGGTGAGCTGGTCTTTGGTCGGCGTCAGTGAAGCGAGAGTAAGAAATCGTGGCGGTCCCGAATCCTGACTGCCCCGAGCCACAGCGGCAGGCGCAACCCCCGGAAGTGCCACGCCAACATCGCGACGCCGATACCGGCTCCTCACCTGGGCAGCAGACCAGCGGCTAGGACACAACAGCCCGGATGCCGCCCACACCGCCCGGGCCTCCAGTGCGGCGTACCGCTCCCGCCGGCTGGGCTCGAGGCCGAGCTCGTCGCTGATCGGCAGGTGCAGCACGATGATCACTGTGTGCCCGGAGTCGACAGCCGCGGCGATCACATCCGGCGCACCGCAGGCCACTATCCCATCGACCAATGCCACCGGCGCCGCCCGCAAGGCCCGCGCAAGTCGAGCATGGGCCGACGCGTCACCTTCCGGCCACGGTCCGCCCACCGTGTGCATCCGCACATCGAGGCCCCGCGCCCGCAATTCGGCAACGAGAGCCTGGTTGTAGACATTGCCGCCGGTTGGGTCGACCCGGTCCCAGGTCACAAAACCCAGCGGCGTGGTCTCAGCGGCTGGCATGTCACTCAAGATTCATGGTGTACCCCGCTCCTGCGTCTGGATGCTCGCGCAAGGTGACGTCCAACTTGCTGAGGCCCTGGCCTGCGAGCGATGTCGCGACTCGCCCCGCGATCAGCCGCGCGACAGCCTCGGTCGTTGTCAAGGTGCCGGCAAGCTCGGGGTGCTCGTCGAGATTTCGGTAGTTGAGATCACTCAACGCACGCCCCAGCACGTCCGCGGCCTCGCCGATGTCGATCACGATCGACTCCGGGGTCAGCGTGTCCCGCCACAGCGTCAACTCGACGACGTAGGTGGCACCGTGCAGGTTCTGAGCCGGGCCGAACGACGGGTGCGGCAGGCTGTGGGCGATCATCACATGATCACGAACTGTCAAGTGGTACAAGATCAGGACTCCTCATCCTGCGGATAGTTGATCACCTGGCACAGAGTTTCAGCGCCGTTGTTGAAGATCGATTCCATGGTCTCGGGGAGCGCGCCGAATGGGGCGTGGCCGGTGAGGAACACATCGAAGATCGGATCTTTGAGCAGCCGCATGGCAAGTGCCAGCCGGTCCTGGGTGGTCCGCCGGGCGCGCCGGGCGGCGGCGACGGCGCCGACCTGGCTGGCCCGGATCGTGAGCCGCCGGGCGTGGAACGCGGCGCCGAGCGGGACTCGTGGCTCAATCATGCCGTACCACGAGAGCTCGATGAGCTCGGCCTCCTCCCCCAGTAGCTGCAGGCTGCAGGCAAGACCTGATTCGGTAGCCGAGCAGTGGAAAACAAGATCGTTATCGCCGGCCGCGTCGTTCGGGTGCACCAACTCGACATTCAGGGCGGCCGCGAGCGCAGATCGGGCTGGGTTTACATCGACAAGCTGGAGTCGGTCGAGCGGCCACGTTCGTAACAGCGTGGCAATGATCCCGCCCACCATGCCAGCGCCCACAACTGCGATGCGGTCACCGATTCTTGGCGCGGCATCCCAGAGCGCGTTGATGCCGGTTTCGACCGTGCCGGCCAGCACTGCGCGATCACTCGGCACCTCATCCGGCACCGGGGTCAGGGCACTCGCGGGCACCACGTAACGATCTTGGTGCGGATGCAGGCAGAACACGCGGCGGCCGTGCAGCTCCGCCGGGCCCGCCTCCACGACGCCGACCGACAGGTATCCGTACTTGACCGGACCAGGCCAGTTGCCAGCCTGGAAGGGGGCGCGCATGGACTCGGCGACCTCCGGTGGTACGTAACCGGCGTGCACCAGCATCTCGGTACCGCGGCTGATGCCGGAGCAGATGGTGCGTACCAGCGCCTCGTCAGGGCGCGGGGCGCGGGCGGGTTCGGTGCGCAGGACGCCGTGCCTGGGGGCCATCGTCCAGTACGCGGTCCAGCGTTCAGTCGCCACTCCCGCATTCTCGCGCCCGCAGGAGATCGCGCCTCAGTCGGGAACAGATCGCAGAAACGAACGTGCACGTTCGTTGCAGTCACTCTGCACGCGTTGCAACGTATGCATCGCGTGTGCAAAGTGTGCGGAGCCAGCGGTTGGCGGTCGCTGGCGCACCAGAGGTCCAACGGGCCTGTGCCATGCTGATCGCGTGTTCCGCACGCTGGAGCTGCTCGGCGGGCTCTCGCTGGTCACCGACATCGGCACGGGTTCACCGTTGGAGGAGTCGCTAAAGCGTTGCCTGGTCGCGGTGCGGCTCGCCAAGATCATCGGCTGCACGGACAGCGAAGTCAGCGATGTGCTCTACACAGCGTTACTGCAACATCTCGGCTGCACGGCGTACGCGCACGAAGCCGCCCGGGTTTGGGGCGACGACATCGTGACGGCGCGCATGAACTTCCTCAGCGACTCAGGCGAGCTCGCCGACATGTGGCGGATCTGGGTCCCAGGGGTGGCGCAGGCGACAGGGCGATCCAAGGCGCGGGTGCTCGCGACTACCGTCGTGACCGCAAAGAGGATGGAGGCCGAAGGTCCGGCAGCCACCTGCGAAGTGGCCCTGAGTGCATCCCAAGGCCTTGGGCTGCCCGGGACGGTCCAAGCAGGCCTGTCACACATGTTTGCCATGTGGAACGGCAAAGGTTTCCCGAACGCCGCCGGCGAGTCCATCCCGCTGGGGGCCCGAGTCACGCAAGTCGCCCTCAATGCGGTGATGTTCGCCTCACATGCAAATAGTGATGTTGCTGTGGCCGAGGTCCGGCGGCGCGCCGGCACGCAGCTGGACCCAAATCTCGTCGACCTGCTGATCGAACGAGCGGATGAGCTGCTTGGCGATCTTGACGAGATTGACGCGTACCAGGCGGTTCTCGCCGCCGAGCCGGAACCGGTACGCCGCGTCGAGAAGGGCGGCCTCACCGACGTGGCACGGACGTTCGGGAACCTTGTTGACCTGAAAAGTCCCTGGCTGCACGGCCACTCGGGCGGAGTTGGTGATCTTGCAGCCGCTGCCGCCGGAATGCTGGGACTGCGCGAGGAAATGGAAGACCTACGCGTCGCGGGATACCTGCATGATCTTGGCAGAGTAGGGATCACCAGCGCGATCTGGGACAAGGCCGGTCCGCTAAGTACGGCCGAGCGGGATCAAGCACGGTTGCACGCGTACCACAGCGAACGGATCCTGGCTCGGATTCCGCCGCTCACGGGATTATCCAAGCTCGCTGGCCAGCACCACGAACGTAGCGACGGCAGCGGCTATCACCGGGGCCTCCTGGCAGCGCAGCTGACTATGCCCTCTCGCGTCTTGGCCTGCACTGACGCCTATCGACGATGGATTGAGGACCGTCCCTACCGGCGAGCCCTCGTTCCCGCGCGAGCCGCAGATCGGCTCGAGGCCGAGGCTCGGGCTGGCCGGCTCGACGCGGACGCTGCAGCAGCCGTCATCGAGGCGGCCGGGCTCCCTCACCGAGTAAGGCGCGCTCGCCCTGCAGACCTCACCGAACGTCAGGTGGAAGTGCTGCGGCTTGTCTCCCGCGGCCTGTCCAACACGCAGATCGCCGAACGGCTGGTGCTTTCTCGGCGGACGGTGGAGCACCACGTTCAGGACATCTATCTCAAGATCGGGGTTTCCACGCGTGCCGGAGCCGCCATATTCGCCATGCAGCACGGGCTAATTGACTAAAAGCTGGGTAGTTCTACCGATGCCCGCGTGAGTTGTGCGCCCTCAGACTGCTCGTGTGACGCTCTCGACAGCACGGGTACGCGGCACCCGCGAACGGCTTTTTACCCCAGCTTTCATCCGACTGGCGGTAGCTGACCTCGCCTACTTCACCGCAACCGGCGTCGCGATCTACGCCTTGCCGCTATGGGTGACCGGGCCGGTCGGTTCGGACAAGTCGGGCGCGGGGTTCGCATTCGGAGCTTTTGCCGTCTCAGCGCTGATCTTGCGGCCGGTGGCCGGCCGCTTGTCCGACACTCATGGGCGGCGGCCGTTGCTGGTCGGTGGCGCGCTCCTCAGCGCCGTGGGATTACTCGGGACCGCGTACGCCGACACCCTTGCCCTCGTGGTGCTGCTTCGGCTACTGCTCGGAGTGGCCGAAGCCGCCTTCTTTGTCGCCGCGCTCGCTGCGCTCGCCGACCTGGCGCCAGCCAGCAGGATGGGTGAGGCCATAAGTTACAACTCCCTCGGTCTTTATCTCGGCTTGGCATTCGGACCTCCGCTCGGCGAGCTGCTGGTGAACTCGGCCGGTTTCACCGCCGCTTGGTACGGGGCAACGGCGTTAGCGCTCATTGCTGCCGGCGTCGCTGCCGGGATTAGCAACGTCCGTTCACGCTCCGCACCGACAAGAAGTCACGCCCGATTGATCCACTGGAAGGCCGTCCCGCCAGCGCTCGGTTTCTTCACATCTGTGCTCGCGATGGGTGTGTTCTTTGCCTTCGGTGCACTCCAGGCCGAGGCGGTCGGGCTCACGCCGGTGAGCGCACCGTTGTTCGTCTACGGCCTGGTCGTGGTGGCCGGCAGGTTATCGCTGGC
>JBKPAB010000267.1:0-5764 GCA_046726195.1 Actinomycetota bacterium
CTGACTCAGTGGCGGGCCTTTCTGTCTCACTCGAAGCCGATGTAAGCAGCCTGACCTTCCGGATGGGGGATGGCCACTCTGTTACCTGCGCCGGATCGGGCCACCCTTGGACCCCGGCGGTCGAGCCCGGCACAAAGTCCCCAACCTGCGGCTACAGCTACGCCAAGCCCTCATTGCCGGACGGCCCTTATACGGTGGCAGCCATTGCCAACTGGGCTGTCACCTGGACCAGCAACGGGCAATCGGGTGTGATCACCGTCCCCGCGGTTGATTCGACCGAACTCCCGGTTGGGGAGCTTCAGGTGCTGGTTCGATGATCATTTCAGACCAGCCGCGAGAAGATGCCCCTCGCGGCCATGTAATCCCCCTAAGGCCTCGTGATCAAGAGGCCTGCGCGAAAGGAAGTCCATGAAGGTTCAGCACTACGCCGCCGTCATGGTGGGACTGATGGTCCTGCTCAAGAATCCGGAGTCCCGCAACGAGCGTGGCCTCAGCCAGTCGGCCGAGAACGCGATCTTGCTCGCTGGAGCTGTCACCGTGGCTGGCATCGTGATCACCTTGATCACGGTCTACGTCCGTGCCAAGCTCCCCAAGCTCTGACCTGTGCAGATCGCGGCCCGCGACGAGCGCGGCCTCAGCGAAAGCGTGCAGTGGGCGGTTCTCTGGCCCCTCCTGATGCTGGTCACCCTCGGGATCATCCAGGCCGGTATCTTCCTGCACGGTCGCAACGTCGCCCAGCGAGCAGCCACTGCCGCAGTCGACGCAGCCCGCGGCAGCTACGGCTCTGCGGCCGAGGCGCAACATCTCGGTGAGACCATCGCCGCCGCCGGCGGATTGAAGAACATTTCGGTACGCGTTCAGCGCACCGGCACGACGGTGAGCGCCAACGTCTCGGCAAACGCGCCGATGATCTTCGACCTCAGCCTGGGCCGGATCAACGAGACAGCGACAGCACCGCTGGAACGGGTCACCCAACCGTGATCATCAATCTGCGCCGCGACGCACCGCAGAACGAGGGTGGGGCCGCCGCGGTGGAACTGACACTCCTGGTACCAGCGCTCTTGCTGGTGCTTGGCATGCTGGTTGTCGGCGGACGCCTCTGGTTCGCGCGTACGACCGTCAACGAGGCCGCGCAGACCGCAGCTCGCGCCGCATCCTTAGCCCGGTCGGCTGGCGCCGCTGCCAGTGCCGGAAGAGAAGCCGGAACACAATCCCTGACTACCGCAGGACTGCACTGCAGGGCAACGTCGGTTTTGATCAACACCGCCGCCTTCGGGGTACCCGTCGGGACGCCCGCAACCGTCACGTCGACCGTCCAATGCACCGTGAACTTTTCCGATGTCTTCCTGCCAGGTTGGCCAGGCTCAATGGAACTCACCGGCCGCGGATCCGCCGCACTCGACACCTATCGCGCCCGATGATCATGCGAGAGTTGATCATGCCGATAATGTCGATAATGCCTCGCCGGGACGAGCGGGGGCAGTCGATCAGCCTCTTCGTGCTGGTGATCATGGGCGCGTTGATCATCACAAGCGGGCTGGTGATCGACGGCGGTCAGAAGGTTGCCGCGACCAGCCGGGCCGAGTCGGCCGCTGCCGGCGCCAGCCGGGCTGCCGGGAACGCAGCAGCCACCAAACAGTTGGGCGGCGCAGATCCGGCTGGTACCGCCGTTCTTGCTGCGAAGACTTACCTTGCCGGCCAGCCTGGCATTGCCGGCACAGTTGCTGTCTCCAACGGGATCGTCGCGGTGACGACCAGCGCCCACGAGCCAACGATCTTGCTGTCGATCATCGGCATCGACTCGGTCAGCGGACGCGGTTCCGCGCAGGCAAATATCGTCACAACTGGAGACTCCCGTTGATCATGCCAATCCCTCCCCACCTTTGGACCGGCCAATGAGCACTGACACCGAGCCTCGCACGGCCGTTTCGCCGAACAGCAAGGTACGAAAGTCCAAGACGGCTACCCTCCCAAGATCACCGGCGACACCCCCGCCGCCTCGCTTGCCCGGCCGCCGAAACCCGAAGTGGATAGCGCTCGGCATCGTCGCACTTTGCCTCGGCGGCCTGCTCTCCTACGTGATCTACGCCCGAGTCGCCAGCGAATCAGCCGTCGTGGCGGCGGCTCACACCGTCTACCGCGGTGAGACGATCGAACGAGGCGACCTAACCACGATCACGCTCCGTGGCGGCTCGTTGCCTAACACGATTCCCGCGGCCCAGCTTGGTGATCTTGTGGGCAAGCGAGCCGCATTCGATCTCGTCGAGGGATCGGTCATTCTCGAGACCGCAATCGTTGGCACCGCCATTCCGGCTGAGGGCCGGGCGATTGTTGGGCTCAAGCTGGCGATGGGCCGAGCGCCATTCAATCTCTTGCTGCCGTCCTCCCGGATACGCCTGATCGCGATGCCGGCCGCGGCCGATAGCTCAACGACTGATGAGCTTGCCAACAGCATCTTCGTCGGCAGAGTGGTCGATCAATCGCCCGCAGCCGACGGGACGTCGATTCTGGTCAACGTGGACGTCGACGCGGGGGCGGCTCCGACCATAGCGGCGCTGGCTGCCGAAGATCGCATCGCCATCGTCCGAGACGCGAGCCGGTGATCGTGGGAATGGGAATACTGCTGCTGACTTCCACCGGTGGATCACCCGGCGTCACGACTCTCGCTATCGGACTAGCCATAACCTGGCCGCGTCCGATCTTGCTTGCTGACTGCGATCCTGGAGCACACCAGGCCATCCTGGCCGGCTACCTTGGCGGACGTTCCGCGAACGGGAAAGGGCTGCTACGCGTTGCCGAGGCGCATCGGGACCGACGCCCGCTACGCGAGGTGGTTCTCGATCAGACCCTGCCATTGTCGGCTGAGGAGGACACTCGCCGGCTCTTCCTGCCCGGCTTCACCAAGCCCAGCAGCGCGATGCATTTCGGTGCGGTCTGGGAAGACCTCGCGGAGGCCTTCGAGCGGTTGGCTGATGTGGAGATTGACGTGATCATCGACTGCGGTCGTATGGGGCAATTCGGACCTCCTCCGGCATTGTTGGAGCGCAGCGCGCTGACAGCCGTAGTCGTCACCTCGACCCTCCGGTCCGTGATGAGCGCCCGGGTTCACCTACCGACACTTCGTGATCACCCGCGGCTCAGCTCGAGCGAGCGCGGCCACCTTGGCTTGATCGTGGTGGGCGAGGCCCAGCCATACCGGCGAGGCGAGATCGCCAAGGCCTTGGACGTACCAGTGATCGCCAGCATCGCCGACGACCGCCAGGCAGCCGCTCACTTATCTGACGGACGGCCGCGTCACCGGCGCTTCGACGCCTCTCCGCTGATGCGCAGTGTTCGCGATGCCTCGTCGGAGTTGTGCAGCATCCTGCAGCGGTCGGCTGAGCTGGTTGGTGGCTGATCATGAAAGAGCGGACCTCAATCGAACCGCAAGCCGCGCTGGCCGACATCCCCGTGCTCGCCGAGTATGAGGTGGAGCTTTCGAAGCCGGCGATCAAGCCTGAACAGCGAGCGACGACGCGCGATCGCCGGCGATTCGGGATCTACAGTTCCGACGAGCTGCGATCGAGTCCCGCTGAGCTCCCAACTGGTGATCTTGATTGGGCTCAGGTTGTTGAGCTGCGCCGTCGCGCATCAGAGATCATCACCGATGAGGTCGAGGAGTACGCCACTTCGAGCGGTCGACCGCTGGCTAGCGAGGACCGGCTGCTGCTCGGCCGCTCAATCATTCGCCGCATCGTCGCTGATCATGTTCGATCTTTGCACAGAAGCGGCGCTGAGCTGTGGTCGCCGACTCAGGAAGAGGCTTACGTTACTGCGGTCGAGAATGCGGTCTTCGGTTACGGCAGGCTGCAGCCGCTGCTCGAGATGCCGGACGTGGAGAACATAGAGATCCACGGATGGAACTCGGTGGTGGTCCAATACGGCGACGGAAGGCGGAAGCAGATGCCGCCGGTCGCCGATAGCGACGCGGAATTGGTCGAGGCGATCCGTTTCCTAGGCCAGAACAGCGAACCTTCCCGGCCGTTCGACGACACTCATCCCACAATGACCCTGGCGCTTGGTGATCGGTTCCGCCTGCACGCCATGGCCTTCGGCTTGTCCTACCGGCCCAGCATTGTGATCCGCCAGCACACACTCACCGACGTCTCTCTGGCTGATCTTGCCGAGGGTGGGCTGATGCCGTACGAGATAGCACAGTTCCTGGATGCGGCGATCTTGGCCCGGAAGTCGATGGTGATCTCCGGCGATCAGGGTGCTGGAAAGACGACACTGCTGCGTGCCTTGATCAATTCCATACCGCTGAACGAGCGCTTCGGCACATTGGAAACGGACTATGAATTGATGACCCACATGCAGCCCGGCCGGGAGAACATTCTGGCGCTGCAGGCCCGCGTCGGTCACGGTGAGACCTCCGGTGGCAGCCGGGTTGGGGATTTCACCATTTCCGATCTTGTGCCAGAGGCATTGCGGCAGAATCTGTCGCGCCTGGTGATCGGCGAAGTTCGAGGTGGCGAGGCGGCCGCGATGTTCGAAGCCATGCAGGCAGGCACCGGCACCTTGAGCACCACTCACTCGCACTCGGCGGAGTCGACCATAGACCGCCTGGCCTCGCGAGTTGCCCAGGGCGGCGTGCTCTCGGTCGAGGAGGCGTACCGCCAGATCGCCCACAACATTCACCTTTTTATCTATGTGAAGCTGGTGGATGAGACGTGGAAGGGCGGCACACGTCGCCGCTACATCTCAGAGATCCGGCAGGTAACCCGGGCAATCGAGCACGGCCGCCCGGTGACGCACCTCACTTACCATGCGACGGGTACGGGGAGCCAGCGAGCCGACTACTTCCCAGACCCAGATTTCGAGTCCGAGCTGCTCCCCTTTCGTCGCGAACTGAGGCAGCGTCGATGACCGGCATACTTGCGATCACAGCTGGCTTATTGATCAGCGGCGGGCTGCTGGGAATCGGGTACGGGTCGCGACGAGACTCGCAGGTCCCCAGGCGGCGTACCGAATCCATTGGCGCACAGTGGGCGAGGATCACCCGACGTCCGCCGGGTAGGCAGGGTCGGCGCCGCGACGTGATCTTGCTGCTGAGTGTGATCACCGGCAGCGTCGTCGCACTCCTTACCGGCTGGCTGATCTTGATCGTGGTGCTGCCGCTGCTCGCCCTCGGCCTGCCGTATTTGTTGATCCTTCCCAAGCCACGCGACATCGGGCTGCTCGAGGCGCTGGACCGCTGGGTGCGTTCGCTGGCAGCGACATTAACCACCGGCAAGTCGATCACCGATGCGATCCGGATCTCGCGGCGCACCGCTCCGCCGCTCATCGCGGACGACATCGGCCTGCTGGTAACCAGACTGAACAACCGCTGGGAGACCCGAGATGCTCTCATGCGATTTGCCGACGCGATCGACTCACCTGACGCCGATGCCGTCGTCGCCGCGCTGATCTTGGCGTCGAGCCGCGGCGCCAATGGGGCGTCGGTCACGCTCCACGCGCTCGCCGACTCGATCCAGGCGCAGCTCAAGGGCAGGCGTGCTGTTGAGGTCGAGCGATCCAAGCCGTACGTCGTGGTCCGACAAGTGACGGTGATCTCGCTGTCGACCCTGGTGCTGGTCTTTGCGCTCTCGCCCGACTTCTTCGCACCGTACCGCACGCCGCTGGGCCAGGCCCTGCTCTCTGTGCTGCTGATCAGCTACGTTGCTTCCCTGCTGTTGATGCGACACAAGGCACATCAGCCAGAGCGGCCACGCATCCTCGTCGGAGA
>JBKPAB010000268.1:0-7821 GCA_046726195.1 Actinomycetota bacterium
ACTCTGGGATGGCGATCTACGACACCATGAGATGGATATCCAACGACGTGGCGACCGTGGCGATCGGTCTGGCTGCATCGATGGGCCAGTTCCTACTCTGCGCGGGCACGAAAGGCAAGCGGTACGCCCTGCCGCACAGCCGGATCATGATGCACCAGCCCTCCGGCGGCCTCGGCGGCACAGCAAGTGATATCCGGATCCAGGCCGAGCAGTCGCTGCACATCAAGTCGACCATGCAGAAGCTCATTGCCGAGCACACCGGTCAGACGCTGGAGCAAATCGAGATTGACTCGGACCGGGACCGGTGGTTCACCGCGGAGCAGGCCCTGACGTACGGCTTCATTGATCACGTTTTTGCGACTGCTGCGCAGATTCCGTCAGCTCAGGCCCCGAACCAGTGAAGGAGCGAATCGAGATGACCAGCAGATTGAGTTCGCCCTCCGCGTTGGGTCAGCCTTTTTCTCCCACCATGGACTACTACATCCCGCAGTGGGAGGAACGCACGTCGTACGGCATGCGCCGCATCGACCCCTACACCAAGCTCTTCGAGGATCGGATCATCTTCCTCGGCACCCCGATCTCGGACGACATCGCCAATGCCGTGATGGCTCAGCTGCTGTGTCTGCAGCAGATGGACGCCGAGCGCGATATTGAGATCTACCTCAACTCACCGGGCGGCTCGTTCACCGCGTTGACTGCGATCTACGACACCATGCGCTATATCAAGCCTGACGTACGTACGGTGTGCCTCGGGCAGGCGGCCTCGGCTGCTGCGGTGATCTTGGCGGCAGGCACCAAAGGCAAACGGCTGGCGCTGCCCAACAGCCGCATCCTGATCCATCAGCCCGCGATGGAGGGCGGGTACGGTCAGTCCTCCGATATCGAGATCCAGGCCAAGGAGGTGCTGCGGATTCGGGCGCTGATGGAGCAGATGCTGGCCGAGGATACGGGCAAGACAACAGAAGAGATCAGCCGGGACATCGAGCGGGACAAGTATCTGACGGCCGAGCAGGCACTCGACTACGGCATCATCGACGAGGTTTTGACCTCACTTAAGGCGGTTCCTGTTTGAGTGGTGCCGCGGGCCCGCCCGTTGGAGCAAATGTCCTCCAATTGGTGGGTGCGTCAGGCTAGGGTTGGAAGGCCAGAGAGGAGGCGGTGTGGCGCGCATCGGAGAGAGCGGCGACTTGCTGAAATGTTCCTTCTGTGGAAAGAGTCAGAAGCAGGTCAAGAAGCTGATCGCTGGTCCCGGGGTCTACATCTGTGACGAATGCATCGACCTCTGCAACGAGATCATCGAGGAAGAATTCTCCGAAGGCGGCGAGGTGGGTCTGCTCGGTGAGCTACCCAAGCCACACCAGATCCGCCAATTTCTTGATAGCTACGTGATCGGCCAGAGCAACGCGAAGAAAGCTCTGGCCGTTGCCGTGTATAACCACTACAAGCGGGTCCAGGCTGAGGCGGCGAATCCCGGTCGCCGTGTCGAGGATGATGGTGTTGAGCTTGCCAAGTCCAACATCCTGCTGATTGGCCCTACCGGCTGCGGCAAGACATACCTCGCCCAGACGCTGGCCAAGATGCTTAACGTGCCGTTCGCGATCGCGGACGCGACGGCGCTGACCGAGGCCGGCTACGTCGGCGAAGACGTCGAGAACATACTGCTCAAGCTCATTCAGGCGGCAGACTTCGACGTCAAGAAAGCCGAGACCGGGATCATCTATATCGACGAGGTCGACAAGATCGCTCGCAAGAGCGAGAACCCCTCGATCACCCGCGATGTTTCCGGCGAGGGCGTTCAGCAGGCCTTGCTGAAGATCTTGGAAGGGACTTCGGCATCGGTGCCCCCGCAGGGCGGTCGGAAACATCCGCATCAGGACTTCATCCAGATCGACACCACCAACGTGTTGTTCATCGTTGGCGGAGCTTTCGCCGGTCTCGAGCACATCATCGCCCAGCGCGTCGGGAAGCGTCCGTTGGGCTTCAACAATGACATCGCCACTCGTCGGCCAGAGTCGGACGATCCATTCCACGACGTACGACCCGAAGACTTGATCAAGTTCGGCTTGATTCCGGAGTTCATCGGGCGACTGCCGATGATCTCCTCGGTCAGTCCGCTGGACCGTGACTCACTGATCCGCATTCTGATCGAGCCGCGTAACGCGCTTGTCAAGCAGTTCCGCAAGCTCTTCGAGCTCGACGGGGTTGATCTTGAGTTCACCCCGGACGCTGTGGAAGCAATTGCCGATCTTGCACTGCTACGTGGCACCGGCGCGCGGGGACTCCGGGCAATCCTCGAAGAAGTGCTGCTCAACGTCATGTACGACGTTCCGAGCCGCGATGACATCGCCCAGGTGATCATCACTTCCGAAGTTGTCAGGGACTCGGTGCTGCCGACACTGGTGCCGCGGGAGAAGCTCGCCAAGCGGGAACGTCGCGAGAAGAGCGCTTAAATCCTCTTGCAGTTCCCGGGCCCGTTTGTCTCGGCCGCCCTACCTCTGTTGCCACACTCTCTCGAAAAGTGGTCGAAGACGACATCGAATCTGGCTCATGGCTTGTCGTCTCTGACCACTTGCCGGGTCAACTAGAGGGCTCGAGACCACTTGCGGAGCGCTCGTATGCGACCGGGCCGGCGAAACATCGACTCGTTGAGAAGTCCTTCCCACGCCTGCAGCCGCCGGCTATCCCAGGGTCGATCCAGCAATGTGTCCACGCTCTTGATGATCGCGGCACCTTCGTTGCGGAGGTGCGCGGATGTGAAACCGAGCCGTTGCCAGTCGTCCAAGATCAGAGTGCGGTCACGTTTCAAATCACTCTGATGCACCTCAGCTTCCCGGTGGCCTGCACCGTCGTACTCATGGATTCGACGGGTTCCCTTGATCAGCAAGTCGACCCGCGCCAGGAAGCGACCGCACTCGTCGAAGATCTCATGTTGCACATTCACCGGGATCTCCGCGGCAACATGGAGCACTCGCATCACCGACTCCCATGCCGATTCGCTTCTCTTGTCGAGTAGCGGGATGATTTGACGCAGCTTGGGCGCTCCCCGACGTCGCTGACTCGCAGCGATCTTCAGCTCGGTCAGAGTCACGTCGCCTTCCCGAAGGGCAGAATCACCCATGATCACGACGTCGAGGATCCCAAGATCCCGTGCACATGCCAGAAGTGTTTCGGCGGGAGTGGTGATCTTGAGGCCGTCGGCCGTGATCCTCATGGGATAGGGCTTTGGGTGGCGGCAGACGTACAGGCCGCTTCGTCGCGGTCGGGGATCGTCCTTACGCATGGCGGCGAATACGGGATGCGGCGGGGCATCCGGCAGCCACCAGCCGCTGAGTTGTGCAGCTGTGAGATGGGTGAAGGCTGCAGTCCTTGGCAGGACGAGGCTCCAGGCATGCAATTCATCGGGGAGCGTACGCGGCGGCGCGTTCGGCACGTAGAGACCATGAGACATTCGGTCCCAGCTCTGAAGGCGCACGCGACCGCGTACCGGGGCATTCACGACTGGAGTCTGCGCATGCCGGGCTCGATCGAACGGGCCGCAGGCCAATCTGTGGAGAACGCGTCATCTACCCCGCGCCTGTGGACAAAAAGTGGTCACACACACCATCGATTTCGGCCGAAACCATGTCGTTTCCGACCACTTTCGCCAAAAGCGAAGGCCGAGAAAGAGATCTGAAATCTAGCGGGCAGATGTCAGCAGAGTTACGTCGACCGCAACCGGTCCTTGGGATTCCACCCAGCTGACCTCACCGGTGATCCGACCGACAGCACGCAGGTCGGACTCAACCGCCTGCAGGTGGGCGAGCGCCTCTGCGGTGCCGTAAAACTTGGCGAGGCTGATCTCGGTCTTCATCGACACGCTGGCTTGGGTTTTCGCGCCGCGAATCTGGATCAGTGCAGCCGACACATCGCTCAAGACTGCCGGATCCCCGCTGACGACGACTTCGTCGGTCACCGGCCAGCGTGTCCGGTGTATCGAACCGTCCTTCCACCACGACCACACCTCTTCGGTGACGTACGGCATGATCGGCGCGAACAATCGCAGCATGATCTCCAAGGCGAGCGTCAGCGTGGCACGCGCGGAGACAGCACCCGAGTCCGACCCGTAGGCCCGCTCCTTCACCAGCTCTAAATAGTCGTCGCAGAACTGCCAGAAGAACTGCTCGGTGCTCTCCAGTGCACTGGTGTAGTCGTACGCCTCAAACGACTGGGTGGCCTCAATGATCAACTCGGCGAGCTGGGCGAGCAGCGACAGGTCGGCCGGTTCTGTAACAGCCGCCGGGTCGGTGACCGCGCCGGCGTTCAGGACGAACTTGCCCGCATTCAAGATCTTCAGCGCGAGCCGCCTGCCAACCTTCATCTCCCGCTGATCAAAGGGTGAATCCAGCCCTGGCCGAATCTTGGCAGCACGCCAGCGTACGGCGTCGGAACCGTAACGTTCCAGCACGTCGGTGGGCACCACCGTGTTGCCCCGTGACTTGCTCATCTTCTTGCGCTCCGGATCCATCACGAAGCCGCTGATCATGGAACGCACCCAGGGCAAGGAGTTGTTCTCGAAGTGGGCCCGCACCACCCGGGAAAACAGCCAGGTGCGAATGATCTCGTGAGCGTGAGTGTTGAGATCCATCGGAAACGTGAGTGCGAACAACTCTTGATCACGTTCCCAACCACACGCAATGTGTGGTGTGAGTGAAGAGGTCGCCCAGGTGTCCATCACATCCGGATCGGCCATGAAGCAGCCGGGCTTGCCACGCTCGGCCTCGCTGAAACCTGGTGGGACGTCCGAGCTGGGGTCAACCGGCAGAGTCTCCTCGCTGGCGAAGATCGGGTGGTCGTAATCGGGATCACCCGCAGAATCGAGGCCATACCAGACCGGGAACGGCACCCCGAAGAACCGTTGCCGCGAGATCAGCCAGTCGCCATTGAGACCGCTCACCCAGTTGTCGTAGCGGTACTTCATATTCGGCGGTATCCACTCCAACTCCGCTCCGCGGTCCAGCAATGCGTTCTTAAGATCATCGTCGCGCCCACCGTTGCGGATATACCACTGGCGGGTGGAGACGATTTCCAGCGGCCTGTCGCCTTTTTCATAGAAGTTGACCTTGCGCAGGGTCGGTGTCGGCTCCCCCTGAAGATCACCTGACGCGCGCAGCGCAGCAACGACCGTCTCACGCGCGGCCAAGATCGTCTTTCCCGCTATGGCGGGCCAGGCATCTTCGGATGCAATCCACTCCGGCCGCTCACGCAGGATCCGACCATCGCGACCGATGATCACCCGCGCTGGAAGCTGCAGCTCCCGCCACCAGGTCACATCGGTGAGATCACCGAACGTGCAGCACATCGCGATCCCGGCGCCCTTCTCGGGCTCCGCAGCCGGGTGGGCGAGGACAGGGAGTTCTACCTCGTAGAGCGGGCTGATCACGGTCGTGCCAAACAGCGGCTGGTAACGCTGGTCGTCAGGATGTGCGATCAGTGCCACGCAGGCGGCAATTAGCTCGGGTCGAGTGGTCTCGACGTAGACCGGACCCTCGGCGCCGTGGAATGCCACGCGGTGATAGGCCCCGGGATAGTCACGGGCATCCAGCTCAGCTTGGGCAACCGCAGTCTGGAATGTCACATCCCACAGAGTCGGCGCCTCGGACAGGTACGCCTCGCCACGTGCCACATTACGAAGGAATGCCCGCTGCGCCACGACGATGGAGTCGTCACCGATCGTGGTGTAGAGGCTGGACCAGTCCACACTGAGTCCCACTCTGCGCCACAGATCCTCGAAGGCCTTCTCATCCACGTGGGTCAACTCGTGGCAAAGCTCCACAAAGTTGCGGCGGCTGATCCGCAGCTCGTGTCTGTGGTCAGGCTTCTCCGGTGGCGTGAAGTTCTCCTCGTACGGCACCGACGGATCACACCGTACGCCGTAGAAGTTCTGGACGCGCCGCTCGGTCGGCAGGCCGTTGTCGTCCCAGCCGATCGGATAGAAGACGTGCTTGCCTCGCATCCGCTGGAAACGCGCGATCAGGTCGGTGTGGGTGTAGGAGAAGACGTGGCCGACGTGCAGCGAGCCCGACACCGTGGGCGGGGGAGTGTCAATGCTGTACACCTCGGATCGGCTGGCCGGCCGCACGAACGCATAGGTGTCGTCGGCCTTCCAGCGCGCGATCCATTTGTCCTCTAGACCCTCCAGTGCAGGCTTCACCGGTACGCCCGCGCCGAGAGTTGTCGGCGCGTCGGTTCGGGGTTCAGCTGAAGTGGTCATGGTTTTGCATCCTAAAGAATGAGTGTGCACGGCTTAAGCGGGTTTCATGCCGCACCTGTTTAGCTTGCAGGAGCAATCAAGGGGTTTCCCTCCCAGGCGGGGATGTTCACTGGGCGGAGACCCTAGGCAGCTTCGCCCTAGACTTTGGGCGTTATGCCTGCTGAACACTCTCATGCCGAGATCGTCGCCGCGCTCACCAGCCGGTGGCCGGAGCACCGCGTGGCACCTGGCCTTGGCAGGATCAAGGCGCTGACCGAGCTGTTGGGCGATCCGCAGCGCGCATACCCCGTCATCCACCTCACCGGAACCAACGGCAAAGGCAGTACCGCGGCCATGATCGAATCGCTGCTGCGAGCTGATGGGCTTCGCACCGGCCGATTCACCAGCCCTCACGTGATGAGCGTGACAGAACGGATCACCATCGATGGGGAAGCGATCAGTGACGAGCGTTTCGACGATGTGTGGCGGGAGATGGAGCCGTACGTGGCACTCGTCGATGAGCGCAAGATCGACGGCGTTTCAATGACCTTTTTCGAGATCATCACGGCAATGGCGTACGCCGCATTTGCCGATGCCCCCGTCGATGTCGCCGTCGTCGAGGTCGGCTTGGGCGGTGCCTGGGATGCCACGAATGTCGCCGATGCCGATGTTGCCGTCGTCACACCCATCGATCTTGATCACACCCACTTGCTGGGCCGCACGATCACCGAGATCACGCGAGAGAAGGCAGGCATCATCAAGCCGGGCGCTCATGCCATCCTTGCCGGTCAGAGCGTTGAAGCTGCGGAGGTTTTGCTGGCTCGCTGTGCCGAAGTTGGCGCGCTGCCGCAGCGCGAGGGCATCGACTTCGGCGTCATCGACCGCAAGCTCGCGGTTGCCGGGCAGCTCATCCGGCTGAGTGGCGCAGACGGCCCGGTCGATGAGATCTTCCTGCCTCTCTATGGTGCACACCAGGCTGCAAATGCCGCACAAGCGCTCGCCGCCGCTGAGGCGTTCCTGGGGCTGAAGGCGTTGCACCCTGACGTGGTCCGGGAGGGGTTTGCACAGGTGCGGTTCCCGGGCAGATTGGAACTCGTACGGCGCTCACCGCCCGTCGTGCTGGACGCCGCGCACAACCCGCACGGCGCCCGAGCGGCTGCGGCCGCAATCACCGAAGCTTTTGCCTTCGCCCCGCTGATCGGCGTCGTCGCGGTGATGGCGGACAAAGACGCTCGGGGCATCCTCGAGGTCTTTGAAGAGATCATGAACCACGTCGTGATCACCCAGGTCGCGTCCACGTCTCGCGGAATGCCGGCTGAAGCGCTGGGCGCGGTGGCCGAGGAGGTCTTCGGTGCCTCACGGGTCACCGTAGTGCCCAGACTTGACGACGCGATCGATCAGGCGGTAACGCTGGCAGAGGTGGATGCCGTGGGCTCGCCAGGAGTTCTGATCAGTGGATCCGTGGTTGCGGTCGGCGAAGCACGCACTTTGCTGGTAACCAATGAGCCGGTCCTGGTCCCTTCGGCCAGCGAGGATCTCGACGAAATCTGGGACACCGACTTCTCCGAAGACGGGCACGAGGCCGGCCAGGA
>JBKPAB010000269.1:0-4571 GCA_046726195.1 Actinomycetota bacterium
GTACTACGCCTCGATACCGGACACCACACCGGAGCTTGTCCAGCCGGCCCGCGACGCCCTGGCGAATCTCCAGGTCGACGGCTAGGGCTAGACGTATCGGCCGTTGGAAACGCAATGCAGCCTGAGCCCGTCGAAGGCCGCGATGATGCCCTTCGACAAGCTCAGGGCGCATCGCACGTGTACGTCCGTTCCTAAACTGGAGCAGCCCCCAACGCGCTGCGCGAGCAGCCCAAATCAACACGGGCAGCGAGCGTCGGTAGCGCGCGCCCCGCCGTGGTGAGGAGGAGGGAGCAGAGGCGTTCTTTCCTCTGCGAGCGACGACGAAGTAGGCGGGTCCCAGCGCGCTGCGCGAGCAGCCCAATCAACACTGTGCGAGGCCGCGACGCTGCTTCATCGCCACTACGCGTGCCGCGCGGCTGGTGACCCGCTTCGCGAAGGCGGGATCATCGGATGCCTCGTTCTTGATCGCGTCAGCCATCCTCGTGGCGAGGCCCGCGTCGCCGATGATCAGCAGATCACCACCCGCGCTAATGAACCGGCGCGCGCGATCTTCTGCAGAGACGACGCGCATGGCGGCGGCAGCGAGATCATCGGAGATCACAACACCAGAGAAGCGAATATCTTTACGCAGCATCTCTTCCATGATCACGGGCGAGAATGCCGCTTTGTGCCCGGCGTCGATCTTGGAGTAAAACGCCGATGACACCATCACCATGTCGGCGCCGGCTTCGACAGCAGCACTGAATCCAGCGAGAGCCGCATCATGCCGCCTTGTCCTGGCGTCGACGACTCGGCTGACGAAGTCGGTATTGCCGCGTACGCGTCCCAGTCCCGGAAAGTGTTTCACGGCCGTCGCTACACCGGCACGATCCATGCCCTCGGTGAAAGCAGCTACCTTTGCGGCCACCATGTTGGGTGATGAGCCATATCCGCGACGAAGCTGTCCGATCGGCTGGTTCATCCAGGCCAGGGGCATGGGCACAACATCGGCAACTGGCGCCAGATTCGCGTCGATTCCGGCCTCTTTGAGCTGGCGACCCCAGTCGTGCGCATTCCGACGCAGCTGGGCATCTGACTGCCTGGCCTGGATGACTGCTGGTGGAATCCTTGTGAAGCCCGGACCTCTGAGCCGCTGCACGAGGCCACCCTCCTGGTCGGCCGCAAGCAGGACCTCGACATCCTCCGGCCTGCGCGCCGCATTCCGTACACTGCCGACGACCCCGCTGATTGCCTTCATCCCAGCTCTTGAGTTACCGAGCAGAATGACGCTGCCAGCTCGGGTCCGGTCGATAACCTCCGTCTCCGATGCGCTGATCCCGCTGGAGCTGACACCCACCATCAGCAACTGGCCTACCCGCTCGGACAGGCTCATGCTGCGAACCAGTGTTGTGCAGGTGTCATCCGCTGTGAACGATTCCGCTGGCGTTGGCTCGGTTGGGCCTGGGTGATGAGGTCGGGCTCGCAGGCTTGGTGGTCGACCCGTAAGGTGTCGCGGCGATCGGCGACCTGGCGGAGGGTACAGCGCCGCAGCCAGAGAGTACGGCGATGATCATCAGCGCGCAGCTGACACGCACCCGCCAGCCAACGATCCCTCGCGCACGCACAGCACCTCAATCCCCGTAACTCGCTGCCCGAGCCTGTTAGCTGCCAGGGCAGTCCGGACACTAGGGTTATCCGCATCGCGGTGAGGTTGCAGCGGCGCATCCACACCCTGTACGCCCCACACGGTTTGGAGGGAAACCCAATGTCGAGCGTGACCAGCGTAAGCCCGCGCACCCTTGGCGACGTAATTCCCGGCGGTCTTGTCCGCAGTATCGCCCTCGTGATCGGCGGAGCCGTATTCGTCGGGCTCACCGCTCAGGTTTCGATCCCCTTGCCCTTCACGCCGGTCCCTCTCACGCTGCAGACCTTTTCCGTATTGCTGGTTGGTGCTGCTTTGGGCAGTGTCCGCGGAGCGTCCTCCATGGCGTTGTATCTGCTCGCCGGGGTGGCCGGCGTGCCATGGTTTGCGAACCAACAGAGCGGCTGGGCCTTCGCTTCCTTCGGCTACATCGTCGGCTTCGTTGCGGCGGCGTGGCTGGTCGGGCGGCTTGCCGAGCGAGGTGCCGACCGACGCGTACTGCCGACCATCGGCATGATGGCGCTCGGGAACCTCGTCATCTACGCGTTCGGGGTGGCTGGCTTAATGCTGATAGCGGACATGTCGTTCGCTAAGGCCCTCACGCTGGGAGTGCTGCCCTTCCTGATCGGCGATGCGATCAAGATCCTGCTGGCTGCTTTGCTGCTGCCGGGCGCCTGGAAGCTGATCAATTCGCGCCGCGGCTCCTGATCGGGTTGGCGATGGCGTTTACAGCCGAAGTCCTCTCATCCAGCCGGGGCGGGGGACATGGGGTGATCGTGCCTAAAGAGGTGGCTGCAACCTTCAGCTCCAAGCGGCCTCCCGTTGTCGCATACGTCAATGGCGTCGAGTACCGCTCGCGGCTCGCGGTTTATGGCGGTCAGAGTTATCTCGGCCTTCGTAAAGATCTGCTGCGGCAACTTGGCGTCGCGACTGGCGACCAGGTCGAGATTGAACTCAAAGAGGACCATCAGGAGCGAGTCCTGGTGGAGCCGCCTGAGCTAACCGCAGCACTCGCAAAGAATCCGGCAGCAAAGGCCGCGTACGAGAAGTTGCCCTTCACGCACCGCGACGAGTACGCGCGGTGGATAGATGAGGGGAAGAAGCCGGATACTCGTGCTGATCGAGTAGCCAAGACGATCAAAAGGCTGACCGGGCCTCGCTGACGCGTGATGCGCGTACCGAGGGAGTCCGGTCAGAAACCTACGTGTACGTAGCTTGCGTACGGTGTGCACAGGTTGCAACCTATGCACACCGTCAGGAACCTGAGTTTACGTAGGTTTCTGCCACGAGAGTGAGCAAGTCGTGAGCGAGTCGTGGCGGGGCCGTCAATCGCTGAGGCCAAGCAGAGCGTTTTCGCGCTTCGACAGGCTCAGCGCGCATTCAGGTGTCATCGCGGGGTGGATCCAGTACTGTCCGCGGGCCACCTCGGGCGCAGGCTCGCCGAAGCTCATCGCCTGGATCAGTGATGGATCTGTGATGATGCCTGCGGACCGATCAGGTGGGCACCGAGGATCACCTTCGACTTCGCATCGGCGATGATCTTGACGAAATGGTCGGTGTCTTCCATGGCCCAGCCGAATGCCGTCTCTCCACCTCCGGGGGATCCCGTGGTGCGAGATCATGACTCACCCAGCCATCGTGCCAGCAGGCCCTCGCGCTACTACCGGGTAGCTTGCCGCGCACCAGAAATCGGGCAAACATAAGGCGTGGGTGCCATAAGCCTCGGCGGCAGACTGAGCCGTCATCGGCGAAATCGGATCTCTTACCTCGCGCTAGCCCGACGTGCCACGAACTACGTCATGCATGCGTGGGTCATCCAAGTCGCCGCGCTGGTGATCATCGCCAGCTTGTCCATTGGCAGTCGCAGCAGCGTCCCCGCGATCGCCTTGTGTCTGGTGGCCTCGCTCGGCACATTGTTGCTGGGCATCAATGAACGGCACCTCCGACGTGGCACCCAGCCGCGGTTTTGGTTGCCGCGAGCCTACTTCCGGAATGTGATCAAGACCGATGGGCGGCATCGGCTCAGTCTTGGTTCGTACCTGGAGATTCCGGAAGCTTTCGTGCTTATCGCGATCCCATCCTGGATTGCGACCGACGATCCATTGTGGGCCCGCCTGATCATGCTCGCGGCAGCGACCATGTTTCTGATCACCACATCGTTGCTGATCTTCAACGACCACACGTGGTTCAACCCTGAAGAAATGGACCCACCGGCCTGGCATGAGATCTTCCGACGACTGGCCGGCCCCATCACTGCGCTGCCCGTCTGCCTGATCGCGCTGCCGGCGGACTGGGGGCCCAACGGCTGGCTCGCCGCATTGGCTATCTCGTTGCTACCCCTCGCGGTTGTGAGCTCTCGAATATCAGATACCGACCTGATCTTGAAAACGCTGCCGGCACTGGTGCAGGAGGAGTCCCATGCAGGTCGTGATCTGGTGATCAGCGAGACCCATGGCGCACTGTCCACCAATCTCCGGCTAATCGAGCAGCAGTCCCGGGAAATCCGCGACGTCGCCCCTGGGCTGTACGAGCTTGCAGTCACGGCCAATAGTCGGCTGCGGGAGACGCTGACGCTCGCTCAGCTCGGACGCGACAGTTCTACCAGCGTTCAGAGTCTCGAGGCACCGGTGCTTACCCTGGCGCGAGCGGTCGGAGCCAAGGCCAACATCGATGTCCGTGTCGACGGACTATCCCCGGTAGATCGTGATCTTGCGCGGTTGGTGCTGAACGATCTGGTAGGCAATGCGTTGAACGCGGGGGCCAGCTCGATCGACGTTGCGGTCGCGTCCGGTGATGGACACCTCGCCATCTCAGTGACTGACGATGCGCCACCAATGGCTGACGCTGTATGGAAGACTCCGGGAACAAGTTCGGCGCGGCTGGAGGCTCGCCTGCGAGATCTCTCCGGATCGCTGACCTCAATGCAAAACGGCGGCACCAAGACCGTGAC
>JBKPAB010000270.1:0-6131 GCA_046726195.1 Actinomycetota bacterium
GGCAAAGATCGAGAAAAGGGCTGAGCAGCGAGATGCCAAAGCAGCGGCCAGGGACGCCGATTGGGCCGAGCTGGACGCATCCGATGCCATTGATTACGCGGTGTACGCGGTGTACGACGCGCAACTGGCTGTACTGGATGCGCTGGACGCGCGTGCCTATGCAGACGAGCGCGCAAAGATCGCCAGCTCGTAAGGACCCGGCAGCACGAACCGTTCAAGCCGTGGGCGGACCAGAGTCGTCACTGGCGCGACGGTGACGCCAAACGCGAATGTGACTGTGCACGAGTCGAAAGAAGGAGGACTGCAGACCTGGCAACCGAACAACAGACGGCGAGCCGCCCCGAACAGGACCTGACCGCCGAGGTGAAGAAGATCAAGCAGCTGCGACAGCTGTTCGCCGACGCACCGGAGGTGGGCAAGACGGTAGTTGAGAACGTTCTCGAAAGGCTCGCGTCGGACGCGTCCAAGGCGCCGCCGCTGCCGGTGCAGCGCGCCGGCCGGGGTCGGGAGCCGGCTGGGCAATGTCTCAGACCGGACTGGGCCGGGGGGCGCTTGCTGATCTTGCATTCGATGAGGAATCGCACGCTCGGTCACGCGACACGCTGCAGGTGTTTCCCCGCGCAGGCAGGTACACGGTGACCGCCGAACGGCTGTCGTTGCACAAAAACGGCGTCGAATACCGCATTCGCAAAGCCGAAGAGTCGCTTGGTGGACGCATCGACGATTGCCGCGCGGACCCTAGAGCTGGCACCGCGAGCGCCAATATCTTGGCCATGCGGTACTTCGGCCATTGGACTCCGGATTGGGTCGGGCGGGCTAAGCACTCGATCGAACCACCGTCTGCATATGCGTGCTGATCATCTTCACTACAGAGCGGAGAACGCATGTCCGATGATGTGGCCGGCGTGCTGTTTCGGCACCGCGAGCGGCTCAAGGAGATCGGGAATGTGCTGTCCCGGTACGGCTTCGCCCGGCTCGCCGATCACGCAACCGAGGCTGGCGAGCCCGGCATTGCGGGGCGGATTTTCACCCGCATGGCCGACCCCGAGTTGGCGTCCCTGAGTGCCGGTCAGCGATTGCGAGGAGCGCTGAGCGAGCTTGGTACGACGTGGATCAAGCTGGGTCAGATGCTCAGCCTGCGACCGGACCTTGTCGGCCCGGACGTGGCAGCCGAGCTGGCCCAGCTGCAGGCCGACGTACCCGCCGACCCGCCCGGCACCGCCGAGCAGACGATCAAGACCGACCTGGGCCGTGACGCCTCCGAAGCGTTCAGCTCGTTCGAGGCTGCGCCGATGGCATCGGCATCAGTCGCGCAGGCCCATCGCGCGACGCTGCCGGACGGCACCGCGGTAGTGGTGAAGGTGATCCATACCGGCGCCCGTGCTCGAGTGCGTGACGATCTCGAGCTCATGCGCGCATTGGCCGGCTACGTTGAGAGCCACGACGAAACCCTGGCCGCGTACTCCCCCACTGTGGTGGTCGCTGAGTTCGACACGATGATGCGGGCGGCGGTCGATCTGCGGCAAGAACTGGCCAACCTTCAGCAGTTCACCGCCAACTTCGCCAACGAGCCAGACATCGTGATTCCGACACCGTACGCGGACCTGTCCGGGCCTGACGTGCTCACGATGTCGCTGGTCACCGGGCAGAAGGTCACCGGACGAGACAGTGTCACCGCCACAGGTTGGGAGGTCGACGAGTTGGTGCGTCGCGTCTCCGACGTCTACCTCGAGATGGTGTTCCGGGACGGTATCTACCACGCCGACCCGCATCCGGGGAACTTCTTGCTACCCGACGGGCAGCATCTGGCCATTCTCGACTTCGGCGACGTCGGCCGCCTTACCGGCGCGCGCAAGGCGCAGCTTGAGGACCTGCTGCTCGCGGTCGGCTCACGGGATGTTGACGAGCTGACCGACATCGTCATCGACCTCACCCACGCCCCAACCGATCTCGATGTTGACAGGCTGAACGGCCAGCTCGACACCTGGCTCAATCGGTACTTGGGCGGGAGCGTCGCCGATCTCGACATGGTCGGCGCGACCAACGCGGGCATGCAGATCCTGCACAGCAACCGGCTGACGTTCCCCGGCGACCTCGCACTGCTGCTTCGAGTGCTGGTCCGTTTGCAGGGCGTGGGCGGTGCGCTTGGGGCCGCGGGTGTCCCTCACCGAGCTGCTCCAGCCGTACCTGCGCAAGATGGCCGCCGATCGGCTTGACCCACGTACCATTGGCCGACGGGCCGTCCGCAGCCTGCGCGGCTGGCAACGCGTTCTTGCTGATGCACCCCGAACCATCCAGCCGCTGCTGCAGCACCTCAAGGACGGCACCGTGCGCGTCGAGCTGGAAATCCACGACGCCGACGGTGTCGCTGACCGGCTCACCGACGGTCTGCTTGGCAGTGCCTCGCTGCTAGCCTCCGCGCAGCTGCTGTCGCGCGGCACCGGTCCCAGAATTGGCCCGGTGTCCGCGCCGGGCGCGATCGCCCTCGCCGTTGGAGTGCTGACCTGGCGGCGACTCGTCCGGGGTCGCGTCGGTTACCAGAGCACCCTGAGCCGGGTTCAGCAGCTCATCCGGCCAATTCGCGAATGACCGGGCCCACTGTGGATGCTCACACTTTCATCGGGCATCCACCCCTTGATGAACCCCAACACGGTTCACCTTGCAGTACGCCGATAAACACTTCGGGTCCGACCGCGCCGGCGTCGATGTTGGCGACTCGAACATAGAGGAACCCCACGTACCGCGACTTCGCATAAGTCGCCTTCACAATCGGCATGTGTTATCAGGTGTCCGACACCAGGTCGCGGAATCGGGAGATTTGCCGGACGGCGCTCTCCAAAGCCTTGCTCTTACGTTTTCGGCCGGGCGAGAATCGGTGGCTCGGTCAATCTCATTCCGGCCTGAGTCACTGATCATCGATCTCTGCGGTGCGCAAGGTTGTGCGTATTCGTCGACCGAGGCCGCTTCTAGCCGAATGTGAATACGTAGGCCTCGACACCGGGTGCAAGGAAGGTTATCTCGAAGGTGCGGTCGGTGATCGATCCCGGCTGGCGAATCAGCTGATAGAGCCGTTGTTCGGAGACCGTTCCGCTGCCCTGGTCATCAACATCGAGCCCATGTGCCTCGCCGGGAGGTTCGCCGTCGACAAGTATGCGGAACGGAACGGAGGCACCTTGCGGCTGCGGTCCCATGACTAGGTGGACGTCGCGGGCGTGGAACCGGAAGACGAGTCGACCACCGGCGCGGTCAAGCACACTGGCCCGACGCTCGATGGTCCAATCCCCTGCGAGCGCCCAATTGTTGAGATTCAACCGATTGGGCGCGACGTAGCTGTGGGTCTGGTCGAGGACTGCATCGCCGAGAGATGCGAAACCCCGGGCTTGCTCATAGCCAAGGTAGCTCTCGGGAGACTTTAGGCTCGCCCAGTCGGCCTGAACCTCCAAACCAGTGGGAGCGACCTGCACTAGGTCGCGGGGTACGTCGTCGCGTCCGGACTCGCCCAGCAGCCGCTGGATGACCATTTCGCATTCTGCGTATCCGCCCTCGCCGAATTGGTGGTGTCGGATTCGCCCTTCCGCGTCGGCGATGTAGATCGCTGGCCAAAATCGGTTGGCGAAGGCTTGCCAGACGCCGTAGTCGCTGTCCAGCGCGATCGGATAGTCGACGGCCATGTCCTTCACTGCTTGGCGCACATTGGCAACGTCGCGTTCAAAGGGGAACTCCGGAGTATGGACCCCGACCACGACTAACCCCAGATCCGCGTACCTCTCCGCCCAGGCGCGGACATAGGCGAGCGTACGGAGCCAGTTGATGCAGGTGTAGGTCCAGAAATCGACGAGAACGACCTTCCCCTGCAAATCCGACGCGCTGAGAGCGGGCGAGTTGAGCCAGCCGGTCGCCCCGTCGAAACCTGGCAGGTGACCCTCGACGGGTAACGAACCAGCAGTGCGCAGTCTGCTGAAGAAACTCACGGCAGTCCACCTCCGACGTCGAGGATGGCGTCGGTGAACTCGCCCGGGGCTTCTTGGGGCACGTCGTGTCCGATGCCTTTGAGGACTCGATGCGAGTACGCGCCGGAGAACTTGTCGGCATAGGCACGTCCGTCCGCGGCGGCTCCGTCGAAGTCGCTGCCGATGGTGACCGTCGGCACCGTGATCACTGGACGTTCGAACAGCCGGGTTTCCAGGTCGCCATACTGCGGCTCTCCTTCAGCGAGGCTGAGCCGCCAGCGGTAGTTGTGGATGACGATGTCGACGTGATCGGGGTTGTCGAAGGACGCGGCGGTGCGGTCGAACGTGCCGTCGTCGAAGTCCCACTTCGGCGATGCGATCTGCCAGATCAGCTTGTTGAACTCGCGCCGGTTTTCGCTGTATCCGAGGCGGCCGCGCTCAGTGGCAAAGTAGTACTGATACCACCACCCCAGCTCGGCCTTGGGCGGCAACGGCCTTTGGTTTTCCTCCAGGTTGACGATCAGATAGCCGCTCACCGACACAAGACCGGCGCAGCGTTCCGGCCAGAGGGCGGCGACGATGTCGGCGGTACGAGCTCCCCAATCAAAGCCGGCCACAATCGCGCGCTCAATCAGCGCATCCATCAGCGCAATGACATCAACCGCCAGCACCGCCTGCTCGCCGTTACGGACCGTCTCATCGGACAGGAACCGCGTCGTCCCGAAACCGCGCAGATACGGGACGACCACTCGATATCCCGCCTCTGCTAACCCGGGGCATACGTCGACGTAACTGTGGATGTCGTACGGCCAGCCGTGCAGCAGAACCACCACAGGGCCCTCGGCAGAGCCGATGTCGACATAGCCGACATTCAGCTGGCCGGCATCGATCTGTCGAAGTGGGCCAAGAGAGCTGCTCGGCACGGCGGCGGAGAAGTGTGAAGAGGCTTCGACAGACATCTTAGTGCCCTAATGTTCTGGGCCCGAGCGCACGGCCGTCACGGCTTCCAAGATCACATCCGTGACGGCTTGAGGCTGCGAGACCATGATCAGGTGAGAGCTGTCGACTTCGGTAATGGTTGCGCCGGCTCGTTGCGCCATTGAGCGGGTGACGTCGGTGCCGGCGGCCTTGTCACCGGTGCCGACGACGGCCCACGAGGGCAGGCTCTTCCAGGCGGGTGGACCGGCCGGGTCGGAGAATGCGAACTCTGCAACGGGCCTCTGGATGGCTGCCAGCACAGCCGCCTCCTCGGCGGGCAGGTCGGCCGCAACGATTTCGTGAAAACGCGCCGGATCGACCGCAAACTCCACGCCGAGCTCACCGTTTGCTGCCGCGTAGTGGAGTTGCACGAGTCCGCTGCTCAGGATGGCGTCCTTGGAGGCGGCCGTGGCCTCGCCCAAACGCTCACCCTCTTCCGTGGCGAAGGCAGCGACGTAGACCAAGCCGACGACGTTATTCGCCTTCGTCGCAGCGTTCGTGATGACCGCGCCAGCGTAGGAATGCCCGACCGCAACCACCGGACCCGGTATCTGCTCAAGCAGACCGGCGATATAGGCGGAGTCGGCGGAAACTCCGCGCAACGGATTCGCGGGAGCTGTGACCGGCACCCCTTGTGCCTGGAGTCGCTTGATCACGCCGTTCCAGCTGGAAGCATCGGCAAACGCGCCGTGCACCAGCACGACAGTGGGCGAAGCATCGGCAGGGGCGTCTCAGACATGAGCGCACTCCTCTCTTCGGGAGGCAACAACAGACAGGAGCGGCTTGACGTTGGTGCGCAGCGCCAAGCGCGGAATCAACGAAGTGACCTGAAGGTATCGCGCAGCTCCTGCGAAAGGGTCTGCGGCTGCTCCCAGGCGGCGAAGTGCCCGCCCTCTTCCACCCGGTTGTAGTGAATGAGCTTCGGATACGCCTTCTCCGCCCAGCTCTGCGGAGCCGGATAGAGCTCATCGGGGAAGACTGTGACGCCCACGGGGATCTCAACGCCCTTGACGTCGAAGAAGGCCAGATGGCTCTCCCAATAGAGGCGGGCCGAGGAGACTCCGGTATTCGTCAGCCAGTAGTGGGTGACGTTGTCGAGAACATCGTCTCGTGAAAGGCCTCCCGGATTTCCGGCGAAAGCGCGTGCGATGAGCTGGTAGCTGCGCTCGTCGTGATCGAGCATCCAGGCCGCCAGGCCGACCG
>JBKPAB010000271.1:0-4917 GCA_046726195.1 Actinomycetota bacterium
CTCGATGTCCTAGCCGCGTCAGGGCTTCGGACCGCAGGCGCCGGACGGTCCCTGCGCGAGGCGCGGTCGCCCGCTATTGTCCCAACCCCGAGGACGGGCGGACGGGTGCTGGTCTTTGCCTTCGGCAGTCCCTCAAGCGGCATTCCGTACGGCTGGGCGGCCACCCAAGATCGCCCCGGAGTCCATCTCGTGCCGGCCCTTGCTGACGCTACCGCCGATGACTTGTGCCGCCGGGTTCGACAAGTACGGCAGCCCGGTGACGTGGTTATCGTTTCGGCGCACTGGGGCTCGAACTGGGGGTACCGGGTGGAGCCGGAGCAGATCCGCTTTGCACGTCGCCTCATCGACGGCGGAGTCGATCTTGTGCATGGGCACTCCTCACACCACCCACGGCCCATCGAGAGCTACCGCGGGAAACTGATCTTGTACGGCTGTGGTGATCTTGTCGACGACTACGAGGGCATCAGCGGTCACAAGCAGTACCGAGATGATCTTCGACTGCTGTACTTCCCGCGATTGGATCCGGCATCGGGCGAGCTAATCGAGCTCACCATGGCCCCGCTCCAGGCTCGTCAGATGCGGCTGCATCGCCCTTCCGACAGCGATATTCGCTGGCTTCGTAAGACCCTGGATAAGGTGAGCCGTCATTTCGGGTCACGAATCGATCTTGGATCAGACGGACTGCTCACGGCTGCCAGCCGCTAGCCCGGGGCCCGGCGATTCGGCGATCGCAGATGCTTAGGTCCGATAGCGTGGTCGACGAGTCAGCACTGAAGGGGACGGTCAGGCACGATGTGGCAGGCACTCGGCGGGCTGATTCCGATAGCAGTCGCGGTTGCGGTCAGCTCAGTGCCGATCACGGTAACGATCTTGATCTTGCTCTCGCCCAATCGCAACCGTGCTGCACTCCCCTTCCTGGTCGGGTGGGTGGCCGGGGTCGCGGCCGTGATCATCCTTAGTGCGCTAGGCGCTTCGGCTCTTCCCGACCCGCCGCGTCGCGGTGCCGACACGACGACAGCCGTACTCGAGATCATGATCGGGGCCGCCCTGGTCGTGTTGGGTGTGGTCAGCCTGCGACGTGGAGAACGCACAGGGCTACCGGGTTGGCTCTCGGCAGTCGACTCATTCGGAGCGCTGGCATCCTTCGGGGTTGCTGTGCTCCTCGACTTCCGACCGAAAGGGCTGCTCCTTGGGGTCGCTGCCGGGCTCACCCTGCACGCGGCGCCGGTACGCCCCAGCCAGGTTGGCCTGCTGATAGTCATCTACACAGTGATCGCTACGTCGACGGTTGTGGTGCCGATCGCTGCATCGCTGATAGCACCACGAAAGATGGAGCCGAAGCTCATTGCGGCACGCGACTGGCTTACCCACAACGGCCGCATCCTCACCTCCTCGATGATGATCATGATCGGCGTGGTGATCATTGGTGCTGGCCTCAGCAAACGATAGGGAGTCGTTCTGGACCGCTAGTTGCGGCCGAAAAGCTGGACAAACCTTTCGAGGAAGTTGGGGATCTCGGTGACCCCGCTGGCTCGAGCCGCCGCCAGCACGGCATCGGCCTCCTCGGGTTTGAAGTAGCCGGCGTACTTGTAGACCTCGATCCGGGTAGCCAGACCATCGAGATCAAGCTCGGGGTGGAATTGAGTGGCGTAAACCCGTCTGCCGACACGAAAAGCTTGCACCGGGCACCGCTCCGAGTATGCAAGTGTCACCGCATGTGCCGGCAGCTTGCTGATCGCCTCCTTGTGCCCGACGTACGCGCCGAAGGAGGAGCCGGCGCACTCGAAGAGCGGATCTTCCTGGCCGGCTTTGGTGACCTTGATCCAGATACCGCCGATCGGCTCGGAGTAGGTTCGGTCGACAACTGCACCTTGATGCCGGCCGAGGGTTCCGATGCCATAACACGCACCTAGGAAGGGGAAATCGCGTTCGACAACCTCGTCCAACAGCGCAGCCAGCTCGGCTTCCACCCGCCGTTGTGTTGCGGACTTGACATCCTCCGGATCGCTGGCCTGGTAGGGCCCTCCGCCAAGAATGATTCCCGACCATTGATCAAGATCAACGGTGCCGAGCTCGGCTTGCTCCATGCGGATTCGTCGCAGCTGGCCTTCGTCGAGGCCAGCGCAGCGCAGCATGGCGGCGTACTCGTCGTCGGCGGCAACATCCTCGGCCCGAATCCCGAGCATCAGGAACGGCTTCACGTCCGCACCTTACGCGATCGGTGACAGACTGCACCCATGTTTGAGGTACGTCCGTTGACGAAACAGACCTGGGCGGACCTTGAAGAGCTCTTTGGCTTGCCGGGCGGATCGATCGTGCGCGGCTGCTGGTGCATGTATTACCGGACGGCAGGCAAGGTCAGTGTCAGCCAGGCCTCCGGCTCCAGCAACAAGGAAGGACTACGCACGCTGGTCCGCTCCGGCGTCGTACCGGGCCTCGTCGGCTACGCCGACGGCTCACCGGTTGGTTGGATCAGCCTCGGGCCGCGCGAGGACTACCGCAAGCTGGAGCGCTCCCGCGTCATGAAGGCCGTCGACGAGACACCGGTCTGGTCAATCGTGTGCACGTACGTCGCTAAGGCACACCGTGGCAAGGGCTACCAGCACAAGTTATTGGCGGGAGCCATTAATTATGCACGCGACCAAGGCGTACGGATGCTTGAGGCCTATCCGGTGGACAAACCAGAACGCAGCCACGACGACTTTATGTTCTTCGGATCCCGGAGTCTGTACGAGCGGGCAGGCTTCCGCGAGGTGGTCCGCCGGTCTCCGACGCGGCTTGTGATGCGCCGCGGATTGCGCCCGCGGCCGACCGGCTGACACGGGGCGTGAGCGTCGGGAACCGCGCGCCGCCGTGCTGAGGAGAAGCGAGCGGAGGCGTTCTTCCCTCTGCGAGCGACGACGAAGTCGGCGGATTCCAAGCGCGGTGCGCGAACGCCCCGAAAAAGGTAGTGCGGTGAGTCCCGTTACGCCATCGCCTTCTGCTTCAGCTGGTCGAACTCGGCCTGAGTGATCGCCCCCTGGTCGAGCAGCGCCTTAGCTGACGCGATCTGATCGGCTGGGTCGGACATGCTGATAATCGGCGGCGGCACGTACGCTTCAGGGTGTTGGCTGCGACCTTGCGCAATCAGATGACGCTCCGCCATTCCCCTGCCCCGCGCGATCACATAGATCAACGCAGCAAAGATCGGCACGATGATCAAGAAGGCGACCCAGACAGCCTTCCACCAGCCGCTCAGGTCCTGATCACGGAAGATGTCGAGGAGAATCTGGAACAGCACGATCAAGTAAGCGGTAAAGACGAAGGCCCACACCAACAGCCATAAGAAATCCGAGAAACTGTTCATCGCGCCCCCTGTTAGCTGCCGAGAATCTTCGCCTTCTGTGCGGCGAACTCCTCTTCTGTCAGCACCCCGGCTGATCTGAGCTCTCCCAGTTTCTGAAGCTGAGTGAGCATGTCGTCCTGTGAAGCGGCCGGTGCAGCGGGCTGCGGCGGTGGCGCGTACTGCTGAGGGGGCGGTGCGGATGCCTGCTGCTGCTCGTACGCCTGCGCCTCTGCCGCTTGCTGGTCCTTCTCCGCCCACCGATTGCCCTGGCGTCGTGACACGCGGTTCGATACTGCAGTCGCCGTACCGGCAACAACCGCGGTCCGCGCCATTCCACCAATGAGTCCCATCGTTCGTCCTCCTCTTTGCTACGTCTGTCTAGGTCGCCTGTGCCTGCGCCGCTTCTTGGGCCTCGAGTTCGTTGAGCATGGCCTCTACCTCGTCGGCCGGAATGCGACCGCTAGCGATGAGCTCCGCACCGGCTCGCCTCATGGCCCTGACGAATGGAGCAGCCCAGGTGTTCTCGTAGAGCAGTAGGGCCACGACTTTGCCTGGTTCGATGAGCTCGGCGGCCTGCCGAAGGTCATCATCGTCCAACAGCCCGGATTCGATGCCTTCGAAGATGGCGAGGTCGAGGGTCCCGTCGTGATCGAGGTCCGTAATCGCGAGTGCGGTGAAACTCCCGTCGGCCTCCCGCCTCACAGCCCTCATATCCAGGACCCGGATGATGCCTCGATCAACTAGGTCCAGCAGCGCGGCGAGGCCCTCTCCTTTCATGTTGGCTGCCGGCAACTCAAGTGCCAGATAGTCGATCGGACCCACGGCGAGCTCCGTCATGCTGTCTTGCTCGGTCATGCCACCTTGCTCGGTCATACCGCCTTGCTCGGTCATGCTCCACCTCCCACGCCAATTGGGCGTACGCCTACTACCGTTCTTGCCAACTTTGACGTCGATGTTCTCACCTGCAGGTTGCCCTCGAATCACCCTCTGCGGGTGATCAATGAGATCGGGCGTGCCGGACACAACAAACCTCCGACATGTCAGGAGCCAATGCCCTAGAGTGAATCGCGGCTGGCGCGCCCCCAGCTCTTTGCGACTCAAGTGAGAGGTTGGCGTTGTGGACAGTTTCTGGGACTGGTTTTGGCTCCTCGTCTGGACGTTTGTCTTCGTGATGTATCTGATGGTGCTGTTCCAGATCATCGCCGATCTGTTCCGAGACAGGGATCTGAGCGGGTGGTGGAAAGCACTCTGGATCATCTTCTTGATCATCTTCCCATTCCTCGCAGCCTTCATTTACTTGATTGCTCGCGGCAGGGGTATGGCGGAGCGGCAGGCAGGACAGATGCGAGAAGCTCAGGCCGCCACCGACCAGTACATCAAGTCGGTCGCCAGTCAGGGCGCCAGCCCAGCCGACCAGATCGCGTCGGCGAAGAGCCTGCTGGACAGTGGCGCAATTACCCAGCAGGAGTACGAGCAGCTGAAGGCGAAGGCGCTCGCGTCCTGACTCTGAGTCCTCGTGATGACGGCCGTCGATCTGGCGGCCGTTGCTGTTGGTTCGCCCACTGCGGACCTTCGTAGCGTAGGGTCACCCA
>JBKPAB010000272.1:0-8420 GCA_046726195.1 Actinomycetota bacterium
CGCTGACGCCGTTGCGGAGCCGCTCCAAGTTGCGCTCGATGGTCGGCCGCCACTGCTCCAGGCTCGTTCGCGTCAGATGTGTTGAGAGCTGGCGGTGCAGTCGCCACGACTGTCGTTCGGAATGGGTCAGCTTGGGCACGATGGGACGTCGGACCACCTCAAGTCGATAGCCCATGCACGACAGGAGCCGATCGAGTTGCTCATCGCTCAACTCGACACCTTTCCGGAGAGGAACTGGCTGATGCTGGGCTGATGCACACCGCTGACACGGGACAATTCGGACTGAGTGGTGCTCGTTTCGAGCATCACCTCGTGGAGCAGATCGCCTCGGCTGGACATGACTCGGCTATAGCACTCTATGCTATAGAGATCGCTCAGCCAGGAAACCTCCGTTCGCTAGGTCCGAGCTGGCGCGTTGGCAACAGATTGGCAACACCAGAACCGAAAACGGCCCAACTCGGCTAGCAACGACCAACCACTCAAAGTCGATCTGACCTGCGGTTTCGTCGAATCCCAATCATGCCAAGTCATCGTCCGTTGGCTCTCCGGAGGCGCGAGCGCGAGTTCGAATCTCGCCGGGGGCGCCGGATCTGCCGTCTTTGCGTCGGTGACGAGTCGCGCGGGCGGCTTCCGTGGACGCGGCGCTCCGTATCTCCAGACGTGTGGCCGCTAGCCTTGCTCCATGTTGTATGTCGCCGGACAAGCCGTGGACCAAACACGTCTGGCCACGCTCTGTGAGCAGTATGGCGTCGGCCGATTACTGGTGTTCGGTTCGGCCGCCCGTGGCGACATGAGCCCCGGAAGTGACGTAGATGTCCTCTATGAGCTCCTACCGGGTCGACGGCTCGGATGGGAAATTGAGCAGTTCGCCAACGAACTGTCCGAGATCATAGGTCGCCCGGTGGACCTGGTATCTGTGAGTGCGTTACACCGGCGGCTCCAACCATCCGTCCTGGCTGAGGCACAGCCGCTCTATGCGGCGTGAGATTCTCCTGCTCGAGGAGATGATCGACGCCGCCGAGGAGGCAGAGCGGCTGCTTCAGAGCATTACCACTGCGGAGCCCGAGCAGGACCGCATGTCAGTTCTCGTTCGCGAAGAGGCCAGCGGGTGACTCCCTGAATTTGCATCACGAAGAGTAGACGGGCGTCTGTTTCGAACCTTTTGCACGCACCGGAGATGCAAATCCAGGGCGGCCGTTACTGTAGGTTCGCATGCGTTCTGTCGTCGACCGAGAGCCTTGCTGCTGAAGATGTGCCCTTCCCTGCCGACTGAATCTGTGGGGTCGTGAATGCGCCGTCTGGTTGCCTGGTACGACGTGCATCGTGGCCCTCGGGCGGTAGTGATCGGCTGGATCATCACGCGCGGGCTGATGCTGGTCATACTGGCCGGCTTCGAGCGCTTCGTCGTTGGCGATGTCTTCTATTACCACCGCAAGATCAACGCGCTGTTCACCGCAGGTCTGGACCGGACCCTCTTCGAGTACCCGACACCGGTGGTCTGGATCCTCTGGTTGCCCTATGGCGCATCACTTGGGAGCCGTGTTGGTTATCTCATCGCCTTTGTCATCCTCATGCTGGCCCTGGATGCCTTATTTACCCATGTACTTTGGCGATCAGCCGGCCGCCGGCACGATACGGCAGTCGACTTCTGGTTGATCTTCGTACTGCTGATCGGTCCGCTTTCCTACCTGCGCTTCGACATGCTGCCGGCGGTACTCGCGGGCGCCGCGCTGCTCGCGGCGCGGCGGAAGCCTTGGGTCACTGGAGCGCTGACAGGACTGGGCGCGGCCGTCAAGTTGTGGCCGGCATTACTCATCGGCCCATTCATGTCCTACAGATCCGACAGGAGACCGGCAGGCACTGCCTTCGTCATCGTCGGCTTCGGGCTGGCCCTGTTCAGCTTGATCTTCGGAGGCTGGTCACGCCTGATCTCACCACTGACCTGGCAGTCGGATAGGGGCCTGCAGATTGAGTCCATCTGGGCAACACCCTTGATGCTGGCTCGAGCTTTAAGGCCTGACCGCTGGATAGTCGACATCTCCCAGTACCAGGCGTACGAGATCTTCGGGCCGGGCGTGGATGGCTGGATCACGATCAGCAACGTGGCGGCCCTGCTGGGTTTGGCGATGATCATTCTGCTCACCGTCCGGGCATTCCGCCACGACGGATCGACTCCGGTCGCGATTGGGTTCGTTATCGTCGCGACGGTGGCGATCATGACGATAACCAATAAGACGTTGAGCCCGCAGTACCTGCTTTGGCTGGGTGGTCTGATGGCAGCGCTGTTAGCGCTTCGGCCGCAGGCCACGCCTCGTGAGTTACCTGCCATCAACCGAATGTCCGGGCAGCTCCTGATCCTGGCTTTGCTGACCCAGCTGGTCTACCCCCTGTTCTACGACAGCTACCTTGGCCGCCATGGTCAACCGATGATCATCATCTCGACGCTCGTCACAGCCGTCCGCAACCTTGCGCTGGTGGCTTTCACTGTCGAGGCATGCTGGCTTGCCTGGCGCATGTTGGGCGCGCCCACAAGGGATAGGACGGCGCTGTCACGCCAGGAATGATCATCCGGAAACGCCACGCTGACAAGGCGTGTCGCGCAACCTGAAGCTGACTGGTCTGCCGGCGTGGGTAGCCTAGGAATGGCCTGCTAGCAGCGTGCGGGAGCAGGCCAAAGTGGGTATGACCCCAAACAGTACGTATCAGGAGGAAGGCGAGAGAGTGGCCATCGTGCCCGACCAGTCACCTACCAGCGCGCCCACCGAAACCGACTTCGGCGCCAACGACTGGCTGCTGGAGGAGATGTACGAGCAGTACACCAAAGATCCCAGCTCTGTTGATGAGACCTGGGCGGAATACTTCAAGGCTCACGGCGCACCGCGCATCGATTCGGGTGATGGCACCGCAAAGGAGACAAGACCGGCACAGCCGCAAGGCACACCCGAGGCACGTGCCGACGGTGGCGAGCGGATTGCCACGAAAGCAGCGCCTGCGCCCGCTCCCGCACAGGCCGCCGCTCCCGCTCGGCCGCAGCCTGAGCCGTCTGCGCCCCGTCGCACTCCGTCCGTCGAGAAGCCCTCGCCAGCAGAAGAGATACGGCCGAGCGCTCCTGGCGCGCGCGGCGGCGTACCTGCCGATCCCCCGAAGCCTGACGACCAGCCCGCCGGCGCACTTGCAGAACCAGTCAGGACCACCTTGCGCGGCGCTCCGGCACGCACCGCGAAGAACATGGACATCTCCTTGGCGGTGCCGACCGCGACCAGCGTTCGATCTTTACCAGTCAAGCTCCTCATCGACCAGCGCGTCGTGATCAACAACCACTTACGGCGAGCGCGCGGCGGCAAGGTCTCCTACACCCACATCATCGGTTACGCCATGGTGCAGGCCCTGAAGAGCGTGCCAGCCATGAACAACGCCTACGACCTCGTCGATGGCAAGCCGACACTCGTGGTGCCAGCCCATGTCAATCTCGGTCTGGCAATCGACCTCCCCAAGGAAGACGGCACCCGCCAGCTACTCGTGCCCAGTATCAAGAGATGCGAGACCCTCGACTTCGCCCAGTTCTGGAACGCCTACGAACAGGTGGTCAAGAAGGCACGGGCCGGGCAGCTGACCGTAGAGGACTTCGCCGGCACCACCATCACGCTGACCAACCCAGGCACCATCGGAACCAGCCACTCGGTCCCGCGCCTGATGCAGGGTCAGGGCGCGATCATTGGCGTCGGCTCCATGGAATACCCGCCGGAATTCCAGGGCTCCGATCCTGATCGACTGAGCGAGATGAGCGTGTCCAAGATCATGACGCTCACCTCCACATATGATCACCGCGTCATCCAGGGCGCCCAGTCCGGAGAATATCTAGCCCGTTTGCACGCCCTCTTGCTGGGAGAAGACGGCTTCTACGACGACATCTTCGGCGCGCTCCGCATCCCCTACGAACCCATCCGCTGGGCCCAAGACGTCAGCAGCTTCCACGAAGACCAGATCCCTAAGCAGGCTCGGATCATGGAAATGATCAACGCCTATCGGGTACGCGGCCATCTAATGGCTGATACCGATCCCCTGGAGTACCGCCAGCGCCGCCATCATGATCTTGACGTACAGTCCCACGGCCTGACGCTGTGGGACCTGGACCGTGAGTTTGCGACCGGATCGTTCGCTGGCGGCGACGGCCGGATGAAGATGCGGAAGATCTTGGGAATCCTGCGCGACTCCTACTGCCGAACTACCGGTATTGAGTACATGCACATCCAAGAACCCGTGCAGCGCAAGTGGATCCAGGATCGTGTGGAGCGCCCGCACGAGTCACTCCCCCGCGATGAGCACCTGCGGATCCTGGACAAGCTCAATGAGGCCGAGATTTTCGAGACTTTCCTGCAGACGAAGTTTGTGGGACAGAAGCGGTTCTCCCTGGAGGGGGGCGAATCGGCGATTGTCCTGTTGGACGAGGTCTGCGAGCAGGCCGCCGAAGCCGGCCTCGAGGAGGTCTGCATCGGCATGCCCCACCGCGGCCGGCTCAACGTGTTGTCCAACATCGTCGGCAAGTCTTATGAGCAGATCTTCCGGGAGTTTGAAGGCAATCTGGATCCGCGTACGGTCCAGGGCTCTGGTGATGTCAAGTACCACCTCGGCTCGGAGGGTAAGTTCACCGCGCTCACCGGCGCGACGATCAAGACGTCAGTCGCGGCGAACCCGAGCCACCTCGAAGCTGTGAATCCGGTGCTGGAAGGCATCGCTCGAGCCAAGCAGGACATCCTTGACCGCGGGGCGGAGTTCCCCGTGCTGCCCGTGCTGATGCATGGCGACGCGGCTTTCGCTGGGCAGGGCGTCGTCGCCGAAACCCTCAACCTCAGTCAGCTGCGTGGCTACCGGACCGGCGGAACAATTCACATTGTCGTGAACAACCAGGTTGGGTTCACCACCTCACCAACCGAGTTGCGATCTTCGATGTACTGCACCGACGTGGCCCGCATGATTCAGGCGCCGATCTTCCACGTGAACGGCGACGATCCGGAGGCCTGCATCCGCGTCGCCCGGCTGGCGTTTGCGTTCCGACAGGAATTCAACAAAGACGTGGTGATCGACCTCATCTGTTACCGCCGCCGCGGTCACAATGAAGGCGATGATCCCAGCTTCACCCAGCCGCGGATGTATGACCTGATCGAGAAAAAGCGATCGGTCCGCAAGCTCTATACCGAAGCGCTGATCGGCCGCGGCGACATTACCGTCGAGGACGCCGAGAAGGTCATGACTCGCTTCCAACAGCGGCTTGAGACCGTATTCAAGGAAGTGCGAGCTACCGGGCAGCCGGCTAGGGACCCCGAGTACAGCCGCGTGCCGGCGTACCCGAAGAAGTCTGCCGCCAAGCATGGCACCGCGATCACTTTCGAAACTCTCAAGAAGATCGCCGATGCACACACTACGTTCCCGCCTGGGTTTACGGTGCACCCGAAGGTGATGCCTCAGCTGCAGCGCAGAGCTGCGGCAATCACCCAAGGGCCGATTGACTGGGCAACCGCGGAGATCCTGGCCCTCGGGTCGTTGCTCCTAGAGGGCCGTACCGTCCGCCTCACTGGACAGGACACCCGGCGCGGCACGTTCGTGCAGCGCTTCGCGTCGATCGTTGACCGCAAGACCGGCGAGACGTGGGTGCCACTCAAGCAGCTGGATGATAGCCAGGGCAAGTTCCACGTCTTCGACTCGCTACTGAGTGAGTACGCCGCCATGGGCTTTGAGTACGGCTACTCCGTGGCGAGCCCGGAGGCACTGGTGATGTGGGAGGCCCAGTTCGGCGACTTCGCCAATGGCGCCCAGACGATCATCGACGAGTTCATCGTGTCTGGTCAGGCCAAGTGGACCCAGCAATCCGGGGTCGTCCTTCTGCTACCGCACGGTTATGAAGGCCAAGGTCCGGACCATTCGTCGGCACGCCTGGAACGCTTCCTCCAGCTGGCAGCGGAGGACGCGATCACGGTTGCGCAACCCTCGACCCCAGCAAACTACTTCCACATGCTCCGACAGCAAGCGTTGGGCGAGCTGCATCGGCCGCTGATCGTGATGACCCCGAAGTCGATGCTGCGTAACAAGCTCGCCGTCTCCGAGCCATCGGACTTCAGAGAGGGGTCCTGGAAGCCGGTGCTGGGCGATCCGACCATCGAGGACCCCGGCGAGGTCAACCTGGTGCTGCTGTGCAGCGGAAAGATCCGTTGGGATCTGGTGAATGCGCGCAGCCAGGCTGGCAAAGAGGGTGAGGTCGCGATCATCCCAGTCGAGCGGCTCTACCCGTTGCCCGCAAAGGACCTTGTCAAGCAGATCAGGCGTTTCGAGCGGGTCGAGGAGCTGCGCTGGGTGCAGGACGAGCCTGTTAACCAGGGAGCGTGGCCTTTTATGGCGCTGAACCTGCCGCTGCGGCTGGCCGAACTCGAACCCAGCAGGAACTGGCGGTTGACCAAGGTGACTCGGCCGGAGTCGTCCGCACCGTCGGTCGGGTCAACTGCCGTTCATCTACAGCAGCAACGCACCCTCCTTGCTGCCGCCTTCGCATAGTTGCGCGAGCCGATGAAGAGTGAGGATTCGAACGCTACGCTCGGCGAGCGTCGGAGGCGCGTGCTGGTGATCGGAGGAACGATGAGCGCAACGCGCAGCGGTCATGGAAGGACCGTCGCAGCGCGATCGCGTTGCGCGAAGCGCGACGACGACACCAGCTCTGACGCGCCGTGCGCGAGCCGAGCCTAAAAGATATGTACTTCACCGATCGGGGTATCGAAGAGCTCCAGGAGCGCCGGGGCGACGACGAAGTCACCCTCGCTTGGCTCGCGGAGCAACTGCGCAGCTTCGTAGATCTCTACCCGGAATTCGAGACTCCAGTTGAGCGCCTGGCAACCTGGCTCGCCCGGTTGGGCGAGGAGGACGATTAGGGTCCAACTCCTGTCTGGGACTCATCACCCTTAGAAGTGGTCAGAGACGACAACAAATCGGCGAGGCGCTTGTCGTTTCTGACCACTTCGGCGGAGAGAGTGGATCAGAGTGAGGCGATAAGCGAGTCACCGACACACCATGCGGATCTCGACTGGGCCGCCGAAGAAGTCCTCGACCTGTTCGGCACCATCAGCCACGAAGCCGTTACGACGATAGAACGCGCGAGCTCGAGGGTTGTCGCGGAAGACCCATAGGAACGCGGCACGGTCCCCGATAACGGCATCAAGCAGCCGCTGCCCCACGCCCGTACCCCAGTAGGCCTGACGCACATTGATGGCGTGCAGCTGCAAGGTCACGTCCAGCCCAGGCTCCGTCGCCGGACCTGCGCGCGCGAAGCCCACGATGAGCTCGCCGTCCACGGCCAGGGTCGTTGTCCGATCTGAGGTAAGCGCCCTTCGCCACAAGTCGATGGCCCAATCAAGATCACCAGTGATCACAGCCAGCCGATCAGCGTCGACAAGACCCGCATACGCTTCCTGCCAGCAAGCGAGGTGACAGCGGGCGGCCGCCTCGACGTCGGCCGCGGTCGGCGGCCGAAGTACTACCTGGTCAGCGCCTTGGATCATGGCTCGAAGATGATCTTGCCGAAGTGCTCACCGGCGATCATGGCGGCGAATCCGGCGGCGGCATCTGCTAGTGGCAGGACGCGGTCGATATGTGGCCGTACGCCGGTAGCCACCAACATCTGTGCCAGAGAGATCAGCTCGTCTCGGGTGCCCATCACCGAACCGATCACCCGAAGCGGCTTGAAAAAGATCTTGGTCAGTTCTGCCTTCGGTGGATTGTCGCCGGACGTCGCTCCGCATATCACAACTGTCCCGCCCGGCTTCAACACATTGATCGAATGTGACCAGGTGGCGGCGCCGACACCGTCCATAACCGCATCCACCCGCTCCGGGAGCCGCGCGCCGGCCGGGAACGCCTGGTGCGCGCCGAGACTGACGGCTCGGGCGCCTCGGGCTCCGTCACGCGAGGTAACCCAAACCCGCATCCCAGCTTGCCGACCTAGCGCGATCAGCGCAGTGGCTACCCCGCCGCCTGCGCCCTGGATCAGCACGGTGTCGCCCGGCCGGGCTCCCGATTGGCTAAAGAGCATCCGGTACGCCGTCAGCCAGGCCGTCGGCAGGCAGGCCGCCTCGGCAAAGCTCAGCTCGGGCGGCTTGTCCACCAGATTCGCCGCCGGAACTCGCACCTGCGTCGCGAAGGTGCCGGGATAACGCTCCGACAGCAATGACCGCTGGGGGTCGTAGGTGGCATCCGAGCCAACGAAATCGGGAGAGTTGATCACGGCGTGGACGATAACCTCCCGCCCGTCGTCGGTGGTACCCGCGGCATCGCAGCCAAGAATCATGGGAAGTCGGTCCGCAGCGAGGCCGACCCCGCGAAGTGACCAGACGTCGTGATGATTCAAAGCAGCGGCCTTGACGTGCACGCGTACCCAG
>JBKPAB010000273.1:0-11251 GCA_046726195.1 Actinomycetota bacterium
TATGTGCGGATGGTGCGGACCTCGTCGGGGCTGTGGCTGTCCAGGTGGTGTGGAAGTCTGCTGGTGGGTCGCGCGAGATCGAGCATCTCGGCTCGGCTCACACAGCGACGCCGAGGTGGAGCTGTTGAAGGCGGTCGCGGCGCAGCGGATCGCCGCCGGCCAGGACCCGTTGCCACTCGACGTGGCGGCCGCCCAGGAGCGGTTGGCGTTGGAGATCACCTCCTCGCGGATGGGCAGGCTGCTGGACGCGATCGCCGCGATGTATCGCCAGCTCGGGTTCGACGAGGTGACCGGCCGAGACGTGGTGTTTGAGCAGCTAGTGACGGCCCGGATCATCGAGCCGACCAGCAAGCAAGATGCCAGCCCGGGTGTTGGCCGAGGCCGGGGTGGGCGCTGTCGTATCGGACGGTGGCGGCTGCCCGGTTATGCGACGCCGCAGTGGCGGGACCGGTTGTCCGGGGTGTGCGCGGCCGCCGCCGAGCTCTGCCCGTCGGCGCTGATCTTGTACGACGTGACGACGCTGTGGTTCGAGACCGACACCGGTGACGGGTTCCGCGAGCCCGGGTTCTCTAAGGAACGCCGCCTGGACCGCCGCGCCGGCATGATGACGCCAACTTGGCCGACATCGAACGCGCCGGCTGGAGCTTCGTGATCGGCGGAAGGCTGCCCGAGGTGCCCTATGTGATCAGCCAGTGGCGGCGCGACAACCCCGACGCCGAGCCGGCCGACGGGGCGACCTTGACCCAGCCCACGGTCATGGGCCCGAAAGCCGATCAGCGGCGTCAGACGACGCTCTACCAGTACAAGACAGACCGGGCCCGGCGCGTCATGCACGGCATCGACCAGCAAATCGCCAAGGCCGAGAAGGCCGTCGCAGGCCAGGCGGCGATCAAAGGGAACCGGTTCGTCACCCCTGACCGGCGGCACCCGGACGGTCAACCGTGACCTCGAGGCGAAGGCCCGCACGCTGGCCGGCTGGAAGCCCTAAGTCACCAACCTCCTCGACGCCGACCCGGCCTGGGCGATCGGCGCCTATCACCAGCTGTGGCGGGTCGAGCACGCCTTCCGGATGTCCAAACACGACCTGCGGCAAGGCGGGTCTGCCACCACAAACGCGAATCCATCGACGCCCACCTCGCCGTCGTGTCGCCGCGCTGGCGATCTCGCATCGGACCCTGACCGACTGGACGATCAAGAAATTCGTCCGCGCACTACGCCGCTACCGCACCCTGAAGATCGACACCGGCAGCCACACCCTGACCGCCGAAGACCCATTGCCCGACGACCTCCGCCAGGCACTCGCCGAGATCCACCACGGTTCGCACTAGTTTGGCCCGAGTCGGGCCAACCAAGACGGCGGGGCGAGGGGTAGGGAAGGTCCTGCTTGCCTGCGGCCCTGTGTCGGGGCTGGCAGGCCTGCCATGGGACGGCCAAGTCGCGCCCCGCAACCGGCTCCCAGCGTCGAGGAATCGAATTCTGCAGCAAAGAAGGATGCAGATGAGCATCTCAGTTCCACCCACGGCCAGTGGCCGCGTCGACGCTGCCGTCTCCAGCGACGAAATTCCGCAGTTGCGGATCCCTGGAATCTTCGCTATCTGGGCTTGGCCGCCGCGCTACACCGATGGCAGCACTTGCCTGGCTGGTTGCACCGGAAGTCGCGGACCGGTTCGCCGGTGCGGGGTCGTGCCGATGTTGAAGGCGCTCATCGTGTGTCTCACCAGAGGTCTCGTTGGCAGCTCGTTCTCGTCGCTCTGGCTCCGCTCCCTACGAAGTCCGCGCAGCGGCCGCGTCGGAGGCAGGGTCTGGTTGATGGTGATCCTGTTCGCGATTGCCTTCGCGGCGTTCAACGAGATGATCCCGACGTTCGGGGCTCCCGAGAACCGGGTCTTCGCTACGCTCCTCGAGTCGGACGTGGGGAAGGCGTTCCTCGACGGCGCCTGGGGCTGGCATGGCCTCATCCTCGCCTTGTTCGTCTTCACCACCGTGCTCGCTGAGGAGCTGCTGTTCCGCGGCTACCTTCTGCCGCGGATGAATAGCCGCCTTCGGACGCGGCGACTGGGTCGTGATTGGACTCCTCCTCAGCGGCTACCACCTCCACGTCCCGTGGGCGATGCTGCCGACGCCGTTCGACACATTCACCCTCGCCTACCCAACGAAGCGCTACCGAAGCGCCTGGATCGGGATCGCGGTACACAGTGCCCAAAGCGTGTTCTTTGCGATCGCATTGCTCCTGATCGTCCTCTAACACAACACCGCTGCTCGCTGACCAGTCCAAGTCCTGTAGGCCGCCGGGCTCACAGGACTTGACACTTCGTGCCGTGGCACCGCTCAGTGCTTCGAAGGCCAACCCGGCTTTTCCGACACCTGCCCGCCGATGCGGCCCGTAAGGTCCAGCCAGAACGAGATTGCCATTGAGTTGGAATATCCGCTGCTGGTCATCGATCTTGACGTGTTGTAGTCGAGCCGGTGGGAACCACTGGCTAAGTGCACGGTCGTCATATATGACGGAGGTCACGTGTACGCGGTGAGCCCTGTTGCGGCGAACCAGTCAGCTATGAGGGCTGTTGCCTGCTATTGGTGGGATAGCCTCCAGTCGACGCTTGCCGTTGACCTGGATGAGTTTCTTCGGAATAGGTGGAAGTCGCTGGTAGAGGTTGCCGATATAGTCGGATCCTGGTCCTTCGCTGGCCACTACAAACATCGTTGGAGTCGTCAGCTGCTCCAGGCTGGCGGTGGCGTGGTGATCAATGGAAGTTCTGAAACCACCGCACCCCATGCCCCGTCAGCGTGATGTCCGCGTCGGCGACCGGCAGTGTGGCCACCGCCCCGCATGGTATCGACCGCGGCCACAGGCTGAGCGGGCCACTGGGCCCAGCTTGCAGCAGGTAAACCGCGTCATCGATGATCATCCAGCGGCATCGCGGAGGCCGCTATGGCCTACGATGACCGCAATCTTCCATTCAGAAGCTAGCAAGGCGCGGCACCTTTGGACTCCAGGATGATTCCGCCGGAATCACGCCACGCAAACATTCCCCAGCTCCCGGCATGGCGTACGTAGTCGAGAGGTCCGGCCGGCCGCAGCCAGCGGACCCACCCGCCAGCGCAGCGACAGGTCGTGTCGCCACGAGGAGATGTGGGACGTGGGCACGCTAGCGAGGACATGCGCCGCGCGGACGAGCGCGAAGCGAGGGCCTTTGATGAGCAGGAATACCTGAAAGTGGAAGAACAAATAGACACATTTGTCACTTTGACTTGATACTGTTGCAACACGACCGAATAAGGTTCCAGCCAAGTGCATATCTCGCGGCCCGGCGAGGCCCCGGAGAAATTCGCCGCCCACGCAAAACTAGTAAGCTTGATCGTTAGCGTACAGAATCCTGGCAAAGAGGCATGGGCCAGCTGCATCGTCTCCTAACCACCCCCGCAGCGGTGTACAACGTGCCGTGCATTCGGAAAGGAATTCCGCGGACTTCGCCCTAACTGAGTTCTCCCAAGACCAGCTAATGGCGTTTTTACACAAATATCGGCTATTTGGGGATGCGCTGCTGGCTCTTGTGGGCGTATGGTGCAAGGGTTACGTGGCAAAGTGACCACCGCGTGAAGGCAAGGCGCACGATGGCAGCCAAGGCAGAAAGTAGGGTTTCGCAAAGAGGATCACGAAGATGGGTGCGGAAGGGGACATTGCACCCGGCGGAGTCGGAGAACCCGGTGTAGAAGGACCGTTGGGCGAGAGGCTCAGCGAACAGTACTCTCTCGCAAAGATCTTAGGTACCTGGGCCCTCGCAGCTGCCCCGATGGGCATCCTGAGCTGGATCGTCATCCCGCTGGTGGCACCCGATTTCGGGTCTGACCCCCTCGGATCAGGTGTCACGAGGATAGCGCTACTCACGATGGGTTTGATCTGGTTGTTCGTCCTGTCCATGATCATCGTCCGTCGAGAGGAAGGCGACGTGCGCTGGACAACGGTCAAGAGGAGGCTCAGGCTCAACACCCCTCGCGAGCCAGCAACAGGAGTACCGCGCGCAAGGCTCTGGTTGTGGGTAATACCGTTCCTCGTCGGAGTCGTGGTGGTGGAACTCGTACTGGCCTCCGCATTGGAAAACGCTTGGGTGTCGGTCGTTCCGTTTCTTGCGGAGCGCCCAGGCTATAGCTTCGATGCGATCTTAGGATCGCAGGAAGTCCAAGGGCGGCTAGTGGGTGCCTGGTGGTTCTTAGTCTTGTTTGTGATATTCGCCGTGTTCAACACGATCCTGGGGGAGGAGTTTCTTTTTAGAGGTGTGCTCTTGCCACGGATGGAAGGAGTGTTCAAACGCGGCAGTTGGGTGGCAAACAGCACACTCTTTGCTCTTTATCACGTTCACGTGCCCTGGGTAATACCTAATGCGTTCCTTACCGGCTTGTTGTACACCTACCCCGCCTACCGCTATAGGAGTACGTGGATGTCCATCATCCTCCACTCTTCACAAAGTGTGTATATTGCCTTCTTGGTGCTCGGGATCGTGCTGGGGTTTGCCTAAAGGCTGTTTCTATGGGAAATACGCCGGTTCTGAATCACTCGGGTCCGGGTGTAGAGCCCTTGGCCCTTCTGTATGCCCTTACTCACCCAAGCCGAATGATGCAAGCTACCACCGGTCCGGTCATTCTGCGACGCCCTGATTGGCGGCTCTCCGCGCCGCCGTCGGCTGCCCGAACCACCCCGGCCGGGGGCACTGTCAGGGCCACCCAACCGAAGGCGAGGGCCATCACGAGCATCGTGAGGACTCCGCGCGGCCAGTAGATGTGAACTCCCGCGATCGCGAAGTACCCGCTCGAGGCGACCAGGAGCAGGCCGCCGGGCAGCACACGCCGACCGCCGTCGCGAACTGCCACCACCGCGGTCGCGACCGCGGCCAGCGCCAGAGCCCACGCACCCGCGCCGCCGACATCGTTGGCGACGCCGAACAGCCAGCCGACCTCGGGACGTTCCGAGGTGCTGGATGCACCAGACTGCTGCATCACCACACCGGTGCCGATGCCAGCGATATGGTCAGTCACGGCGTAGAACGCGATGTACAAGAAGGCCGCAACCCGGCCGATCCACGCGATCACGCCCGGCCGTCCGTGAAGCAGGACCCAATGACTGACCCCGAGCAGCGGGAACAACGGAACCAGAATGATGTGCAGGCTCGTCCACCACCCGGCCGAGGCCCCGCTCAGGTCGTTCGGATGGGTCAAGCCGAGCCCAGCCAGCAGGAGGGGCGGGCCGGTGATAGCCACGAAGCTGGGCCATCCCATGCGGTTGGCGTACACGTCCGACGCCATGTCAGCTAGCGTAGATCCCTGACTCGGGGTAGTCGCATCATGCTCGAGCGTGGCCCTGCCGGTGCAAGTTCGGGCCGTTTCGTCAGCTGGCTCGATGCCTGGCTCGTGATAGTCAGTTCCTCCCTGGCCCAATCCGACCAAGATCAAGCCCGTCCAGAAATTGGGGATCCTAAGATCTGCCGTCTGGCTGCCGCGGTGGGAGGCTCTGGGTTATGCGGACGCTCAGGCTCTCCCCGGTTGCAGCCGTCTGTGCACTCGGTTATCTGCTTCGCGCTGTGGCGATGGGTTCCGGCGGTGTGGGGGTGTTGATCCCAGAGACCGGCCGGCCGGGCCGGGATGGGATCGCAGCCGCGGATGCGGCCGGCGGGTTGTTCTTCGTGGGGGCCTGGTCGATCATCCTGATGGGGTATCTGGGGATCGTCGCGCTGGTGGGCTTCTACGACATCCTTCGACTGGCTGGGCCAGTGATGATTCTGGCGCCGATTCTCGGCGTCGTGGGGTTGACGCTGGTGACTGTCTCGCATCTGATCCCCATCGCGATGGGCTACGAACTAGTGCCGGCCTACATCGCCGCCGACCCGGCAGGACAGGCCACGCTGGCGGCCACGGCCGACACGCTTGCGGCCATCTCCCTCAGTTTCGGAGTGGTCGTTCCGCTTTACGCGGTGGCCATCCTTACCACGCGTGTGCTGCCGCGGTGGATCGGATGGCCTGGCCTGCTCGTCGGGGCGCTGGCGGGATGGTTGGGGCTGCTCAGCCCGGCGTCATCGGTGATCGCGGGTATCTCCAGCATCGGCTTCATCGGCTTCTTCGTTTTCATGCTGAGCATGGGCATCGCTCTACTCCGGCGCCGCTCACAAGTCGACGAATCAACCCAGGCATCAACACAAGCACCAAGCGGACCACAGGCCGCATAGACCCTCTTCGAGGCTCCGAGGCACTTGGCGCTGGAGGTCAATGCCGCAGCACAATGTCGGGGGTTGCGGTGGCAGCCAAGCTATTGCTCCAGGTCTCGCTCGGCGGCTTCGTCGCATCGAGCGCGATGATCCTTTGGGGGATCTTCACACCGCTTGCGGCGCTCGCCCGGCAGGGGCTACGGCGCTCGGTCGTGTGGTTGTGGCGTTCTTTGCGGAGCTGGTTGTGCTCGCGCTGCTCGACCCTCTCCTTTCGCAGGACCCGGCGGCGCTCCCGACGGGCTTCGTGATCACGTTCTTCGTGCTGAACGTTATGGCCTCACCATGAGCGCGTATGTGATGCTCGGGTATTTCGTGGAACAGCGTGAGCGGGCGCATCGCGCGCTCGAGGCGGAGTAGGAGCGGTCGGGACCGCCTCTTGCTGAACGTCTTGCCTAGATGATCAGCGACGCGTACATGGTGGAGGGTGGGTTGCCAGAGTTGACGCCACGCCTTGTTGACGCAGAAGAAGCGGTCGGCGGTGCCTTCGATCTTGACTGTGCCGGGGTGGTCAACGACAACGATCGACCACTCATCTTCGGCTGGTCGCGCTGGTCCAGCCGCGGCTCTATCAGCTGGTGCGCGAGCCCGGAATTGATCATGGACCGCATGTTGGAGATCGCATTCCTCGATACGGGCGTCGAGGCGTACGTCTTCAGCGACGGGCTTCACCGGTACCGGTACACGACCTTTCCACGTCACGGTATCGACGCGTTGGTCACGCCTGCCTGCGGGTGGCGGTCGCGGCTACCAGAGGCGCTTTTGGAAGCTGCCCGACGCCACCAGAGTGAGTATGCGAAGCGACTCGCTGTGGGCTAGTGCTCAAGCGCGGAGGCTGAATTCGCCGAGGTCAACTGACCGAGATTCAGCCGATTTCGATACGGAGTCACTCTCAGCGCCGTCACCTGCACGACGGGAAATTGTCCCATATCGACCCTTCCCAATCGCCATGACAGTCATCGAGTCGATTTGACGATAACTGAGGTGGGAAAGCCTCGATCCGTCCCGCCAATACACTGCCGCTGCACCGGTGGGTGAACCCAGCTGACACCTTCCGTTCACTTGAAGGGAGTCTCTGGCGATGGAGGCCTCGAGTGCTTTGCCCAGCGAGCACGAGCTTCAACGACTGTGGGCACGGTGGCAGCCGATGATGCGCTGCCGTCGTGGATGGGCCCAGCCTGTATGAACTTACACATGTTGGTCGGGATCGATACACCATCGTGGCGGTCGACCTGATTGTCGACGGTCCAACCACAGCGACGGTCTACGCCTTCGACTCGAATCGAGGGAGGAATCTCGCTTAAACGACGACGGTCACGGAGCTGGATGCAACCGCGCGTGATCAGGATGCCCAAGTCCTTTACAAAATCGAGGGAGCGTACGGGAGGCCCCTTCCCGGCGCCCTGTTCGGGTCTGACACGTCGATCGAGCCTGCGCTTCAGCCCCGGCGATCACTCCGCCGAAGAACGCGGCGGTGAACAGGAAGAAGAGCACGCTGGGTGCTGCAGCGGAGGTGGGAGGGCGAGAGCCTGGCGCCGGCTGTACCTGTAGAAACCGATCATTCATAACCGAGGACTCGGGTTCAACTCCGGGCGGCTACACTCGCCCGGAGTCTCTTGCCGACCAAGCCGCTTCGGTAGTTCGATTGAGATCACCGCGACCGAGAGGAGTTCGAGGTGGCGTCAATTTCGGAGCGGGAGAACCGGGAGATCGAGGCGGCGAACGCCTCCGGCAGCACACCCGTCGTCTTCATCCACGGCCTGTGGCTATTGCCGAGCAGCTGGGACCGCTGGGCGCAGCTGTTCAGCGAGGCTGGCTACGCGCCCCTCACCCCGGACTGGCCGGACGATCCTGAGACCGTCGAGGAGGCGCGCGCGAACCCTGATGTCCTCGCCAAGAAGACGCTGAAGCAGATCGCCGACCACACGATCGAGATCATCAATGCCTTGGACAAGAAACCAGCAGTAATCGGGCACTCGACCGGCGGCCTGCTGGCCCAGATGGTCGCGGGCCGGGGCCTCTCGGCGGCCACGGTGGCGATCGACCCCGGGGTCTTCCGCGGCGTTCTGCCTCTACCGGCCTCCGTACTCAAGGGGGTGGGCCCGTTCCTGCTCAACCCGCGCACGCGTGGCCGCGCGATCACGCTCACGTTCGACCAATTCAAGTACGGCTGGGTGAACGTACTGGGCGAAAAGGAGGCGAAGGAGCTCTACGACACCTTCCACGTCGCCGGCTCCGGGATCGCTCTTGCGCAGATGGGCAACGCGAACCTCAACCCCTGGACGGAGGCGAAGGTGAACACCAAGAACCCCGACCGCGGTCCTTTGCTGATCATTGACGGCGAGAACGACCACACGGTGCCGTGGGCGATCGCGAACGCCGCCTACAAGCGGCAGCGCCGCAACCCAGGGGTAACCGAGATCGTGAAGATACCGAACCGCAGCCACTCACTCACGATCGACCACGGCTGGCAGGAGGTGGCGCAGACCGCGCTCGATTTCGTCAAGCGCTTCGTCCCGGCCAAGCCGAACTAGGCGGCCTCGACCTGCCGCCGGAAGGCCGCGGCCGACCCGATAGCGGCATTCAGAGACCTACCTGATCGAGGCCGCGTCCGAGGTGACGACACGGATCTCCTCGGGGTTTGGGTCCGCGCAGGAGCCGGCCGATCTCCCGCTCGGCCGGCGGACCGTCATGTCGACCCGTTCTGCCACGTCATTCCAGGTCAGGCCTTTTGTCGCGCAGCTCCCGGATTTGCTGTGTAGGCGGGATGTTCATTCAGGAGGACCGCTGCGACGCGTGGGGATGCCGGCACCTTGGAGCTGCTCGCTGACCGTGCTCCACTGAACCCCCAGTTCGGCACCGGTCTGGCGCAGGGTCTAGCCGTGGGCGTATAGATCGCACGGCGGTGGCGAACTCATCAGCAGGGCAACGGTTGGAGCAAGATGGCGTGGCTATGCGATTGCGTGATCACACTCTGCGTCGCGATCGCCAACTGTCGCGTACATGATCATGCGCGCTCCACGCCCGCGGTTGAGCTCTGCGGGCACGTGATGGACCCGAAGTCTGGTAGATCAATTCCCAGGCTCACGTGGCCGGGTTGAAATGGCCGGATGCCAGTCACGTTCCAGCTCACCTGAAGATCACCAGCGAGATCCACAGCGATGCGTCCAGGCAGCGACTGAGATCGGACCGCTGTACAACTCGATCGGCGATCCCACGGGTCCGAATGGATACACGGGTTGTAGTGGGCGTGTTGCCGAGCGCGTGCCGCCGTCTCGGTCAGTACTACCCCCGAAGACCGTTCACGGCGACATGATGCAGGCACCGTGCTAATCGCCATGCAGAATTCTTGATCTTTGGAATCCGCCTGCGTTTCCGTCAAAGCGACCGCCACGCGGCTGATCACGCTCGCCGCATCACCGTCGAGCCATCAGCGAAGATTCAGGAGATCTTTCTATCACTGCAGAGAAGCTGGACTTTTCGCCACCATTGCGAGGTACTGGATTGTAGGGCCTGCACGAGGGGGCTCCAGCTAGTCGGCAGCACAAGACCTGGATTGGCGTCTCCGACACCAGGCAAAAAGCAAAGCCGCGGTGTGGTTGTTCTTTCCGATCGTTGGACTGCGATAGCGGACCCGGCCACACCAGTGAAGCAGCTCGTACGCAGACTGCCTGCGACGAGACCGCACTCCCGTGGCCACCCTCCCTATCGCAACGCCGCGACAAGGGCCGCGTACGACCGTGACCAATCCTCTCGCGACGTTCCGTGCTTCCGCCAGCACCACGGCCTCAGGCGCCTGAAAGGTGGGGGTTTAATGGGGTCTGATCTCTCATTAAGAACCTGACGAGAGCGAAGTCCCTAGTTGGCGGTGGCACGTGTCAAGCCCTCTCAGAGGGCGCGCTTGGTCCGCCCGTGGTCTACGGGCCGAGTGGATCTATGGAGCGTTGCGGTGAGTCGGCGGTGGATGGCCTTGGCGCCCACACTGACATATGCGACCTCGTGATCGTGATCATGGGTCAGTTGGCGTCGTTCGGGCTGCCGTGGTGGCGAAGGGCCGGCCGCCAAACTAGGTGCGGCGTAACACCGAAGGTGTCCGCCATAGTCAGATCGGCGTGTCTCCGGCCCTTCGTGCGGTCCAGGGTCTCACCGGCAGGCCTGGTTGTGAAGGGGTCAGCTCAGCTCCTTTCCCGGGGCTTCCTCGCCGCCCGAGTGTGCGTCGCTGCTCGCCGCGGTCAACCTCGTTCGTCCTCGCTGCGCTGCGGGCGCTGCAGGTTGACCGCTGCTGCGCGCGACGAGATGGGCCGCGATCGAGGAAACCGCCGTGTGGTCAGCCCCAGCGACCGGGGTCGTAATTGCACTGGTCGCGGACCAAGGCGTAGGCGATCTTGTTGGCGCGGTTGGCCATCGCGCAGCCGATCACCCCGCCCTTCTTGCCGCGGGCCCGCAACTGCTGGCCGTAGCGGCGGGCTGCCGGATCGCTGCGCCACAACCCGATCCCAAGATCGATCAGCGCCCGCCGCAGCGCCACGCTGCCCTCGCGGCTGATGCCGCCGTCGCGACGCTTCCCGGCCGACTCATATTGCGCCGGAGACAGACCAGAGGCGCGGTAGAGCTGCCGGGCACCCGACCAACGGTTAAGATCACCAACGGCGGCACCGTAGTTGGCGGCCCGGACCGTGCCCCAGCCGGGCACCGTGGTCAACGGTGCAAACGGCGTATCCGGTAGCAGCTGAGCCAGCTTCGTCTCCGCGGCGGCGATCTGGGCATCTAGGCAGGCCAGCAGCACCAGATCCTCGGCTAACACCTGGCGAGCCACCTGCGCCTCCGCGGAGGGCAGGGCGGCGCGGGCTGCTGCCACCAGCCGGTCCGCCGTCGACCCCCGCACCCGCAGTCCACGATTGGCGGCGAATCTGACAAATCGAGTAAACCCGAGTGCCGCCAGCCGGTGCGGGTCGGCGAACTCGGCGGCCACCAGACGGCCGACCTTGGTGCCCAAC
>JBKPAB010000274.1:0-2898 GCA_046726195.1 Actinomycetota bacterium
CCCAGCGACCACCCCAACCAGGAGAACCCACAGTGGAAACGCCGGGCAGACCGGCCGATCCAGCACGCCCAGCCCGCTGCAGCCCGCGACCAAGATCAACTACCCAGCAACACAAACCCAACCGGTGGATCCAGGCTGAGCTTGTCGAAGGGCGCCGTCCTGAGCTTGTCGAAGGGCGCCGTCCGCATGCGCCGGCTAACCTGCGACGTCCTCCTGAGAGATGACGGTCATGGCGTTCAGCCGGGGCGCGCCGAACGTGGTGGCCATCGCGACATCGCTCGCGTCGCGACCTCGCCCGATGAGCACCCGGCCCTTGCGTCGCTCGTTGTTCCGCGGATCGAAGGTCCACCAGCGATCACCGAGATAGACCTCCATCCACGCCGCAAAGTCCATGGGCAGATCGTTGGGCGGAACGTCGATCTCGGGGAGGTAACCGAAGACGTAACGGGCAGGAATGTTGAGCGCCCGGCAGAACGAGACCGCGAGGTGCGTGAAGTCGCGGCAGACGCCATAGCCGCTGGCATGAACATCGGCAGCTGTGGTCCACGCGGTACTCGCTCCATATTCGAAACGGAGGTGACCATGCACGTAATCGCAGATTGCCTGAACCCGCCGGTAGCCCGGCGGCGTGTTGCCGAAGCGGTTCCAAGCCTCGTCCCCAAGGACATCCGGCAGGCAAAAGCGGCTCGGCAGGAGATAAATCAGCGCCTCGTCGGGCAGCTGATCAGGCGTCAGCTCCGGAGCCTCTTCGTCGACATCCTCCGCCGCATCTGGCACGGTCACGGTCGCTTGGTAGTTGATCACTGAGCGGCCCGCGGGAACGGTCAAGCGGCGGCACGGGTTGCCATAGAGGTCTATGTAGGCACGAGTCGGCCCATCGGGTTCCAATGTCCAGCGCGCATCGATCACATCGACCTTCTGATCACTCAGCGGCTCCACCTGGAACACGGCTGGGACATCGGTGTCGGACTCGTGAACGAACTCACAACCGACCCTCACGCGGCGTGTTAGGTCCACGTACGAAGAGATACCACCGATCTCGCATCGCGAAACAGGCGCGTGCCGCCCCATAGCGGCAGCACCTCCCGCTAGGTGCCGCAATCTACGTTCACGTAGCTTCCCCGCGGTGCGCATGGGTTGCAACGCGTGTAGACCGTCAGAAGGCTATGCAGAGCTTGACCCGAACCTGACTACAGATCGTCGTTCCACCGCGGGTCGTTGTCCCACTCCTCGTTGCGCTCTTCTACCCTTTCGAGTGCCCGTTCGGCCTCTTCGCGCGTCTTGTAGGGGCCGAGCCGGTCGGTGATCTTCGTTTCGTTGTTGTCGGGTACCACCGTGTGGGTCTTGAGATCAAACCACCAATCGCCCTCCGCCATCTCACCCTCCTTCGGGCTGGATCACTTCGACGTTACCCCCGGCAAGGATCCCTAGGAAGTGGTCGCCAACGACATGAGTTCGGCCAAATCTGATGTTGTTTGCGACCACTTTCTCCGAAAGTAGGATCGCGAAGTGACCATCCGGCCCGCAGTTGTCTCATCCTCACGCGAGGTGCCGGCCAGCATCCCCCGGCCGCGCTACGTTGGCCGGCCCGCGCCCGATCGCTATACAGGAGATGACGTCCAGTCGCCGGAGACCGTCGAGAGGATGCGGGTCGCAGGACGGATCGCAGCGCAGGCAATGCACGCGGCCGCCACGATCATCGACCCCGGCGTAACGACCGATGATCTTGATCGCGTGGTCCACGAATTCCTGATCGACCACGGCGCGTACCCATCAACACTCGGCTACCGCGGGTTTCCCAAATCGTGCTGTACCTCGGTCAATGAGGTCATCTGCCACGGCATCCCCGATGCCCGACCGCTCGAGGAAGGTGACATTGTCAAGATCGATGTCACGGCCTACATCGGAGGTGTACATGGGGACACTTGTGCAACTTTCTTCTGTGGTGAGGTCGATGAGCGAACCCGGCTGCTCACCGAGCGGACTCAGGAGGCGCTGGTACGCGCTATCAGGGCCGTGAAGCCGGGCCGCCAGGTGAACGTCATTGGCCGGGTGATCGAAAGCTACGCGAAGCGCTTCGGCCATGGCGTGGTCCGCGACTACACCGGACACGGCATACACACAGCCTTCCACTCAGGCCTGGTGATCCCGCACTACGACGCGCCGGCTTATGACACCGAGATGAAGCCCGGTATGACCTTCACGATCGAGCCGATGATCACTCTCGGAACAGGCGACTGGTACATGTGGGACGACGGCTGGACGGTGCTCACTGCCGATGGGAGTCGGTGCGCCCAGTTCGAGCACACCCTCGTCGTGACTGAAGACGGGGCGGAAGTGTTAACCCGTCCATAGCGTTACTCGCTAGGCTGGGACAGGACGAGTCGGTCAGGCGATCGCGGCGGCGCGCAGGCGCCGTTGAGGAAAGTCCGGACTCCACAGAGCAAGGTGGTGGGTAACACCCACCCGGGGTGACCCGCGGGACAGTGCCACAGAAAGCAGACCGCCTCCAACCACTAATGAGATGCCCAGCCATCTCATGACACGGAGGTAAGGGTGAAACGGCGGTGTAAGAGACCACCAGCAGCCCAGGTGACTGGGATGGCTCGGTAAACCCCACCTGGAGCAAGATCAAAAGGACGCGTACGCGTCTGCGGAGGCGCTTGAGGGCTGCTCGCCCGAGCCTTCGGGTAGATCGCACCAGGCCGCTGGTAACAGCGGTCGCAGATGGATGATCGCCCCGGTCGGGAACGACCGGACAGAATCCGGCTTACCGACCGACTCGTCCGCCAATCAGCATCTGGCTAGGGATTATGTCCATCGACCACCTCCCCAGTCCGCACAGAGTCCGCAAAAAGTACAGAATCGACCGCCGTGCGGGTGCGATCGTCGCTGTCG
>JBKPAB010000275.1:0-5042 GCA_046726195.1 Actinomycetota bacterium
CGTTGTCGGAACGCCCGGGCGGCTTCTTGATCTTGTGGAGCGGACCACTCTTGATCTTGGTCATATCAAGGTGCTGGTGCTCGACGAGGCGGACAAGATGTTGGATCTGGGGTTCCTGCCAGACGTTGAGCGTATCTTGGCTAGCACTCCCGAGCTGCGTCAGACGATGCTGTTCTCAGCCACCATGCCAGGAGAGATAGTCTCACTAGCTCGTCGTCACATGCGCCATCCGGTCAACATCCGGGCCGAATCCGCGGATGAGACCAGTACGGTGCCGACGACCGCGCAGTTCGCCTATCAAGCCCATGATCTGGACAAACCTGAAGTTGTGGCCCGCATCCTGCAGGCCGAGAACTCCACCCGCGTGATGATCTTCTGCCGTACCAAGCGGTCGGCGCAGCGATTGGCGGATGATCTTGTGAGTCGCGGTTTCGCGGCGGCGTCCATCCACGGCGACCTGAACCAGTTTGCGCGAGAGAAGGCCCTCCGACGCTTTCGCGAGGGACGCATCGCTGTCTTGGTTGCGACCGACGTCGCCGCGCGAGGGATCGATGTTGAGCGTGTCAGTCACGTGATCAACTACGAATGCCCTGAGGACGAGAACGTGTACTTGCATCGGATCGGCCGAACCGGCCGAGCAGGAGCGTCTGGAATCGCGATCACCCTTGTTGACTGGGCCGATCTGGGGCGATGGAAGATGATCAATGACGCGTTGGGTTTGCCATTCGAGGGACCCGAAGAGACCTACTCCACCTCGCCGCACCTCTACCACGATCTCGGTATCGACCCCGTAGCAAAGGGCACCATCGCACCCATCAGACCTCCCACATCGGGTGAGTCCCGGCCTCCCAAGTCAGGCCGCACTCGACCAGGCACGGACACGAAACGCACTCGCACCCGGCGGCGGCTACGCAATGGCGTACCCGTGGAGCGAAAGAGGTTTGTGAAGCGCTCACGTGATCACAAAGCTCCAGACGACTGACCGGCGGAACGCCACCGGTCGTCTAGCGCGCCAGCCCGAGAGGCTTCGCGACCACGACAAGGTTGCTGTCGTAGCCGCCTCTGTCCCGATGGAAGTCGCCGGTGCAGGTGATCAGTACCAAACGATGCGGACCGGTCTGCTTGAAGGCCTGACTATCCGTCGCCAGCGCCCTCCTGGCCACCTTCTTGACAGCGGTGACTCGATACGTGAGCTGATGTGATTCCGCGCGAAGCGTAATCGTGTCGCCCACTTTGGCCCTGAGCAGCCGTGCGAAGAAACCAATGCCTCCGGTGTCCGAGTCGACATGACCCGCGATCACCGTCGACCCGAACGGCTCACCCGCGCGGGCACTGCCATCCCACCAGCCGACGTGTCGCACGTTCTCTGGCACTCGGAGCACACCGTCGACCGTGGCAGCCGGCAGTACCGCAGCGCTCGCATTGCCTGGAAGCGTGAGTTGTTCTGGAATGAACTGGATCCGCTGACTGGCCGCAGGCGTCCCCTGGCGCGCCGGAGCGACCGACGACCCACCCTGCGGCTGATCACCGTTGGCGGTGGAGATGCCAGGAAGTGCTTGTGCCGTGCAGCCGCAGAGGCAAGCCACCACACAAAACACACCCACGATGGAACGACGCAGTCCCGGTCGACGCCGCTGGAGGCACCGGGTCCGGGACTGCAGGGTCGACAGCGTCAACGCGCCAGATTCACCTCCAACGACGGGCCAGCACCGACAGCCTGACCACCGGTTCCGGTGTTCACCTCCGACGGTCTCGCAGAGCCAGTGGTGCCGGTGGTGAGAACATGCACGGCAACATTCATCGTCTTCTTCTCCGGATCACCCACGGCGTAGACCCGGTTAATAGCCCCGCCTTTAACTGTCAGGCTGACCGGACCGAAGAAGACAGGTTCGGTCTCACCCGTCGGCACGATAGACACCTTGTACGTGGCAACGGGCACCATCAGTTGGAGTGACTCGCCATTGGCGATGTTGGCGAAAAGCACCTGATCATTCACCCGGATATCTGCCGGAGGCACGGCCGCGACGTGCGAAACCACGAGCAAGGCTTTCCCCTCGGGCACCTTGACTGCGTCGTATTTGTACACCGTCACCAGCGGATCCTCTGATGAGGATGCCGGCAAATGCGCGACGATATCAGCCTTTGAGCCTTCCTTGATCGAGAAGGTGTTCTCGAGGACGGTAGTGCCATTCTCGCTGAACGTCACCATGCGGCTACCAGGTTCGACCTTGAACGGACCGGCTACGGCCGCCGTCTTGACATCGGTTGCGACGGACTCTCCGTCGATCGCGACGTCGAGGTTCTTGCCCGGCAGGCCTTGCACAATGAAGATTTCACTCTCGGTCTGTGCATAACTGGGGCTGATTGTTGCCCCAGCGACGGCCAAGACTCCGGCTGCCCCTAGAGCCAACTTCGACCATCGCGCCGCACGTTTGTTGATCACGTCTGCACCCACCCCGCCCTTGCTCGTCGTTTCTCCCCAGGGGATTCAAGATCCAAGGCGTAATATAGGGCCCCGGCGAGCTGCGCCGTCGCGTAGCCCAAGAAAGCGTTAGCCAACTGCCACCGGGGGTGCTGCCTTGGGCAAACTAAGCCTGGTTGGTCACCCATTAACCGCCGGGCTGCGGCGCGCGATCGGCTTGGCACTAATTGTGGGATTACTGATCTCAGCCGTCGTCTTTTACCGTACGGCTCCGGAACTTCCGCGAGCGGCGCCCGTAGCGGAAAGCGGTACATCTTCAGCGCCGGCGCAGCCCCCAACCGTCGCGCCCTCAACCTCGGCGACAACTTTGCCGGATCCCACCGCCACAACTGCCCCGACCAAGACGAAACTGCCGAAGGGGCCCGGTACGACGGAGCCTGGAATCCTGCTCATGGCAAGCCCGCTGCCTAACGGCAGCTTCGACATCGCCGAGCTCGTGCTGCTCAGCGCTCCGACCTCATCTATTCGGCTCAGCCCACCAAAGCTGACCCTGGCCGGCAGCCGCTTCGCGAATGCTCAGCCTGTTGCCTCTCAGGTCCAGGTAAGCGCGGGAAACCAGCCGGTGGCGGTGCCTGGTGGTCGTGTCAGGCAACCCACTGACCTGGTCATCAATGCGCCCACGAAACGGATCGAATTGCGGTACAACCTGAGCGGTGTCACCCTACGCAGCATGCCGTCTCGCGCCGGCCGTGCGCTGGCCGCCATGAGCCCCCTAGTGGTCGGTGTTCCCAGCAGTCTTCCGGTCGCAATGATGGTCAGCGGCAGCACCGTGCTCAATATCGAGTGCCCGGTGTTGCGGCTTCGCGACCGGGCATGTTCCATCGGACAGCCACCGCGGGTTCGCGTCAAGCAAGAATTGCCAAGGAGCAACGCCGTGATCGTTGTCCAATTCGATCTACCGAGGCCGCAGTGAGCCGCGAGTTGGCTCGGGAGCTGAGCGGGCGATGATCCAGGATCTCGTTGAGCTCGCGCTTGGGGCGAACCGGGTGCTGACCTACGCCGGGTATGTGCTGCTGGCAGGCACCCTGACCTTCTGGAGCGTAGTGTGGCCTGACGGTCGGAGGAATCGGCGTCTGGTCATGCTCGCGCTGGCCGGAACCGTCGCGATGATCATTGGGACGCTTGCCGGTCCAGCCATTCAGCTGACCTTTGGAGGCCGGCTCCTCGGAGATATAGTCACACCCCTTGGCGGCGCCGCACAGCTGGCGAGGCTCGCCGCCCTCGTCGCCGCGATGTTCTTCCTTCCCGACATCATCAGCCGAGCCGTGGTTGGTTGGCGTCGCCTCGTCGCCCTAACGCTAGTGCTGGTGATCGCGGCCACCATGGTGGCGCAGTCCAATGCCATAGGTGGCCCCTGGGAGGTCGCCAAGATCGCTGCCACCGGGTTGCATGTGCTCGCGACCTGCGCCTGGCTCGGTGGACTTGTCGCGCTGGCGGCAGTCTTGATTCCGGGGGAGAAGGTGGAGGAGATCGACCGGCTCATCCCGCGGTTCTCACGAGTGGCCCAGCTGAGTGTGGTGACGCTCGTGGTGACGGGGATCGTGCATGCTCTGGCAGTCGCCGGTGGGGTGTACCAGCTGGCTAGTTCTCGTTACGGGCTGGTCCTGCTGATCAAAGTCTCGATCTTCGGCTTGATGTTGCTGATGGGCAACGAGGGTCGCAAGTACGCGGTCCGCGCGGCCTTTCGGCAGCAGCACCTGCCGCCCGACGTGCCCGTCAGAGCGGGCGGTATCTCGACCCTCGCCGTTGTGATGGGAGCCGAACTTTGCATTGCATTCGTGATTCTGTCAACAACATCGCTCCTGGTTATGGTGGCGCCGCATCCGTAGCTGTTTGGCACCGCGCGATTCCAGCAAGGGGCCCTTGCCAGATACGAAGACGTGACGGCTTACCAGACCATGGTTGCCGGAGATAGGGTCAACAGATGCGCGGCTTTCGACGCCGCAGGTCTGCGCAGGGCCCGGCAGTCGAGCAGCTTGGCGGGACGGGACAGACTCCGATCGGGCACGCCGACCCACCGAGTAACCCGCGGGCTGCCATGCGTCGTATCGCCGCAGAGGCGGTGATTCTTCAGGACGAAGCCGAGGCGGTGGTACGCGGCGCCCGAGCTCGTGAGGGCCTCGGTTTCCTGGCTCCACGCGGTGGACCGCTGATACGCCGCTTTTTCGGCCTCCGTGACATGCTTCCTGGGGCGTGTGCCGACCCCGCTGACGAGGAGGTCCGCCGTCAGCTGGACGCGATCTTGCACCACCACGCACTCGCCGTATGGGTTGCGCTAGACCTGCTCGCCTACGAATGGCGGTCAGATCGGATTGGCAGCCAACTCGACGCATTGGACGGGCTTGGGGAGCCCGCCGCTCACCTTGACCAGCTCTACGCCGAACTCGCGGAGCGGTCAGACGCCCCTAAGGGGACAACCATTCAGGCCGCAAGCTGAGCGACGACATTTCGTCAACGAAGAACCTCTCTCTCTCTCTCTCTCTCTCTCACACACACACACACACACACACCAACACCCCACGAACTCACGCACAGGATCGTGCATTCAGAGACACACCCT
>JBKPAB010000276.1:0-37431 GCA_046726195.1 Actinomycetota bacterium
TGAAAAATGCCGTCGCGAAGTTAATGACAGACCGCGCTTCGGGAGCAGATTTTGCTTCTCTAGCGCAGTGTCTCGCTAAGTTTTGCTGAATTTCGAGCCAGAAAAATGGGTCTCAGCTCATTCTGCAACAGCCTCTGCAACGTGTGTATCGCGAGTGGAACGAACGTGCACGTTCGTTTCCGCACCATGGTGTGGAGACCTCGGCGGCGCGCGAAACGCGCCGCGCGCAGCTAGGAAAGTTCGCGGAGGCTCAATAACCGCAGCGCGAGCTCGCGATACGCCGCCGCACCTTTGCTCGACCCGGCGGTGCTCAGCACCGTTCGGCCCATTGCCGGCGCCTCGGCGAAGCGGATCGATTTCGGGACAGGCGGCGACAGCACCGTCACGCCGTAGTCATCGCCAATCCGTTCCAGCACGGTCCGGCCGTGAGTGGTTCGGCCATCAAACAGTGTGGGAAGCACACCAATGACTGCCAGCTTGCTGTTGGTGAATTTCTTGACGTCGTAGACAGTGTCCAGGAGCTGGCCGACGCCGCGATGACTGAGCGTCTCGCACTGCAGGGGGATGAGCACGCCGTGTGAGGCAGTGAGAGCCAGGGTGGTCAAGATGCCAAGGGTGGGCGGGCAGTCCACGACGATGAAGTCATAAGAGCTGATACACGGCTCCAGCGCGACCTTCAAGAAACGCTCTCGGCCGGTACGAGCAAGCAGCAACGGCTCTGCTGTCGCCAGCTCGATCGTGGCCGGGAGCAGGTCCGGTCCTTCCTCGGTTCCGATGATGGCGTCGTACGCCGGCACCTGCGCCAGCAACACCTGATGCACCGAGCAGCTGAGAGTCTCGGGGTCATAACCGACAGAGAACGTCAGACATGCCTGTGGATCAAGATCAACAAGCAGCACCCGCTGACCCAGTTCGGACCAAGCAGCGCCGAGCGATGCGACCGTTGTGGTTTTTGCGACGCCGCCCTTTTGGTTCGCAACGGCGATCACTGTCGCCTTGCGGGGACCGGTCCGGTTCATGGGCTCGACGGGGGCGAGGGCTCGGCCGAGCGCAGGGGCGGGGATGTTAGCCGTCGCTGCATCTCGTAGAAAACCTCAGGATCTGTCGTATTGCATCCAAGATCATGATCGAGCTTGCCAGTGCCGTGATAATCGCTGGATCCGGTCGCCAGCACACCCAGATGGTCCGCCAACGTACGCAGCCGCTGACGCGTCTCGACATCATGATCTTGATGATCTACCTCTATGCCATCCAGCCCGTGATCATGAACGAGAGCCTCCAGCGCACCCGGTGGGAGCAGGTGTTCCCGACCCCGACCCCACGGATGAGCGATCACCGCGAGGCCGCCCGCCTCGTGGATGAGGTCGATGCCGCGAGCCACCTCGATCGTGTAACGGGACACATGGGCCGGACCCCCGTCGGCAAGGAAGCGGTCGAAGGCCTCCTGCCGATCGCGCACGTGCCCAGCCTTGATCAGCGCGTCGGCGATGTGTGGGCGCCCAACCGAGGGACTGGTGCCGACCTGGGCCATCACCTCTGCCTCGCTAACCGGCACACCCAGCGCAGCCAGCTTCGCCAGCACACCAGCCAGCCGACCCAGCCGACCGTCGCGGACTCGGATCATCTCTGTTGCGAGGCCGGGACTGGCCGAATCAGCGCCGTAGGCCAAGACGTGCACGCTGCTGCCATGGCGCGAGCACGAGAGCTCCATCCCACGTACCACGACGATGCCAAGCCGGTCTCCCTCCGCCACTGCCTCATCCAGGCCGTCGAACGTATCGTGGTCGGTCAGCGCGACCACATCGAGGCCGAGAGCGTGCGCCTTACCCACAAGCTCCGCGGGCGAGTCGGTTCCGTCGGAAACCGACGAGTGAGTATGCAGGTCGATCTGCATACACCCAGACCTATCACGGTGTGCGTATCGATGTTCCGATGCTGCTCACGGATCACGACACTAGGTTTTGGAGACAAGGCGGCGGACGACTCGGAGACCAACCGACATGCGAGCCAGGTCGGCTCGACTGCTGGTTATAGAGCGCAGGGTTTTCACCGAGTCGTGTACGGCGGCGTTCGCCTTCTCCCAGCCGAGAACCACGTCCCGAGCGCTCTTCGTAGCGCTCCCGTTCCAGCTGAGGACCTCGGCCGTGAGCTGAGCGTGCACCGCGTGTAGGTCGTCACGCAGCGCCGCCCGCGCCATGGTCTGCCACCGGTCCTCACGTGGCAACTCGATGATGCGGGTCAGCAACCTGTCCAGTCCCAGCCGCTGACCGAGGGTGAAGTGGAGCTCGGCTACCTTCAGTACATCAACTCCGGACTGCGATGCGGTCTGCTCGATTGTCAGTGCGGCGTACGCGGGGGGCAGCGTCGCGATCGCGCTCGCCAGCTCATCTGGTACACCTGCGGCCAGGTATCCCTTGAGGCGCTGTTCCAGGGCCTCCCTGTCCCGCCCGGTCAACAGACTGGGCAGGGCGTGCTGCACCGATTGCACTCCATCGGAGAATTGCCCGACCGCGGCGCCGATGTCGATCGGGTGATGCCGGTTATTGATCAGCCAGCGAGTCGCGCGCTCCACCAGAGTGCGCACTTCCATCCGGAGCGCCGTCTGCACCTGCGCATTGATCCGATGATCAAGTGCTGCGATGGCCTTGTCAAGATCAGCCGCGCCAAATATGGCGCGCGCAGCAATCTGCGCCCTGATCACATCCGATGCTGTGGCTCCGGTCTCACTCGAGAGTCGATGGAAGCATGTAATCCCAGCCTGGTTCACAAACTCATTGAGCACGACGGTGGCGATAATTTCCCGGTGCAGTCGATGCTTTCGCATCTGGTCGGCGTAGCGCTCCCGCATGGCACTCGGGAAATAGTTGATCAACCGGCCGACCAGGTACGGATCGTCGGGCAGATCGGAGGCCAAGATCTCATCCTCGAGAACGATCTTGGTGTAGGCGAGAAGCGCGGCAAGCTCGGGTGAGGTAAGTCCCTTGTGGTTGCTCCGCCGCATCTCCATTGCCTCGGTCGAAGGCAAGAACTCAATGTCCCGATTAAGCAGCCCGCGGCTCTCCAAGCGCTCCATCCAGTCTTCGTGAACACCGGCCATCGATACGGAATGGTAGACAGCGTTGGCCAAGGCAAGATTTTGATCGTAATTGTCCTGGAGCACCAGCTCGGCAACCTCGTCGGTCATCGTCGCCAACAACTCGTCGCGGTCCTGCGGCGATAGCCGACCCGCAGCCACCTCTCCGATCAGCAGGATCTTGATGTTGACCTCGTGATCGGAAGTATCCACCCCGGCAGAGTTGTCGATGAAGTCGGTGTTAATGCGACCGCCTAGCTGGGCATACTCGACCCGGCCCAGTTGGGTGAAGCCCAAGTTCCCACCTTCGGCAACGCATGTGGCGCGCACCTCGCAACCGTCGACCCGCAATTCGTCATTAGCCTTGTCGCCCACGTCGTCGTTAGTTTCGGTCACCGCCTTCACAAAAGTTCCGACGCCGCCGTTCCACAGCAGATCAACTGGAGCCCTCAGGCACGCCTTGATCAACTCCGCCGGTGTCAGCGCATCCACCGACTTGTCGATGCCAAGCGCGCGACGCATCTGTCGGGTGATCACGATGGACTTCAGGGTGCGTGGGAACACTCCGCCGCCCTCGGAGATCAAGGTGCTGTCGTAGTCTGCCCAGCTTGAGCGAGGCAGCGCGAAGAGGCGGGCGCGCTCCTCCCAGCTACGCGCTGGATCTGGTTCGGGGTCGATGAAAACGTGCCGATGATCGAACGCCGCTACCAGCTTGATGTGTTTGCTGAGCAGCATTCCATTGCCGAAGACGTCGCCGCTCATGTCGCCGATTCCGACGCAGGTGAAATCGGAGGTCTCTGGATTGAGATCCAGCTCCCGGAAGTGCCGTCGTACTGACTCCCAGGCACCTCGAGCGGTGATGCCCATCGCCTTGTGGTCGTAGCCGGCCGAGCCGCCAGAGGCGAAGGCGTCCCCTAGCCAGAACCCCGAGTCGACTGAGATCTTGTTGGCGACATCGGAGAAGCTGGCGGTTCCCTTGTCGGCCGCAACGACGAGGTAAGGATCGTCACCGTCATAACGGACTACATCGGCGGGAGGCACGATCGTGCCAGCAACGATGTTGTCCGTGACATCAAGCAGGCTGGTCACAAAGAGCTGGTAGCACGCAAGACCCTCAGCCAGCCACGCTTCGCGTTCCCGTGGATCCGGCAACCGCTTACAGACGAACCCCCCCTTAGCCCCCACCGGCACAATCACGGTGTTCTTCACCATCTGGGCTTTGACCAGGCCAAGAATCTCAGTACGAAAGTCCTCGGCACGGTCGGACCAGCGCAGCCCGCCTCGCGCCACCAGTCCGAAGCGCAGGTGGACGCCTTCCATCCGGGGCGAGTAAACGAAGATCTCGAACTCTGGCCGTGGGTTTGGCAGATCTGGGATTTGTCGCGGCAACAGCTTCAGCGCAATCGCCTGCCTGCCTGGGACATAGAAGTTGGTTCGTACCACAGCCTGGATTACCGCCAGAAAAGATCGCAAGATTCGATCATGATCAAGGCTGGCCACATCGTTGAGCGCCTTTTTGATCTTGGTTACCAGCTCGTTGGTCGCGGTCGCGCGGGCCTTGAGGTCCAGACCAGCCCGCGGATCGAAGCGAGACCGGAACAGCTGAATAAGCTGCCGGGCAACGTCGACGTTGTGGCTCAGCGCCTGGGCAAAATAGGTCTGGCTATAGGTGATCCCGACCTGGCGCAGATAGCGACCGATTGACCGCAGCACGCTGACGTCCCGCCAGTCCAGGTCGGCCCTCATCACCAGCGCGTTGTAGCCGTCGGACTCGCTGTCGCCGTTGTAGGAGGCGGAAAACGCCTCCATGAACCGCTGCCGTGCCTCGAGTGTCCAGTGGGTACGGACTGCCTCGGCGCCACCAGGCACCCGTACGCCGAAGTCGTAGATGAAGGCCCGTTGATCGTTGCGGGCCAGCTCGTACGGCCGCTCGTCGATCACGTCGACACCCAGCACAGAAAGGTGCGGCAAGATCTTCGACAGTGAAAGCGACGCCTCGTGTCGGAAGATCTTCAGCCGGAGCTCTGCTTCGTCGTCAGGGCGGTCCGGGACATACATCGCCAGCGACATGTCGTGCTCACCCTCGAGGGCGATCAGTGCGCTCAGATCCTTGATCGCCTGCCGCGGAGTGTGGTCCTCCTTGTAGCCCTCAGGTATTGCGACCGCCAACGCTGCAAGCCGATCCGCGTGGTCTGTCCCAACCAGCAGTTCCGCGAAGTCGTCGTCCCAGGTGCGAGTGGACAATGTCAATTCCCGCTCCAGGGAATTCACATCGAGCTCGCCCATGGTCTTGCCGACCGGCATCCGGACGACGAAATGGACCCTTGCCAGCACCGATTCGGTGACGCGTACCGTGTAATCGATCGAGGCGCCCCCGAGGGCAGCCATGAGGATCTTCTCCATCCGTCTGCGTACCGATGTGGTGTAGCGATCTCGCGGCAGGTAGATCAGGCAGGACAGATAACGCCCGTACGGGTCGCGCCGTACGAACATCCGCACCTGCCGGCGCTCCTTGAGGTGGGCGACCTTCTCAACGATCGCGGCCAGCTCAGGAAGGGGGGTCTGGAACAACTCGTCGCGAGGGTATGTCTCGAGCACGTCCATGATCGCCTTGCCACCATGACTGTGCTCGCTGTAACCGGAAAGCTGGATAACGCCGTCGGCCTTCTGCCGAAGCACAGGTATCCGGACAACACTTTCTGAGTACGCCGATGACGAGAACAATCCAAGAAAACGTCGCTCGCCGATGACACGATCATTGCTGTCGAAGATACGAAAGGCGATGTAGTCGAGATAGGCAGGCCGGTGCACCCGAGACTTCTGGTTGTCCTTGGTGATGATCATCAACTCGGGCTTGCCGTTGGGCACCGGAACCGCATGGAAGGTGCCTGGAGGGTCTTGATCGGGCCGCAGGATGCCGAGGCCAGTCCCGGGCCGAACCTTGAAGTCGATGCTGGACCCATCACCCACAATGTCGTACTCGCGGTAGCCGAGAAAAGTGAAGTGGTTGGCATTCAGCCAGCTGAGCAGCTCGCAGGCCAGCGCCGCCGGCTCCGAATGGCCCCCATTAAAAGTGGGGTCCTTCAGGATCTCGATGGTCTCTTCAGATCTCGTGATCATCTTCTGCCAGTCCTGGACCGCCTCCTCGACCAGTCGTAGGACCTCCAGCAGCCCTTGTTCCAGTTCGGAGATCATGACATCGCGGCCGTCGCCGCGAGCCGGAGGAATGATTTCCAGGTGCATCCAGGACTCAGGGAGGACCGATGGATCATGCTCCGCGTCACTGGCGCGTGCGATGCCTTGCAGATTTCCCTTGAGGTCGCGTCGGACCAGGAACTGGGGGTGGAACACTTCCCGAATGCTCCAGCCCTGGCGCAACACCTCCATGGTGACCGAGTCGACCAGGAAGGGTCTGTCGTCGGTGACAATTTGCACCACGGTCGCACCACCGGCGGTCCAGCCGTCAATCTGCTGACTCGGCGTCCGGATCGTGATCACTGCGCGGGCGGCGGGCCGGTGCATTGCTGCTCGGTAGTGGCTCTCGACGAGACCAAGGAGGTTTCCAACGCTGCGCTCGTCAACGTCGACGGCATCGACATGCCGGAAGTAGTGACGCAGGAAGATCTGCACCGCATCTGGGTCATGACCGAGCTCGGCGGCCAGGCTCGCCCCGCGAGCGGCTACCTCAGCAATCTTTTGAGTCTTCTCCCTCTCCTGTTCGAGCTCGACCTCGAAAGTTGTCACGTCGCCCATCCGATCGCCTACCGCCACCGCACCCCGCTGTACGGCTACCTCCGACATTAACCCTCGGCTCAGCGCGCCGTGCCAGGGAGACGATCCAGCCGTTACTTCAGCAGCCTGTACATGGCCAAAACGCGATCCTCCTGCGCTGCTCGGGCGGTGTTGCGAAATTAAGATGCTTGAAACACATGGATCGCCGACACAGGAAGATCGCCACCCCGGCCATGAACATCTCCAGCCATCTAGAGTTTGCCGCCGCGCCTCCCGAGGTGTACGCGATGTTGACCGACAGGCGGTTCCTGGAAGAGGTCTGTGTTGCCAGTGACTCGATCAGCTTTCACGTTTCCGTGGCGAACTCCACGACGACCACCTCCCGAACACTGCACGCACCGGAGTCGGCGGCGAGGTTCACCGGACCTCAACTGACTATCAACGAGGAGGTCGTCTGGGCCCAACCGTCGCCCGACGGCTCGAGGAGCGGCACCGTCACGATGACAGTGCTCGGCCAACCGGTCACTTTCAAGGGAGGACTGCGACTCTCCTCCGGAGGCCGCGGAAGCGTGGTGGACGTCAGGGGCGAGGTGAAGGTCGCCATCCCGCTGCTGGGACGAAAACTTGAGGAAGCTGCTGCGCCTGCGGTGACGGCTGGCTACGAGACCCAACAAGAGGTCGGCGACAAGTGGCTGGCACGCAACTCACCCGCCGCTGGCGAAGGAAAAGTAGGTTAACCCACGTTCCCTACGCTCTGCACACGTTGCAAAGTGTGCAGAGCGTAGGGAAGGTGTGCAAAGTGCGCGAAATCAGCCTTCGATGACTCGCTGCCCGTCGCCTGCTTCGATGGCGATCTTGCGCGGCTTCGCCTTCTCAGCGACCGGGACCTGAAGAGCCAGCACGCCATCGTGGTAGCTGGCGGAGATCTTGTCGAGATCCACGTTGTCGCCCAAGATCAGCTGGCGACTGAACACTCCACTTGGACGCTCGGCAGCAATCACCTCTACGTTGCCATCATCACGAGCTGGCCGATCGGCGCGAACGGTGAGCACGTTGCGCTCGACATCCAGATCGATCGAGTCTGCCATGACGCCCGGCAGGTCGAATTCGATGTGGAATGTGTCCCCATCACGCCAGGCATCCATCGGCATGTAGGCCGGCCGAGCTACTGTGCCGAAGACCTGCTGGGTGAGCCTGTCAAGCTCGCGGAAGGGGTCGGTGCGCATCAACATGGTTGGTTCCACCTCCATAGATCATCAGTAGGTCTAATACAACTGCTAGTCTCCACCATCACTAATCTATGGTGATATACATAGGTTAACTCTCTCCGTGGTATAATGCAAGCCAACTCAGATTCTTTGTTGAGGAGCTGGGATGGCTGATCCCTACGACCGGACCGCAGGTCTGTTCGGCATCTCGGTCGCCGCCGACATGGTCGGCACCGGAGTGCAGAATCTGCGCGCGTACGAGAAAGCCGGTCTGGTCGATCCACAACGCACTCCGGGCGGCACCCGGCTCTACAGCTTGGCCGACATCGAGCGGCTGCGCCAGATCGCCGCGCTGCTAGATGAGGGCCTCAACCTCGCCGGGATTGCGATGGTCTTGCAGCTCGAGGCCGACAACGCTCGGCTGCGGCGCGAAATCTCCCACGAGCGAGACCGCCGACGCGGGCGCTGACCCCTAGGCCATGTGGGGATAGCGGTAGTCGGTTGGCGGCACGAAGGTCTCCTTGATCGAACGTGGACTGGTCCAGCGGATGAGGTTCCACATCGAGCCCGCCTTGTCGTTCGTACCCGAGGCCCTAGAGCCCCCAAACGGCTGCTGACCGACCACCGCACCAGTGGGTTTGTCGTTGAGATAGAAGTTTCCAGCCGCGTATCGGAGCCGACGGCTGGCAAGATCAAGTGCAGTGCGGTCATCGGCGAAGATCGCGCCGGTGAGGCCGTACGGAGCGGCCCGATCCACCTCATCGAGAGTGGTTTCAAAGTCGGCATCGTCGAAGACGTAGATTCCGAGAATCGGCCCGAAGTACTCGGTGACGAAGATTTCGTTCCTGGGGTTGTCGGAGAGGATCAAGGTCGGCCGGACGTACCAGCCTTCCCGGTCATCGGTCACCCCGCCGGCGATGATCTTGGCATCCGCAGAATCGCGAGCCCGCTCGATGGCCTCGGCATGTTTGGCGAAGGCGCGTTGATCAATCACCGCGGAGGTGAAATTGGTGAGGTCGCGTACGTCGCCGACCTTCAGTTCCTCGGTGGCATCGATCAGCGCGTCTCCCATCTGATCCCAAACGCTGCGCGCGATGTACGCCCGAGACGCGGCGGAGCATTTCTGCCCTGAGTATTCAAACGCCCCTCGAACCAGCGCGGTCCGCAATACATCTGGGTCGGCGCTCGCATGGGCGACGATGAAGTCCTTCCCGCCGGTCTCCCCCACTACTCGTGGATAACCCTTGTACCCGCCGATATTGGCCCCCACAGTCCGCCACAGGCGCTGGAAGGTCTTCGTCGAGCCGGTGAAATGGATGCCGGCCAAGTCCGGGTGGCGAAGGGCAACCTCGGAGACCGCAATGCCATCACCAGGCAGCATGTTGATCACTCCTGGCGGCAGGCCCGCCGCCTCCAGAAGTCGCATGATGAAGTACGCGGCATATTGCTGGGTCGGGCTCGGCTTCCAGATGACGACGTTGCCCATCAAGGCCGGCGAGGTAGGCAGGTTGCCCGCGATCGAAGTGAAGTTGAACGGAGTAATCGCGTAAACGAGGCCTTCGAGCGGGCGATAGTCGGCCCTGTTCCAGACTCCGGATGAGGAGATCGGCTGGTCTTCGAAGATGCGATGGGCGAAGGCGACATTAAATCGCCAGAAGTCGATCAGCTCGCAGGCGGCGTCGATTTCGGCCTGCTGCACTGTCTTTCCCTGACCCAGCATTGTGGCGGCGTTCAACGTATCCCGCCACGGTCCTGCCAGCAGGTCAGCCGCGCGCAGGAAGATCGCTGCCCGATGCTCGAACCCCAGATCTGCCCATCCCGGAGCAGCCGCGAGCGCCGCATCAATGGCTTCGGCCGCATCAGTCTCCGTTGCGTTCGCCGCGTGCCCCAGGACGTGAAAGCGATCAGAGGGCATGGTGACGTCGAAGGCCTCTCCTGAGGCCGGTTTGCTTACTCCATTGATCGTTGCCGTCAGCTCGAGAGGATCCTCACCCGCCATCCGCTCCAGCGCTGACTCGATCCCTGCCCGTTCCTTCGAACCCGGAGCGTAACCAAGCACGGTTTCGTTAACCGGCACGGGCACATCTGCGACAGCATCCACGAAACCACGCTACCCGTGATGCTCGGTTTCAGACCTCAGCCGGCCTTGGCGCTCTCGGCCTCTTCCCGCCGCTTCTTGGCAGCCTCAACCGAAGCCCGTAGCGCCGCAACGAGATCGACCACTTCGGCTTCCTTCGGTGCTTCCGGTTCCTCCGGCAGTGGCACGCCTTCGGCCTTGCTGTGCACCAACGCCTCCAATGCCTCGCGATAAGAGTCCGTGAAATCCTCCGGATTGAAGTCGCCCGCCAAAGCGTCGATGAATGATTGCGCCATGGTCACCTCGGCATCAGAGACAGTGACGTTCTCCGGTGGCGCGGCGAAGGATGGGTCGCGAAGCTCATCCGGCCACAACATCGTGTGCATCAGCAACACGCCATCTTTCGGGCGGACTAGCGCCAGCGCTTCACGTGATCGCAACGCGACCTTGACGACAGCACTCTGGCCACTCTTGCTCAATGCATCACGCAACAGCACGTACGGCTTTACTCCCGGGCCCTCGGCCTGGAGGAAGTAGGTCTTGTTGAAGTAGGTCGGATCAACGTCCTCCTCAGCCACGAACTGCACCACTTCGACCGCTTTCGTAGTCGCCAGCGGGAGCGAATCGAAGTCCTCCGCGGCCAAGATCACCATCCGGCCGTCCGGCATCTCATAACCTTTGGCAATCTCGGTGTACGGAATCTCATTCCCGCACTTTTCGCAGACACGCTTGTACTTGATCCGGCCGCCATCTTGGGGGTGAACCTGGCGAAAACTGATGTCCTTCTCCTCGGTCGCCGAGAAGAGCTTTACCGGGATCGTGACCAGGCCGAAGGAGATCGCGCCCTTCCAGATTGAACGAGGCATGTATATAGTCTGCCCGATCCCACTGACAGGATTCTCCTGCTCCTCGCGCACGCGCTGGTGCACCATTCTTGTGTCGGCACACCGCTCAGAGCTGATCAAGCTCGTCCGGGGCAAACCACAACAAGTCGTACCCATCGAGTACAGCTGCGACCTCCCGCGCATTCAGCGCATCGGTCAGGCCCTGGCCCGCCACAGCCTTGCCAGCCAGCGTTACCGCTTCCCGCGCATCGGGTTCATCGGCAAACAGCGCCCGCACCTGAGCCCACGCCAGTCCGTGTACCTCCACCTCTCCCTGCGGTTGCCTGAGGTCGGTGACCTGTTCCTCCGGAACCTCAGCCGCCACCACCAGCCGCGGCGAGTTGGGCTTCAGCACCAAAGCGAGCACACCAGCGTTGCTGAGTGCGGCGTATTCGGCCTCTTCCCGGACGGTGTCAGCGTCCATCGAAGCAAACAAGCTCGGCGTCGCTGCGCATCCTCGATAATGGTTCGCTCCCGCACCCGCGCGAAGAGCGGCCACCTCGTCCCGAGTCATCGGAACGAAGATCATTTGAGCCATCAGCTGTTGGAGCGCTCTTGACTAGGGCGCCCTTCGGCAACGGCCTTCGGAGGCGGCGACTTCCTGGTGGCACTTTTCTGCGGTGCCAACTGGCGTGACTTGCCTGAATTCTGGCGTGACGTGTCCGAGACCGAGGAGTCCTGTGCCGCCGGCGCTGCCTGGTCACCCAGATTCCCCCCGCGCAGCACCAGGCTGCGCACAGCAGCCCGTTTCTGGGCGGCTTTGCGGGCCGCCTCCTGACGCGCCGCCGCCTTCTTTGCAGCCGCTCGGCGCGCTGCCGCGGAGGCCTTGCGGGTGGGCTGACGAACTGTGGCGGCACGAACTGTCGTGTCCAGCAGCTCCTCAAGGGAATCCAGTAGGCACTGGGCCAACACGTCGAGGTCGCGGATGGCATACCGGTCGGCGTTGAGTCCGAAGAAAACCTCACCGTCGTACGAGGTAACCCCGATAGCGAGCAAGTGCCCCGCCGACAGCGGAAGGACCGGATAGCTCGCCACCAGTTGGGCACCGGCTGCGTAAAGCGGCACCTGTGGCCCAGGGACATTGGTGATCACCAGGTCATGCTGCTTGCGGACCACCTCACCAGACGTGCGCACGCCGAGAGCATGCAGCGTGGTGGGAGCAAAGCCTGCGATGTCGGCAAGCGAACGTGCCGCCACCGCCCGTCCGGAATCCTTATGGGCCTGAGTGTCATAGGCGACCTGATGCAGCCGCATCAACGGGTTCGCCTCCCCGATCGGAAGCCGCTGTAGGTGCGGAGCCACTTGACTGCCTAAAGATGTCGGTTCGCCTTCGTCCTCGGTGACGCTCATCGGCACCAGGGCGCTCAATGAGCTCCCTGACCTGGGCGACTCGCCCCGCGTCAGCAACCAGGAGCGCAGGCCACCGGCGATCATGGCCAGCACCACGTCGTTGATGGTGTGATGGTGCTCCTGGCGGACCGCTCTGAGATCGGTCAGTGAAGCCGTGACGGTCGCGAACCGGCGCTGCTCGGACACCGCCCCGGCAAGCGGCGAGCCGGGCGCGGGACGTTGACCCTGCAGCGCCTCGGCGGCCAGCTCGCCGAGCGCACCTCCAATACCACCGACCGCATCGCCGACCGCGACTGCCATGCCGAGGACGCTGGCCAGCGCCCCCCGCAGATTCTGCAGGGCCATCGCGGGGTCTTGAGCACTTTCCAGCAGCGCTCCGGCAAGCAACTCCAACGATGACGGCTCAGGTACCGGGCGCCACGAATCTGCGTCCGAGCCAGCACCCGGTATCGCGTGCGGATAAGGCGTGGAATCGAGCAGCACCTGACCGATCTCGACATTGTCAACCCCATCAACCAGGCACAGATGGGACTTCTCCAGCAGTGCAAACCGGTTGTTCTCCACACCCTCGACGAGATACATCTCCCACAGCGGCCGGGATAAATCGAGACGTCGGGCGATTACCCGACCGACGAACTCCCGAAGCTGATCAAGTGTGCCTGGGCGCGGTAGTGCCGAGCGGCGCACGTGGAAGGTGAGGTCGAAGTTCTCGTCATCGACCCATACCGGTGCCGCGAGCCGCGCGGGAATCCCCCGTACTCGCTGGCGGTAACGGGGCACGAAGGCGAGCCGCTCATGAATCAGTGCGATCAGTCGCTCGTAGTCGAAGCCGTCAGGACCAGGGTCGAAGATGTCGACGGTCCCCACATGACCAGGCGTGTGTGCGGTGTCTAGGGCCAGCAACGACACCTCGAGGGGCGTGAGCCGCTGCGGCATGCGAGCCCTTCCTGCCTTCGAAATCCCTGGAGCCATTACCGTACTACCGCCCCGATTGCCGGTTCGCGGGGCAAGGGCCGCCTGGGTGGGAACGTGACTGGTACCAGCTTCGTACAGGATGGGGTGGGATCGTGGCACGTTGTTGTCGCGATCCGTTGAAATTCGATGATCAGCTGGACCGAGAAAGGCTGGATGGGATGGGCGTACGCGCCGCCAAGGCACAAGGTGCGCTGACATCGGGGGCTGTCCTCTTGGGCCTGCTGATCAGCGGCTGCACCAGCGGCGCTGAACCTCAGGCGACAACCAGCCCGGCGGCGGTCAGCAGCCCGAGCGCACCGTCCTCGCCCGCCGAATCGCCCTCGTCAATTTCCCAGAGTCCGCCGTCGCTGAATCCCGACTACCCACTGACCGTCAACATCACTATCTCAGCTGGGAAAACCATTCCGAGCGGGGAAAAGATCAACGTACGGGTAGGTCAGAAGGTGATCTTGAACGTGACGAGCGATATCGATGATGTGATTCATGCGCATGTTGGCGACGAGGGTTATGAGCTGTCGGTGCAGGCCGGCACCCGTGCCAAGGGATCATTCATCCTGGAAAGCCCAGGCAGCTTCGAAGTGGAGTCACACCAGCTCGAGAAGATCATCGTGATCTTGAACGCGCGCTAGAGACACGACACTCGTGCAGGCATTGACACCTTCCATGCTCATACCGCTGCATGGCATCGCGGCGCGGCGCGACCTACCGCTGCCGTTCTCCTTCGTGGTAGCCGGTGCGGTACTGGCTCTGGTGATCTCGTTCGTGATCTTGATCTTCGCCTGGCGCCAGCCCCGCTTCGAACGGGTCGGCGGCCGCCCCATGCCAAGGCTGACCGCGGTTGTCGACAATCCGGTCGTGCGGCTGGTCGCCCGCGCGGTGGTCCTTGCCGCGTTCGTCTGGGCGGGGCTGGCGATGATGGCAGGCCAGGACCTGCTGACCAACCCCATCTTTGGCTTCGTCTTCGTCTGGCTATGGGTTGGTCTTGTGCCAATCTCGTTGTTGCTCGGTCAGTTCTGGCGCGCAACCAACCCGTTGCGGACCATCCATCGCGCTCTGTGTGCCGCAGCTCGCATCGACCCGGAGCAGGGTCTGATAACCCTGCCATCCGGAATCGGGGTTTGGCCGGCGGCGGCTGGCCTGTTTGGGTTTGCCTGGCTCGAGCTGGTGCAGCCGGACCGAACCACACTCGCCGTACTACGGTTATGGGCTCTCGCCTGGCTAGTGATCTTGGTGTTGGGCGCGATCGGGCTCGGTCAGCGCTGGATCGGTGCCGCCGATCCCTTTGAGGTGTACGCGAGCACGATCGCCCAGATGTCGATCTGGCGCCGGGTCGGTGATCAACTGAGATTGGTCAACCCGTTGGCCGGCCTCAACGCCTGGCATGCTCCGCCGGGGGCGACTGCAGTAGTGGCGGCGCTGCTGGGCAGCACTGCATTCGACAGCTTCGCCAACACCAGTTTTTGGATCCAGACGGTCCAAAACTCTGCCGTGCCCACCGTTCTCTGGGCAACCGCCGGGCTGCTGGCCATGATCATGATCGTTTTCGTCAGCTTCAGTCTCGCGGCGGCCTGGATGGGTCGCTACGGCAACCGGGCGGCGACGGCTTATCCGAGGCTCATGGTCGCGTCCCTGTTACCAATCGTGCTCGGATACGTGGTGGCTCACTATGCGACGCTGCTCATCGTTGAGGGGCAGCGGACTGCGATCAGCTTCTCGGATCCGCTCGGCCGCGGTTGGAATGTCTTCCGCTCGGCCGAGATGGGAGTCAACACCGCGATCCTCGAAAACCCGACAGCCATCGCGGTGACGCAACTGTGTGCCATCGTCGGAGGGCATATCTTCGGCATCATCTGCGCACACGAGAAGTCCGTTGCGCTGCTGCCGCCGGAGCGCGCTGTGCGTGGCCAGCTGCCGCTACTGCTGGTCATGATCGGCTATACGTGCGCGGGGCTGCTCTTGCTGTTCTCTCCGTGACGCTCGACGCTGAAACCTACGTACACATAGGTTTCGCGCGGTCTGCACAGGTTGCAACCTGTGCAGGGCGTCAGCAACCTGGGTTTACGTGGGTTCCTGGCACCCAGCACTCGGCACCAGCTTGAGCGGCGCCAAAAGTGGGTGTGAGAAGGGAGTTGCGCAATGGTGAAAGAGAGCATCGGGAAGAATTCGTCAGTCCTGGGCGTCGGCATTGTTGGGTGGGGCTGGATGGGCCAGGTGCACGCACGCGCCTACACCAGGTTGCGCCAGCACTACCCGGACGTCTCGCTCAGGCCGAGTTTGGTCGCCGTGGCTGACAGTGCGACCGACGACCGGCTAGCCATCGCGGTCGAGACGTACGGCTTCCGCGATGCGTATACGGACTGGAGTGAGCTGATTGCCCGCGACGACATTGATGCGGTGAGTGTGACTGGCCCGAACTTCATCCATCGCGACGTAGCCGTCGCTGCCGCCGAGGCCGGCAAACATGTCTGGGTGGAGAAGCCCGCCGGACGCAACCTCGTCGAGACGCGAGCGATCTATGAGGCTGTGCGTGCAGCTGGCGTGCAATCCGCAGTCGGGTTCAACTATCGCAACGTACCGGCAGTGCAACTGGCTCGGCAGCTGATCACCGACGGGCGCCTGGGCCGGATCAATCACGTTTTCATCCGTCTGCTGGCGGATTATGCGGCACACCCGCAAGGCGCGCTGACTTGGCGGTTCAAAAGGGAGTGGTCTGGTTCTGGCGTACTCGGCGACCTCACCAGCCATGGTGTTGACCTGGGCCGCTACCTCGTCGCCGAGATCGCCGCTCTGGTGTGCGACGAGGCTACATTCATCGGGCAGCGACCCCAGGCAAGCGCGACGGCGTCACATTTCGCGCGCGGGACAGGTGGTCCGATGGGAGAAGTCGAGAACGAGGACTATGTCGCCGCCTTGCTGCGGTTTGAAGGGGGCGCTCGTGGGATTCTCGAGTCCAGCCGGGCCTCGGTCGGCGAGCAGTGCACGTATGGCATCGAAGTACACGGCGATCGTGGGGCCATCTCTTGGGACTTCCGCCGGATGGGTGAGCTGCAGCTGTGCCTGGACCAGGACTATCAGAACGCCTGCTACGTGACTCACTTCGTGACACCGGCTGACGGGGAGTTCGCGCGGTTCCAGCCCGGTTCCGGTATCGCGATGGGATACGACGACCTGAAGGTGGTGGAGGCCGACTGTTTCGTCCGGTCGATTGCAACCGGCAAGACACACGGAGCAAGCGCCGAGGATGCGCTTCAGGCGGCCAGGATCATCCAAGCGATGGCTGAATCGGCCCAGAACCGAAGCTGGGTGACCCTCGAACCATGAATTTGTTATGACAAAATGACGTATTGCATATAGATCCCGAGTTCCCGCCTCTATGCTTCGTCCATGACAGAAGCGCCAGTCGTGCGTGAGCTCGAGATCACCCTTGAGCGCAACTCCCCTGTCCCGCTCTACTACCAGGTGGCGCAGGCCATCGAGCATGCCATCAACACAGGCGCCCTTGCACCGGGCGATCGCCTCGAGAACGAGTTGTCACTCACCAGCCGGCTTGGTCTCTCTCGGCCTACGGCCCGCCAAGCCATTCAGGAGCTCGTTAAGAAGGGCCTGCTGGTACGCAAACGCGGGGTCGGCACGCAGGTCGTACGATCCCAGTTCCGGCGTGATCAACGGCTCAGCAGTCTGAACGAAGACATCGTCAAAGCCGGCAAAACGCCGAGCACCCGGCTGCTCGAGTTCTCCATCGGGACGCTGGACCAGGACATTCGCGATGCCATCGATGCGGCGGCCATAACCGACACCGAATTCATCAAGATGAGAAGGCTGCGGCTCGCCGATGACGTGCCGCTGGCGATCCTGACGAACTACCTGCCGGCGCGCTTCGAGATCACCGAGGCCGACATGCAGAGCAAGAGCCTGTACGCCTGCCTGCGAGCGCTCGGTGTCAACCTCAAGATCGCCCATCAGCAGATCTCGGCCAGGCTGATGACCGAGGAAGAGGCGGAGCTTCTGGAGGAGGAGACGCCGGCGGCATGTCTGACCGTCGATCGCCTCGCGTATGACGATGTCGGCCAGTTCGTCGAGTTCGGCCGCCACATGTACCATGCGGCGCACTACTCAATCCAGTCCTCGCTGGTGGCCTAACTTCGCGCGCGTTCTTTGCGGTCGAGCACCGACCTGCAACGCAGTGCAGATCCAGCGATCCCCCAGCGCCTCCAGCCGAAATGCCATGGGTGCCGATTGCTTGCCGATCAGAACGTGCGCCGATACCTCAGCCACCTCCGGACTGGGATGCTGGACATGCACCGAGCGCAGGGCAGCCGGTACGGCCTTCCGCCCCTGCACCCTCAGGGTCCGTCGCTGGTACATGCTGATGGCCGCCAGCACTTCCTCGACCATCCAGCGGTTGAGTTGAGCAGCGGGTCGCTTTCCGACCAATACCTGAATGACGGCCAAGGCCAGCGTGGCGCTCCACTCCTCAGCATTGGGTAGATCGGGTCGCGGCCGCGCCGCCCAGCGTGCCTTAACCGTGGTTGCCCGGACGCCTCGATGGTTAGGCGCGGCCAGTTCGAGATAGTCCCGTTCATGATCAACAAGATCGAGCGGCGGCTGATTGGATTGCCGGCGCTTGGGCCGCGACCAGGTGAGGCTGGGCGGTCGGCTTTCGATCAGCCACTGGACGCTCGGCATTCTCGACGGTGCTCTGGTTGTCGACATGGAAGGCCTCCTGGGACAGTTCCTGCTGAGCTTGCGAGCATGCGCCCTCTTCTTGCCTATCGACAAGCTCTCAGGGCGCCTCTATCTGAGGTCACCAGGCTGACTGATTCGGTCGTCTCCGCATAACCGCCCGAAGGCCAATCTGTGGACAAGTTCTTGAAGCTGTACCCACTTCTCATCCCACGCTGTGTGGGACGTTCATTGCCTAGGCGAGGTCCGGTGATCAGCGGTGGCGAGTAAGACTGGCACTATGCACTACGCCGCCTGGCTTCAGCCGAGCTGAGTCAGGGTACGAAGATCACGAGCGATTGATGGCACGTTTCGGCGGCTCCGGCTCGTCCTGGCCGCGCACCTCGAACTCCAGGCAGTTCCATACCTTCAACCCGAGGCTCTCCGACTTCACCCACCGATGTCCAGACGTCCCGGGTGGAAACGCTCCTCGTCGGCGGTGAGCTGAACTTCTCGACGCCGCCGCAAATCGCGGCGAGGAACTCCTCCCCTACCTGCCGAACCCCGCCAAGTCGTGCTAGCCGGGTTCGGGCACTCGGCCAGCTTCCGGGCGGACCAGCCAGAGGCCGGCACCCGGATGATCAACACCTGCTTTCGACAGCGGTCAGGTCGACGACTCGCTCTACACACCGCAAAGCGTCGATTTCACGCCCGCCTTACCTACGCTGGGCTCGCCCAAGGCAATCGCGGGGCTGATGGTAGGCCTGGCGCTTCCCACCGCACTCTTGCTGATGTTGATGGCCCTGTGGGTGTACAAGCGAGGATGCTTCGGCACCGGGGTGAGTACGGGATGCTGGGAGTCCTGATCGTGTTGACCACGATGTCGGGCGTCTCGCTCGACAACACGCTTGTGGCCACTCTCTCGACAGGCTTCCCAATCGGTCTGGGCGTCTACCTGGCCTGCGCAAACCGTGCCTGGTCCGCCGAGACCGAGACGACCGGATTCGCCCCGGCGATGAGTGGCGCTCTCATCGGAGCGCGGCTGGGATTCAACGCAGGAGAAGGTCCGCCAGCTATAGCGACTGCGATCGTCGGAGCGGGGGTCGTGCCTACCTGATGCTGCTGGGCCTTGACATCATCTGGGACAGGTCAAACCCGAAGCCGAATGGTAGGGAGCAATGCGCCGTGGGCGCCGCAACCCATCGTCGAAGGCGCCCATGCCGGAGCCGCGACGGGCGAACGGCCCAGACGCTAGAGACGAAGGTCCTCGAACTCCTTAAGGCGGCGCAAGCCGAGCTCATCGAGCGTTGATCGTGTCTCTCGCTGATGCTCCACGCGAGTCGGGGATCCCTCCGGTAGCTGCTGAGCGAGGAGCAGCCGGATTCGAGCGCCGTCGAGTTGCAGTCCGGCCAGGTCGGCGAAGCGCAAGCCGCGTCTCCAATGGCGACCGGCAGCCCGATTCTTCCCCTCGGCGGCCTCACACATTCCCAGGTAGAGGTAATAACGCCCGCGACTGAACGGATAGACCCGCAAGTACGCCCTCAGGGCTCGAAGGGCGCGCTGGCTCAGTTTCAGCGCCTCTTTCTCCAAGCTCGTGCCGCGCTGTGTCTGCAGCATCTCGATGCATGACTGCGCCATCGCCGTCAAACCGCCGAGGTGGAACCAGATTGGCACCGAACTAAAGGTTTTCAGCGCTCGTCGGGCGTGGGCGAGCGCTTCTGTGGCTTGCCCTTGAGCCATGAGGGCCAGCACATGGCTGCCGTGGAAATTGGGTCCGGACAGCCTGTCCTGCTCAGTGAAGAGCTCGACCGCCTCGTTATCCAGAGCCAGGGCTTCGGCCGTCCGGTCAAGGCTCATCAGAACCGGAATCAGCATCGTCATTCCCCAGATGATGTGGTCGTTATTAGCCCTGCGCCGGGCGGAGATGAGCAGCTCTTCGAAATCGGCCCGCGCGGAGCGCAACCTCCCGTCGGCGTGATGGAACAATCCTCGAACGGCCAAGGTGATCTCAAGGGCCTGATTCTGACCGAAGGCCCGGAATTGCTCCACTACTTCATCCAGCATCGGAGTGACGTTCAAAGCCCGGTTCATTGTGCGGAGATACACGGCCTCCGAGACGGTAGCCGTAAGGCCGTGTTCCCATGCCAGGTCCGGCAGGACCTCCAGAGTGAGCCGACTTTCGGTTCCTGACCGTTCGCCCTCGATCTTTAGTCGTGCGCGCCGAAGGTATCGGTCAGCGAGACGGTGGAGGCGCATCGTGCCGACCAGATAGGCCAGCCCACTGTAGGCAATACCGGCGAGACCAGGGTCGTTGGCCTTCTCGGCGAGATTGATTGCCGCCAGGTGGGTGGTCATCGAGGGGATCCCGTCGGCCTTGAAGTAATAGGTCTGCGCGAGCTTCGAGGTAATCCAGGAAGCGTGACTCAGAACCCTGGTATCGCCCCGGTTCATCAGGCGCGGTCCCACGACTGGCAGGAGGTGCATGATCTGCTTCATGGCCTCCCAGACCAGGCGGACGACCCAACCGAGTCGGCCCCTCGGTACCCGCTGACCCAGCAGCCCGAGGGCAGTCCCATATTTGGGGATTGCATCATCGAGCCGGTTCTGGTCTCCCAGAGCCTGGCCTAGCTGGCTGTACCAAAAGGCCCTTCTTTGATCCGAAACCGTCGGTAGGGATTGCGACGAATCGGAATCGACCGCGATCGCGGTCTCCATGAGGTACGCCGCCTCCTCTTCGGCGCCTTTCGCTAGGGCGCTGGTCGCAGCCGCCTCGAGGTACTCAATTTGTCGCGCCGGTTCACCGGCGGCGGCCCAGTGTCGAGCGATGATCGCATAGCTTTCGGGCTGCATTTCGCGTGCCTCGTACCACTCCGCCAGCGCCCGATGTCGCTGTCTCAGCTCCGAGGGCAGCAATGATTGCTGGGCCAGGTCGCGGATCAAGGTGTGGGCGAACCGCCAGCCCTCGGCGCCTGTTTCGACCACCTTCTTCCGCTCAAGATCGTTCAGGTCATCAGGGAGCAATCTGGGATCCAGGAGTGGATCCGCGGCGAGAACTCGCATTTCGTCGAAGCTTGTCCCGACCACGCCCGCCGCCTTGATCACGGTTCGTTGCCGCTCAGAGAGACCGCCGAGGCGGGCTCGGAAGACCTCCTCCACCCGAACGGGAAGCCGGAGTCGATCGAGCTCGGCAGGGGGAACAGAGAGCCGAGCTTGGGCCCGTTCTCCTGTTCCCACGATGGAGATCAGCTCATCCGTACGGAGCTGAAACGCAAGTTCGACCGTGAAGAGTGGACTCCCGTCCACCCTGCCACGAAAGAGTGATCGGACGTGCTCATCCAGAGCCTCCACGCCCAGAAAGTCACGTGCAATCAGCTCGGTGATATCCGGCGGCAACGGCTGGAGTTGAAGAACCTTGGCGCCGCGATCGAGAAGGTACGATCTCACCCCGCTAGCGGTGTAGATGGCGCCTTCGTCGGGACCGGGCAGTGGCTCAGCATCCCCCGTGTTCTCAGTGCCCATCGGGGAAGGGCCTTCGGGCATCGGACGAGTAAGCAACACGATCATGACCGGTTCCACGCTCCTGTAGACCGCCCTGACCAGCTCCCAGGACGCAGAGTCCATCCATTGGCAATCGTCAAGAACAACCAGCAGAGGTGTTCTGCTCGCAGCATCGGTTAAAAGGTCGACCAGCAGACGGAGCGTGTTCTCTCGACGCGCCCGGCCTGTCATGTCGCGCAGCGGGGAATCGTCAAGGGTGAGATCGAGGATTTCGTTGAGCAGTGGAGCCCATTGCTCGTGCTGAGACGACTTGGAAAGCCGCTCCTTGACCAGGAGCGCCCGCTTCGCAGGATCTCGCACCGCAGTGAGACCCATCGCCCTCGCGAGCACTCGTTTCCACGCGTGATATGGACGCGGATCGAGATCATCCCCTCCACCCACGAGGGTGGTAATGCGGCCATAACCCTCGCTCGCCCGGAGAAGGTCCGCAGCCAGATGAGTCTTCCCTACTCCTGGCTCGCCCTCAACGATCACAGCGGTGGACGTGCCGAGGCTCAGAGCCACGAGCCGGCCTGCCAATTCCTCCCGCTCCCGATCCCGCCCCCTGGACATTAGGTCGCTGGAATCGCCGGCAAGTCGTCGCAACGTCGGCAGCCCGGGATCCACCTCATGCCATACGGGCCGGTACACCTCCACGGGCCCGGCAAAACCCTTCACTTCCATCCGGCCACGCGAGGAGAACCTCAGGCGATCTTGGCTGAGATGCTGGCTCACCTGATCGCACAGCACCTCATTCTGAGCACGTTGCATCAATCGCGCCGCAAGGTTGACGATCGGTCCCACCATCGTGTACTGGCGGAGAGCCGGGCTGCCGCAGACGCCGCAAAAAGCATGGCCGGTTGCTACCCCGATGCCGTGTTCGACAAAACCCTGCATAGTCCTGCTGAGCTCGAGCGCCGCGAGATTGGCGCGCAAGGCCTCCCGTTCCCGAATGAGGGGAGGTAGTCCGAAGCCGGCAACCAAGGTGAGGCCATCCCGATCCTGACCAGCGCTGACCAGGGTCCCGTCGTAGCTGTTCACGATGTCCAGCGCTTGCAGCGTCGCCTCGGTTAGCACTGCCACCGCGTCTTCATCCCAGCGCGCGGCGCGGAGCGCGATGAACATCGGTGTTATCGGCGCGAATTCCGCCTGGAGCCCGCCAGTCTGCCCCGAACGGATCCGTTCGAGGACGAGGTCCGGCACGTACCTTCCTACCAGCGCCGCGGGCGCTGAGGGTCTGGGCTGGGCAGGTAGAGGTGGCGAGGCAAGTACCGGGTCGACAGCTGTCAGTCGGCTGATGGCTGGGCGTCCAGTCGTTCCCTCGGTCGTGGCGAGGCGCCCAAGCAGCGAGCGGACCGCTTCGCTGACGCCAGTTTCTGATGCCGCGACCGTCTTCTGTGCGTTGGCCATCTCCTGAATCGCAGGCCCTACCGGGACGAAGACGCGCCTCCCCTGCTCACGTCCAATGTCCAGCAGCCACGCTGCGCCGACACTGATCCCGGCTCGAAGGCGAATTGGGTAACCGCCGACGGGTTCTAGATGGCTCGCCTTCTCCTGAATAACCATTGCTGCGCGGGCGGCCCACAGCGCGGAAGTGGCAGGATCGCCTGACTCTGCGACGGGCCACACGGCCACGATTTCGTCGCCCGCCAGAGTGAGCACCAAACCGCCATGCTCGGTGATCACATCCGCGAGCAGCGTGAAGATGGTGTTCAGGGCGTCTGCGATGCGCTCGGATCCGTCGGGGCTCCACTTGACGACGTCCTCGATGATCGAGGTGGATTCGGAGATGTCGAGCCCGAGAACCGCAAACTCCGATGCATCGCTGGTCGAACCCTGTACAGGTTCCAAGCGGTCGGCGATACGCCGTGCCAGCAATTCTGGCACGAAGCCAGCCAGCGGATCAGCCGGAGCCGATGAGACCTCTTCCGGAAGCTTTGTCACAGATTCTGCAGCTCCCTCACCGGTACGGTGAGCTGTGTGCTCGACCGCCACGAAGTCAAAGTACATGTCGATCAACACCTCCTGGTAGCGAGGGCGACGATGCTGCCCCGCGTGCAGAACGCCTTCGACAGACTTGTTCAGGAACGCGGTCTTCTTTCTTCCGACCCGGCTCCATACTTCAGTCCCCTCGGGCATCCCTTGTTCGAGCTTCCGGTCTGGGTGGCCGGTCGTCTGGATGACGAGGGGATCGAGACCCCGAGTGAGGTCTTGTCGAACGTTCTCGGGGTGAGCGCCCTGGGCTATCTCCATGCGCGAGCACAGGACGACTGGCTCGATGGCTGCGCGGCCGATGACCCCACCCTCATTGCGCTGGCCGAAGCCCTTATCGCCCTCTGTAACCAGCTACTGGCCTCTGTGGTCGGGGCCTCAACCCGGTTCTGGCGCTATTACTCGCAGGTTCTGAACGAGTACGCAGAGTCGCTGTTGGATATGGCAGAGGTTCGAAGGACCAAGGCACCGATTTCGCGCTCGACCTTCGAGCGTCTCCTGGCGCAGTCCAGGCCGCTAGTCATTCCCTCGGTTGCGCTTCTGGACCGCGCCGACAGTTGGCACCTCCGCGATCATCTTGAGGAATTCGTGCTAACGGCGACGGCCAGCTCTCAACTCTTCAACGACTTAACCGACCTCTACCGCGACCGGGATATGGGCCATCCGACCTGGACCACCGACACTGTGGGAGAGTCGGCAGCAGACGAGCTTTGGCTGGAAGTAGCGGGCGAGGCGTCCGACGAGCAGCAAGCAGGGAGGATATCGGAGCGGATCCAGGCGGCCCTGTCATTCCATGAGCGGTCCGCTCAGGCGGCTCGGGCTTTGGGACTGACCGCCGCTGGAACCTGGTTGACGGACCGCCACGCGGCAATAGAGGGCCTGCTCGGCACTCTACGGGGGAATCTGCTGGCCACCTTCGTTCGGCGGATGGCAGAATCGGGGCCAGCTGGACCCTATTCGGCGCGAACATGGCAAGGCAAGAAAGGGGTGCACCATGGCGATGGACGACGGGTACCTGGCCGACATTCCGAGTGAGCTGGTGGTTAGGGCCCAGCAGAACATGGAGTTCGCCCTCAAGTTGCTGTATCGGGCGAACAGAGAGGAGGCGATCCGCGAAGCCGGAGTCTCTTTGACCGACGACGAGTTGGATAAGCTCCATGCGGCACTCGATCACATCGCCGGTATGAGCTTCCAAGAGGCGCTACAGGCACTCAAGGACGTTGGCGTCACGCGGATGATGTAGCCGGTTGGCACTTCAGCTGAGCGAGGCTGGTCAGTTCTACGACCGCTGGACGCCCGTCATGGTCGACGCGGCCGGCACGACATTGCAGTGCGGGCTGGTCAAGCGGTCGGCTGAATCCGCTGCCACGCCGGAAGCATCGGCGCGGTACCTCGCGGAATTGGCCGGAGTGCGGCCTGGCGATCACGTACTCGATGCCGGATGCGGGGTAGCGGGTCCGGCGATGATCATTGCTCAGGCCGTCCCTGATGTCGTGATCGACGGCATAACTGTTTCCGAGGTCCAAGCGCGGCTAGCTCGCGAGTCGATTGGGAAGGCCGGACTCGCTGACCGAGTACGGGTGCACCTCGCCGACTTCTGCCATCTCCCGTTTCCCGACGCCTCATTCGATGTGGCCCTCTACCTCGAAGTCACCGGTTATGCCCCTGACCGGAGTGCCCTGTACCGGGAGTCGGCCCGAGTCCTCCGACCTAAGGGCACTGTCTATGTCAAGGAGGTCTTCCGTGGCGAGGATCCGCTCACCGAACAACAGCGTCTCTCCGTGGCAGAGTTCGATGAGCTGTGGGCCTGCCGGGTTCCGACCGTGAGCGAGACGATGGACGGAATGCGTGCTGCCGGATTCATCGACATTCGCGCGAGGGAATATCCGTTCGTCAGCATGGAGCACTTCTACGAGTCGATGGTCTATCGGGACGAAGGAGGGATTCGGCTCAACGCCTTTGGCCAGGCGTTCCTTCGAATTTTCGCCGACTTTCCCGCCTACTTTGGCGAGGCAATAGCGCACCGGCCCGCCTGAGCGGAGCTGAGGCACCTCCTGATCAAGCGGCTTAGGAGATCCAACCCACTCGTGAAAGGAATCCAGATCTCCCATGTCCCAAATTACCGAGCTGGCCAGTGGCCAGTTAACCGCCACCGATGCGGTCACGATTGAGCTGGTCCAGGCCGACGATCACCCAACCATGGTGATCATCAGGTGGCCGTCCAAGGCGTCCGTCTTCCACCCTCAGCGCTTCCCAGGAGTTGCTGAGTCCGCCGCCCGGATCTTCGCTGCCGCCGTCGTGCGGCTGGCACAACTCGGACGGGACGGAAGCTATGACCGCGATCATCACCAACACACAAGGAGCGAGGGAAGGAGCGGAGAGAGCGCCGGCAGAAGGGGTGAACGGGGTTCTGGCCGTAACGATTCGGCCACGATGCCCGACGTGTCCAGTCGATGTCTCCCCAGTCCAGCATTCTGACCCGACATTCCATGAGAACCTCGGAGGTCGCTACTTATGCGTCGCGCCGTCATTGCTCTCTGTCTCAGCGCAGGGTTCTTGCTCACCGGCTGCGCTGGCATCGAGCAGAGCGGCGTGCAGCCGACATCTGCTCCGTCCACGCCGAGCCCGAAACTGGCTAGGGTTCCGGATGTTGAGGGCCTCAGTCTGGTCAAAGCGAAGCGCAAGTTGCACGCGGCAGGCCTAAAGGTGGGCGACGTCGATCGCCGACCGTCCAGCAAGAGGAAGGACACCGTTCTAAATCAAGGTGTGGCTGAGGGCACGAAGTTGAAGCCCGGCTCCAGCGTGCCTCTCGCTGTCGCAGCGCCGCTCCCTCGCGTGCCCTCGGTAGTTGGCAAGCCGCAAGCTGCGGCAACCAGGAATCTCGAAAATGCTGGCTTCACGGTCACCAAGACAACACAGACCAGGACCAGCGGTCAGGACGGGGTGGTACTCAGTCAGGCACCCTTCGCAGGAACACGGGCCAAGCCGAGCTCAGTCGTTCGCATCGTGATTTCGAACGTGAAACGTAGCCCTGACGCCGGCGGGAGTGTCAATTGCACCCCGGGCTACTCTCCTTGCCTTCCCCCCGCGTCGGACTATGACTGTGCTGGCGGCGCCGGCAACGGACCCAAGTACACCGGACGCGTTCGGGTTACCGGCCCTGACCTCTACGACCTAGATCGAGACGGTGACGGAGTCGGATGCGACCGGTCGTGATCAAGGGCTTTGATCGCGGCGAGCTGGAGCGCCACGACGTGCCCTGACGGCATAAGCCACGCGTACTCGCGCGAAGCACCAAAAGACAAACAGCATCAGCGTTTGTGTGGGGCACCGGCTCACCAAAGACGAACTTCCGGCCAAACCGAAGTTCTTATCCGGTGCCCTAGCATTGGGAGCAGATGTGGTGCGCGTAGTCAGCCATCCACCCTTTTATCTTTGGCTTGTTGCATCTTGAGCACTTCACCCATGGATTGAGCCTCAACGACGCCACATAGAGCAAGATCGGGATCGCAAAGATCAGGAAGACCGCAAATTCCATCCACCGTGTCACCCACCCTCGTTGGTCCTGGTCAACCCCCAGACCCTTGTTGGGCGTCAGGTCCAGGTCGCGGAGCACCGTCCGGAACGGATGGCCCGCGTAAATAGCATCTAGTAGCTGCTGCCGCACCTCAACTGGTAGCCGCTTCTGTGCTCGGGCCCGTCCCCAGGCTCGCTGGGTGTCGCTATGCGTACCACGGCACAGGGTGCATCTACAGCCGCTGTGCCAGCGATCCGATGTGCCGCGCCTGCCTCGCTCACCCGCCTGAGGGTAACGAGTGGTTTCGGCAGATGCTCAAGCGAGCGTGAGTGACCCTGACTCGACGCCAGGTTGCGGCTCATCGTCGGCACCGCTCTGTGGCATGCGTAGGGTCATGATCACGATCAGAATGGCGCAGATGATGATGGCGGCGACCGTGAGGTATCCGGTGCCGGGCGGGCTGTCCCAATTGGCGTCGCTGAATCCGATCATGATCATGTACTCAAGCATGCCGTGGTAGCCACCAAAGGCTGTGGTGCCCCACAGCGCCACCACCAGGCGTAGGAAGCGACGGCGACCGCGAACTTCCGCCTGCCAGGCTCGCGACCAACGTTACGAGAGCAGACCACTCGATGATCACCGAAAGCATCCCAAGGAGAGGGTTGTTTGGTGGGGGTGCCGCTTCGCCAATCGCCACGGCTCCGACCACCGCTGTAGCAATAGTGGCTAGACCAGGGAGAGCCGCGACCACCTTGGTACTCAGCTGCCACCGCAGCCCGAGGACCAACGTGAGCCAGGCCAGCCCGGCGACCGCCATCGCAAGGACCAACAGATCGGGGGCCCACGGCGTCTGCTCGCCCGGTTCAAAAAGACCGGTGTCCATCCGCCGCAAACATGCGTCGGAGAACTGGCCTCCGCCATAGTCATAGGCGTAGCCGTGGACAATGCTGGCCCGGAGCATGCTCCCCCGACACGGCAGCCAGTACAGGTGGGTCGACCATCCGGCAGCAACGGCCGAGGCCAGCATCAGAGCCGACGTCAACAACCACGGCCAGCGCTGTTCTCTCACGCTCAGACCGTACCGATTCCCTTAGCTTCTCCGATCACGCTCGGCATCATAGGGCCGTGTGCTAGCGTTCGGCGTCATGAGCGAGAAGATGCTGGCCATCTTCGCCGCTTTGTCCCTTGCCTTTGTCGCCGTCGTGCTAGTCGGCTTTTTGGCTCGTCCTTGGGCTCCCCGACTAGGCGTTCTGATCGGCACCGACTGCCCATCGTAGATCGGCGCAGACCTCCCGTTGGTATCCCAGGCCCTGGCGCCAGCCTCACGATCCTCTAGTGACGCTGTGAGCCGTTCGCCGGACGAAGATCAACAGCTCTGATCCACTGTTGACGGCCGTCAGGACCGCGTACGCGACCCAACCATTCCCGCCGTTCCTTCACCCACCAATCGAGCTGGCCAGCTTACGACCACGTGGCCGCCTCCACCTGGATCGGCGGATCGACTGCCCGGCGATCTGCCTCTGTACGCGGCTGCACCTCGTCGTCACTGAGATCCGCATCTGATTAGAACATGGCTACGATTCTGGTGGAAGAGCCACACCACCAGCAGATGGTCGACGAAGCCGATAACTGGGACCCAGCCGCTTAGGCTCGGCCCCGCCGGCGATATCGCCCGGCTGAGGCGGTACCTCCGCCTGCGCCACCGCCGAACGCCATGGCCACTCCCAGCATGAAGCCGAAGTCGTACCAGTTGCCGTTGTTTTGGACCTCGTAGATGTTGACCTCTGGGGTGAACAGCGAGATCACGAACGTGATCGGACTGATAAGCCCCTGCCACAGTCCCAGCCAGAACCCGGCGGGGTCAGGGCCGGTATCAACCATCTCGTTCGGCCCGGGGGCACACGCCGACAACATCACCACAGCCAGAACCGCAGCCAGCCCGAAGTACCTACGCGCCTTTCGCATTCGACCACCTCCACTGCCAGTAGAAGCCACTGCCCGTACTCCAACAGCCCAGCAGGGGCGCCGGGTCGACGGGTTTGCTGGACCCGATACCGGAAACGGCAGCACGGGATAGGTGAAAGAGCCCCGCCGATCGGGGTTCATATCTTCTCGGATGCACATGAGTTGCGAGGGGTGACCGGCGGGGCGAGCGCCAACGATACTCAGCACGAAGCTTCCGCGATGGTGAAAGCAACACTGTTAACCTCGTCGTCACACACCTCACCGCTCCCGGCACCACCACTCGCCGCACTAGAGGTCGCGACCGGGAGGATCAAGGGATGTGTAAGAACCGACACCGGCGCCAGGAGTTCCTGTATGAGCGTCTTCTCCGAGGCCGAGATCGCATACCTGCCGAGCAGACAATGGGCCGGCTGGCAACGATCGGCTCTGACGGAATGCCCCATCTGGTTCCGCTCACGTATCGGTTCAGTGCCGATGAGGACGCGATCGATATCGGCGGCATTGACTTCGGCAATACCAAGAAGTGGCGGGACATGCTCCAGAATCCCCACGTTGCGTTCCTGGTAGACGACGCTTCGCCCGCCCGGGGCCCATGCGATCGAGATTCGAGGCGCCGAGCCTCACTTTATCGGTGGCGAATTTGATCAATCCTCAGTTTCCCAATTTCCAGCCCGAGTTCGTCCGCGTAAGACCGGACCGCATCGTCAGCTGGGGAGTGGAACCCGAGGGCTTTCGCGCCGCGTGCCCGAAACGTGAACTCATGAGTGGGAGCTCGTATTGCACCATTCAATCTCGAGAACTTTGATGAGACAGGCGTAGGTGAGTCGCCGTCGCTGGCCGCGGATTCAGCCCATGCGGCCGCAAATCGTCCGGCTTCGTGCCGACATCGTCTGCCTCCAAGAGGTCAACGGGCAGGAACGACCAATAACCCGAGGTCGTTTAGTGTCCAGCAGCTCCGCAATGATCTCATCCGTGCCGCAGAAACCTTGGCATCACTGATGGGTAGACGGCGGGCGGTCCGTTTAATACGGCAGGCTGCCCGCCGCACGACCCACTCCTGAGGCTACCTGCGCCCAGAGTGACGAACGTGTCCTTCATGCATTGCCGAAGGACCCATGGTTACGTGAGTACTTCGCAGATATCGACTACCTGGCCCGACCCCGCGAATGGCCTCAGCTCACTCCCATCCGCATTAACGGCAAAGTTGAAATTGCCCGTCGTAAGGAAGAGCCCGATACCAGGACGAATCAGGATGTTCCTCCCCGTCGCGGTCACCTCGATGCTGCCGTCCTCCAGAACCTGCTGAAAGAAAATGCCGGTGACGACGTACTCTACGGTCTTACCGCTGGCCGTCGCCGCTAGGGTCGCTTCTTGCCCCGGCGCGGGGACTATGAATCGTCCGTCACCGAGGTCAATGGTCTTTGTCTTGCCGACGACATGGATTGCCACGTCGAATCCGCAGTCACTGGAGGTAAAGGTGGCATCGACAGGATCGGGCGGGGCAGCAGCGGCCGGTCCGGCACTTACGATGATTCCGGCTGCTACGGCCGCCGAAATTAACCATCGCTTCATGATGATCTCCTTTGATCCTTACCTGGGTTCATCTGATGACGGCAAGGGAGGAGTCCTCCGTTGGACTGCCGCCCACGAATCAATGCTTGCAAGGGGGGATGCCGTCCACGGTGGAAGCATTCGCGCTTACTCGTTAAGCAGGAGTCAAGCTACACGACGGCCGACCCGACCGCAGGGACACGCAAGTAGTTTTCTATGGAAACTCACGAGGCCCTTCCTTGGACAACTGGCATCGCGGCGGCAACCGCCCTTACGACTCCCGGCCACGATCTGGGAGGCACGCCCTCCGGCTCAGAGCCATCGATCACGCGGATGCTCTTTTACACCCTTGACCTTGACGCGCCTGAACTCGCTCTTGCCAGGAGAGAAGACGATCCAGCCGCCGATACCCCGGCGAGTGTCGGCCTCAACCATCTCGACCCCATGGTCGTAGTAGGTGATCTTGAAGTTGTGCCTGTACTTCCCCTTATTAACTGCACGCCTCCCCGCGCGCACCTGCCACCTTGGCGGGATGGCGCTGAGTCTATTAAGTGAATGCCATCGGACGTAATTACAGACCTGTCAGACCTCCGCTGAGCAAGCCCACCTTTGCAGATGTTGGCATGAGCCACGGGACGCTGACCCAGCAGAGCCTGGATTACTGCCAACGCCAGTGTTGTGCTCCACTTCTCGGCATCAGGTAACCCCTGTCGCGGTTGTGCTGCCCAGCAGGCCTTGACCGTCCTCACCCGTACGCCTCGATCGTTCCTCGCCGTTGACTCGGCGAGGTCGGGTCCGTGATCAATAAGATCGAGGGGTGGCTGATTCGGCTGCGGAGGCGACGACCGTGGCCAGGTGAGGCTGGCCGGCCGGCTCTCGATCAGCCACTGGATGTAGGACGTACGCGACGACGTCGTGGCAGTTGTCATATAAGCCTCCTCTGGTCGGCGCTGACCAGGGTGACTGATTTAGCCGTCGTCGCGTAACCCGCTCGAGGTCAATCTGTGGATATCTAACGTCAATTGTCAATCCGACGGTCTCTGAAATCCTGACGCTGGTTTGCGCGACACCTCGCTATGAGCCGATCGGTCGCGAACCAGTGTCAGTTTTTGAGGGGGCTTCGTCCTTGACCGGGAGCTCGACGGACTCGTCGGCGATGATCGTGTGAATGGCGGTGACGGTCGCCCAGCCCTCGAGCAGGAGGGCGAGATCGGTACCAGGCTCCGGGCGTGCCTCCTCCTCTTTTATCGACATGCGAACGTAGTCCTCGGTGGCTTCGGCGATGGTCATCTGCACCTGACCGAATCGGGCCAGCCGGGCGCGGCGCAGGCCGCGAACCTCCTCCGGAACGCGATCCGGAACGTTGAGGTTGATCACCGTACCCTCGCGCGCGGACTGCAAGGCGGACATGAACCTGCGCGCGAACTGGGCAGCAGTTACCCAATTCCGTGCCTCGTCGTCGACTTTGTCCAGGTGCGCCAATGCCGCGCCGCCGCTGGCCGCGCTGGCCGCAGTTGGCGTCAGCACGTCCAGCGAGACGGCAAGGGCGCGCAGCCCAGCGCTGGCGCCGGTGAGGCAGGCACCCACAGTGCCGGAGTGAAGCACTGCGTTCCCGGCGTTGGCGCCGCGATTGATGCCGGAGATGACCAGGTCGGGCGGGTCGCCGAAGGCACCGAGCCGGCCGAGGGTCACGATGTAGCCGGGTGAGGCGCTGACGGCGAAACAAGGAATGGCGTCGAGCGTGGCCAGCTCGCGCCGCTCGATCACGACCCGGCCCTCGCTCACAACCGCGGTCATCGCCGCGCTGATACCGCTGGACTCCTCAGATGGCGCAGCCACGACGACATCGAAGCCATGGTCGACGGCCGCCTGGGCGAGGTATCGGATGCCTGGTGCGGCGATGCCGTCGTCGTTGGTGACCAGGACTCGATGAGTTCTCATGCAGCTCACCCTTTCCCGTTGAGCGGTTCTATGCGCACCCGAGGAACTAGTTCCGCGATTGCGTCGGAACGGCCCGAGCCCAGGCCGTGTCTGGTGACATTGATCGCCGCGGCGGCGGCGCCGGTACGCACGGCGTCGGTTAGATCGCCGCCCTTGGCCAGCACGGCAGTCATTCCCGCGGTCAGCGAGTCCCCCGCGCCCAAGGTGTCGGCCGCTTCGAGCTTCGGCGTGATCACTTGGTACAGCTCGCCGTCGAGCAAGGCGATCGACGGGCGGTCCGCATGCGAGACGACGACCGATTCGGCGCCCTCGTCATGCAACGTCTGGATCGCCTTCGCGAGCGCCTGCCTGCTGTCATTCTCTGCCCGACCATCCTTGACCAGCTCGTCGTGGGCCACTTTGAGCAGGTAGAGGCCGCCTTCGCACACGGCGGCCAGGTGGTCGCCGGACAGATCAGCCACGACTCGTGCGCCGTTGTTCGTCAAGTCGGCCGCGAGGCGCCGGTAGATATCCGGGGGCACAACCGACGGCTCAGCGGGGCCACTCAACACGCAGATGCCCGCCCGGAGGCCCTCGGCGAGCGCAAGCCCATATAGCTCGTCGATGTCGTGCCGGGCAAGCGGCTGGCCGGGATGGTCGGCGATCTCGACGCGCTCGCCATCTCGCCGATCGTGGACGTACCAGCCGGTAGCAGTGTCAGCACGGACGACCTTGAGGGTGACGCCCTCGTCGGCAATCAACCGTTCAAGTACCCGGCCGATCTCGCCGCCCACGCAAGCGCACAGTGTCACGGCGCAGTCCAGAGCAGTGATCATTCGTGCCTGCCAGACGCCCTGACCGCCCGGATGGATATGCAGCTCGACCTCGTCGGCGGGTTGCTCGATGGTGACGGTGACCAGCGGAGCCGGTGCGAAGATCATCACAGAGGGGGCCATGACCCTCACTTATCCGGTTCGAACCGACGTCACACCGAAATGCGGCATGTCTCCCGCAGGAGCAATTCAAGCTCTGCGAGCAGCTGACCTGGCGTACTCGCTCTACCGGGCAGCCAGAAACTTCCAGCAATCCATACATATAGATCTCACTCAAGCCACTATTAATGCGACCGTCCCTAGTCCTCTTCCGAAAAGCGGTTGATCGTATGTGGTTTCGCAGGCACTGGTATTGGCCCTCGGGGTACATAGTTGTTGGCATCATCGTGGCGCTGCTCACCAACAACATCCACCTCTCCAGCCTCTCGGGGATTCTCTTATCGATTCTGGCGGTACTCCTGTGGCCGTTCATACTCGGCGCAGCCCTCTGCCGCCTCCTGGGCTTTAACATCCCGGGCATCGATATCACATGACCCGACCCCGCGAAGGCGAAGACGAGTTGAGCTATAGGTCAACTAGGTTCTGACCTGTTTGGGCATCACGCAACGCGGCGTAAGACGCTTCCAGTACCAACCGCTCCTGGACAAGAGTTGGATCGTCGAGGTGGCATCCCGCAGCGACCCATGCGTCCGAGAGAGCCATGGCCTTACTCCTGAGCTCGGCCGCTCGCCGCACAACAGCCGGCTGCACCTGGTAGACGTGGCAGTAGAGACGGACCAATGCAGTGATCAGGTCCTCCTCGGTGACCTGAGGATCATGCTGATGCTCCCGATGGGCGTGCCACCAAGCCACCTCCAACTCGGCGGCAGTTCGCGGATCGCCGCCCAGCCGGCCGGCCTTCTTCGCCATTCGGAAGAGCCGTGTCATGTGTCGCCGCGCGGCCTCTGGGTCATTATCTGGATATGGCGCCCATGCCTGGCTCCCACGCAGGACGTGCCAAGCCGCCTTCAGGTTTCCGAATGGTCCCAGCGCAAAGCCGTGCCGTACCATCCCGAGCAGCCCCGCCAGCATGCGCGGCCAGTCGCGATGGTAGTACCCAACCCACGCCTCACACTCACTGCGACCGACGGCGACCGGATCGACCGCGAATTGCTGACGCTGCCACGGCATGGCCCGATCATTCCCCATCAGATGGGTCCCAAGGAAGACTCAGAACTTGGGGACGCCACCAGCCAACCGGTGTGAGCGGACGACGCAGGCGGTCCACGATCGGCTCGGTTAGGGCTGAGCGTCTTCGCACTTCTGGTCGGAAACGTACGCACATTCGGCCGTGGAGGCGACCATGTGGCGACATTTGGTGGAAAACGTACGCGTTCAGACTCCGAGATTCGACCACGCGGTGATTACCCAGCAAGCGCAACCCACGTCTGGCCAGGCCTAAGTGGGATCAACTCGCCAGACTTGTCGGTGAAGCGAAGCGGCGCGGACACTTTCGCACGTCTCCACTGGCCGACGATCTTTCTCCCGTCGCGATAGATGATCAACGCACCGTTGCCCACGGTGTCGGACTGCACCGATGGTGCGCCCAGTACGTCGCGGTTGCCGTCGGGATGGTTGCTCACACTCATGATCACGACGTTGTCGGTTTTGGTGATCGTGCCACTGTCTCCGTCGGCGTACCTGGATCCATTCCACCGGACCGTATATCGACCCGAGGAATAGCCGAAGCTAAAAGTGTCCCGCCCGACGCGCACCATGACCGACGTGGCTTGAGGGCCGCGCGATACGGCGTCGTCGAACGTCCAGCCGATCGAGGTGGCCGCGGGTAGCCTGCTCGGTTCGGCGATGGCCGCCAGATCCACGAAAACGTTGTGTGGCGCCGCTCGGCTCCGGTCGCGGGTCGAGCGTGGGATCGGCACGATGGAGGCCCGGTCAATCTTGCGCTGCACTGAGGAATTGGCTCCCGAGTAGACCAATCCGGGTCTGCCGAACAGCGGCAAAAGCTGCACGTCGGTGCTCCGGGCACTACGAATCGGCCCTAGCCGCTTGGGGAATCTCGAGTGGTAGACCGCTATTAGGCGCGTCTGACCGCCCTCGACCTCTTGGATGAAGGTGATGTCAGCCTGACTCAAACCCACCAGGGGCAGGGCAGCTGTGATGTTCTCCACCTTGGCCGCGATCACCCCGCGATTGTTGACCTCGCCGCCGGTCAGCGGGTCGGTCGCCTGGGGACGCCGGTTCGGCGTCTCGGGCGGGGAAGGCGTCGCTGTCGGCGCTGCAGAACTCGCAGCGATGGATGTGGCTGTCACTGGTCGCGAGTCGGTCCCGCTGCACGCTGCGCCCACCCCACTGACGCCAAGCACTGCGACGGCCGCCGCCGTGATTGCGAGTCTGCGCGCGCGATTCATGAGCCCATGGGCATCGCTGACAACTCCGGCATCGCGCAACGTGATGCGTCCGGGCCGCTACAGCCCACTAGGCGGCACCTGGCCGCCCGTGGCACATTTTGAATTTCTTGCCCGAGCCGCAGGGACAAGGTGCGTTGCGGCCTACGTTCGCGTACGGGTTGGCGGCTTTGCTCGCCGCCTCCTTGGCGGTTTTCACGGAGCCGTCCTCACCTGGGGCGGAATAGCTCAGAGGAGCGCGCGCGCCGCCCTGGCCCGCCAGGCCCTTGGCCTTGACCTGGGGCCGGGCCGCAGTCCGTTCCTCGCCCACGGCAGCGGGCTCAGGCTCCTCATCTCCGACTGAGTGCACGGCCACGCCTGGCCCGTCCGGGTCCGGCCCGGACTCCACAAGGTGCCGACCTGCTCGGTCGTGACCGTTCCGAGCGCCAGCCTGGGTCCGCCTCGCGCCGATCCGGACCGCCTGGCCGTCGGAGTCGGTGACGACGCCGACCGCCGGCGCCTCCTGGACCTCGACCTCAAGGTGAAAAATGTAGCCCACGACCTCCTCCATGAAGGCCTCCATCATGGCGTTGAACATGTCGCCGCCCTCGCGTTGGTACTCGACCAACGGATCGCGTTGCGCCATGGCTCGCAGGCCGATGCCCTCGCGGAGGTAGTCCATTTCATAGAGGTGCTCGCGCCACTTGCGGTCCAGGACCGTCAGCAACACCCGACGCTCGAGCTCTCGCATGACCTCCTCGCCAAGGCTCTCCTCGCGCTTGTCGTACGCGGCTTGAGCATCAGCCTTGAAATCATCGATCAGCATCTGCCGGTCGAGGTCGTCGCGCTCCTCGTACTCGGCGCGGACCAGAGACACCGGATAGAGCGTGTTCATGTTGCTCCACAGCTGTTCCAGGTCCCAGTCTTCGGTAAACCCTTCAGTCGCCCCAAGAACGTACTGCTCGACCACCGTGTCGACGGTCGCTCGGAGTCGCGGCTCGACATCGGCGCCCTCCAACACTTTGCGCCGATCGCTATAGACCGCATGACGCTGGCGGTTCAGCACGTCGTCGTACTTAAGAAGGTTCTTGCGGATTTCGAAGTTCTGCGCTTCGACCTGGCTCTGCGCGCTGGCGATGGAAGCTGTGACGCGCTTGTTCTCGATGGGCACGTCATCGGGCATCTTGAGCGCCTGTAGCACCCAGTCGACGATGTCGGACTTGAACAGCCGCATCAGGTCATCACCGAGAGACAGGTAGAACCGGCTCTCCCCAGGATCGCCTTGCCGACCCGACCGGCCACGTAATTGGTTGTCGATCCGGCGTGACTCGTGCCGTTCCGACCCCACGACGTAGAGCCCGCCAAGCTCAACGACCTCATCGTGTCCGGCTTGAGTCTGTTTCTCCAGTTCCTTCAGGAGCTCGGGATAGCGCTTCTCGTACTCTTCGGAATTCTCGAGCGCGTCAATGCCGGAATCGTGGAGGTGCTTGTCGGCCAGGAACTCGGCGTTACCACCCAAGATGATGTCGGTTCCGCGTCCGGCCATGTTCGTTGAGACCGTGACTGCTCCCTTGGCGCCGGCCATGGCGATGATGGCAGCCTCACGCTCGTGCTGCTTGGCGTTGAGCACCTCATGCTTGACCCTGGCGCGCCTCAGCAACCCAGACAAGATTTCAGACTTTGCGACCGACGCGGTGCCGATGAGGACCGGCTGGCCCTCTTCGTGACGCGCAGCAACATCATCGACGATCGCCGCGAACTTGGCCTCTTC
>JBKPAB010000277.1:0-7596 GCA_046726195.1 Actinomycetota bacterium
GAAGTGTGGGGTCATCGCCCCAATGATGATCGCGTCGCCGTCGTCTCGAATTCCCTTAAGCGAATCGATCTTGGCCAAGTCGATCAGCAGTTCGGGTGCCGCGAGCCGGAGCTTCATCACCGGCAGCAGGCTCTGCCCACCGGCGATGATCTTGGCATCGTCGCCGCCCTCTGCGAGTAGTTGCAGCGCGTCGTGCAGGCTGGTCGGCGCCTTGTAGTCAAAAGCCGCCGGAATCATGACACACCTCGCCGGTGGGGCTGGTGCTCGCTTCGCTCGCGCAATTTGATCACGCCTGCCCTCCTTCGGCATCGAAGTGAGGCTGGGCCTCCTCGGGCGTGGCCGCTTCCTCCGTCATCGGTGGTGCACCCTGAATCGCCTTCCAGACCCGCATCGGTGTACAGGGCATTTCGATGTCTTTAACCCCAAACGGACGCAAGGCGTCGAGGATGCCGTTGACGATGGCTGGAGTGGACGCGATCGTTCCGGCCTCGCCAACCCCCTTGGCGCCAAGCTCGTTGTACAGCGCCGGAGACTCGGTTCGGTCGGTGACGAAGTCCACCAGGTCGGGCGCTGACGGCACCAGGTAATCCACGAATGATCCGGTAACCAGGGTGCCGTTATCGTCGTACACGGCTTCCTCGAACAAAGCTTGCGCAATCCCTTGGGTCAGTCCACCGTGCACCTGACCATCGACGATCAGCGGATTAACCACCTTCCCAATATCGTCGACGGCGACATATTTGCGGATAGACACAGCTCCGGTCTCGGTGTCAACCTCAATGGCTGCCAGGTGGGTGCCATGCGGATAGGAGTAGACGTCGGGGTCGAAGGACGCCGTAGAGTCCAGGTTCGGCTCGATTCCCTCGGGCCAGACGTGCGCTTGCAGGGCGGCGAAGGCAATCTCAGCCAGCGACTTGCCGGTATCAGTGCCCTTGACCCAGAAGTGGCCAGATCGGAACTCAAGATCGTCCTCGCTCGCCTCCAAAAAATGGGCTGCGATGGGCTTGGCCTTTTCGATTACCTTGTCGGCGGCCTTGAGCACCGCGGTCGCGCCGACGACAAGTGATCGGGAGCCGTAGGTGTCCAGTCCGCGCTGAGCGATCTGGGTGTCGCCGTGCAGCACTTCCACGTCCTCAAAAGCCACCCCCAACTTGTCGGCCACGATTTGGCTCCAGGCTGTCTCGTGTCCTTGTCCGTGAGGGCTGGTTCCGACAACCACCTCAACGGTGCCAAGGGGGAGCATGCGCACCTCAGCGTGTTCCCAGCCGCCGGCGATGTAGTTCAGGCTTCCGAGTATCCGCGACGGCGCTAGCCCACATTGCTCGGTGTATGTCGAGATGCCGATCCCTAGTTGTACGGGGTCTTTGCGGGCACGGCGTTCGGCCTGTTCCGCCCGCAGCCCGTCGTAGTCGAACAGCTCTTTGGCCTTTGCGGTTGCTGCCTCGTAGTTGCCGGAGTCGTACTCGAACCCCGCCACTGTGGTGAACGGAAACTCCTCGGCGGTGATCCAGTTCTTGGCCCGCAGCTCTAAGGGATCCATGTCCAGCTCGACTGCAAGATCATCCATGAGTCGCTCGATGGCGTACGTCGCCTCGGGGCGGCCAGCCCCGCGATAGGCATCAGTGCGGACCATGTTGGTCAATATGTTCTTGACCTCGAAGCGGTAGGCGGCGAACTTGTAGATCGCGTTGTACATGTACGCGCCGAGGATGGGAATGGCCGGGCCCACCAGACCCATGTAGGCGCCCATATTGGCAAGTAGGTCGACGTGCAGTGCGGTGACCTTGCCCTCCTTGGTCGCGGCCAGCGTCAACCGTTGCACTTGATCTCGGCCATGGTGGGCACCCTGCAGGGACTCGCTGCGGGTTTCGGTGTACTTGACTGGCTTGCCCAGCTTCTTGGCCACTGTAAAGGTAATGAACTCCTCCGGCGTGACCTCCAACTTGCCGCCGAAGCCGCCGCCGACATCCGGTGCTATCACCCTGATCTTGTGTTCAGGGGTGTTTGTCGCAATTGCAGTGAAAACGCGCAGAAAGTGTGGCACCTGGGTTGAGGACCAGAAGACGATCTGGTCACCGGTCGGGTCGACCAGGAACGAACGCGGTTCCATGAAGGCCGGAATCAGCCGCTGCTGCCGGAAGGTCCGCTCCAGCACGATGCCGTCCTGGCGAGCCTTTTCGATCTCATCCTTGACATCGCCACCGGTGCCCGCCTCGGCCGAGTCGAAAACCCAATGGGTCGAAACATTCGTCCCCCAGTCGGGATGGACATAGGGAGCCCCAGCCGCGGCAGCTTCGAGATCGAGGACAACCTGCTCATCCTCGTACTCGACATCGACCAGCTCCGTCGCGTCGCGGGCAGCTTGGGCGCTCAGAGCCACGACCACTGCCACAATTTCGCCTGCGAAGTTGACCTCTTCCCTTGCCACCGGGTAGTACTCAGGAACCTTGTCCTCGGGCGAGAGCGGCCAGCCACACGGCATTGGGCCCACGTCGTCGGCAAGATCAGCTCCCGTGAAGACCGCGACGACACCGGGTGCGGCCTTTGCCTGGGCCACGTCGATCGATGTGATCTTCGCGTGCGCGATGGGGCTGCGCACCATGCCGAGGAACAACATGCCGGGGACGGAGAGATTGTCGGTGAACCGGGTCCGGCCGGTAATCAGCCGCTGATCCTCTTTGCGGAGTCGTGGGCGGCCAATCTCGGGGGTGGTTTCGCGAGATTCCTCTGTGATGGTCATTGCAGGCTCCCCGCTGCCTGGCGCACGGCCTTCACGATGTTCTGGTAACCGGTACACCGGCACAGGTTGCCCTCGAGCCCATCGCGAATCTCCTCCTCAGACGGATCGGGATTCTCCTTCAGCAGCGACACGGCTTGCATGATCATTCCCGGGGTACAGAACCCACACTGCAGTGCGTGGTTCTCATGGAAGGCCTGCTGCATCGGATGCAGCTCCCCATCGCTGGCAAGACCCTCGATAGTGGTCACCTCGCATCCGTCGGCCTGGACGGCGAGCACCGTGCACGATTTCACACTCAGCCCGTTGAGGTGGACGGTGCAGCTACCGCAATTGGTTGTGTCGCATCCGACCAGCGTGCCGACCTTGCCTAGCCCGTATCGCAGATACTGCACCAGAAGTGTTCGCGGCTCGACGTCATCTGTATAGGTGACTCCGTCGACAGCTACTGAAATTCGCATACGCCACTCCCTTTCGGATGGACTGTCGCCCCCGGAGCGCCTGAATGCGCGACTGGCTGGCGACGGTGCCGGCCTAGGAGGCAAATGTAACTCCCCGAGATGATCATGGAAACTCCGGGGCGAGGCCCATCCGGCGGCACGGATTGGCGGCAACATCCCACGCTGCGTGGGATCTTGGCGCTGTACATGGCGTGCCCGCTGTGTACAGCGTGAAGGAGCTGGGTACAGCCGGGCCATACGACCTGGGTCTTGAGGCCCGAGGCTCAAGATGCGGAGTGGTGGATGCGGCCGGTCAGCTCCGTAAGACGGCTGCCGTGGCCGCCCCAGCGCAGGCTGACGATCTCTGCGGCGATCGAGACGGCGGTTTCCTCCGGTGTACGCGCGCCGAGATCAAGGCCGATCGGGCTTGAGAGTCGTCCGATCTCAGCATCAGTGAGCCCTGCTTCGCGCAGCCGCTGGAGACGCTCCTCATGGGTCTTCCGTGACCCCATTGCGCCGACATAGCCGACATGCGGTAGGCGAAGCGCAATCTCTAAGACCGGTACATCGAACTTCGGGTCGTGGGTGAGCACACAAATGACTGTGCGGGAATCGATCCGGTCAGCGTCGACCTCTGCTGCCAAATAGCGGTGAGGCCAGTCGACGATCACCTCGTCTGCATCGGCGAACCTGGACCTGGTCGCGAACACAGGTCGCGCGTCGCACACAGTCACTCGGTATCCCAGGAAACTTCCGAGCCGAGCAACAGCGGCTGCAAAGTCGATGGCCCCGAACACCAGCATCCGAGGCCGGGGTGCGTAGCTGGCCGCGAAAACGCGCATCCCTTCGCCGCGCCGCTGACCCTCCGGACCATAAGCGAGTAGCTCGGTTTTGCCTGTCGCCAGCAGGCCGCGGACATCGTCGGCGACAGCGGCGTCGGCCCGCGGGCTACCCAACGAGCCGGCGATAGGGGAGTCTTCAGCCGGGCGGATGATCATCCTCATGCCCAGCCTTGTGGCGTCTGGGTGTTCGACCACCGTGGCGACGGCAACGGGGCGGCCGGCCTCAATGTCGGCCGCAACATTGGCGAGCTCGGGGAAGGTTTGCTGCGACACCTTCTCAACGAAGACGTCGAGAATCCCGCCGCAGGTCAGGCCGACAGCGAAGGCGTCGTTGTCGCTGACGCCGTAGCGCTCCAGCACGGGGTGGCCGTCATTGATCACCTCTTGGGCAAGCGCGTAGACCGCAGACTCCACACAGCCTCCCGAGACCGATCCCACAGCCGAGCCATCGGGTCCAACCAACATCGCGGCTCCGGGCTGCCGGGGCGCAGAACGCCAGGTACCGACGACAGTGCCCATACCGACGGTCTCGCCTGCCCGCCACCAGGCCAGCAGGTCACTGAGGACATCACGCATCCGTGCGCTCCTCACGCATCGGCGAGTACCTCCAGAAGTTCAGCGAAGGTGGCCAGCGAGTGCCCCGCCACCATCCGATCAAGGTGAGGCAAGCAGGCTTGGATACCGGTCTGGATCGGAGCGTACCCCGCCTTTCCTCGATGCGGATTCATCCAGATCACCGCGTACGCGAGCAGCCGGAGCTGGCGCATCTCCTCACCGAGCAAGCGGGCGTCGCCACGCTCCCAGCCGTCACTGGCGATCACCACTACTGCGCTCCGCGCCATTCCTCGGCGTCCCCAGCGGTTCAGGAACGCGCCGATGACCTCGCCTAACCGAGTGCCTCCGGACCAGTCGGGCACGAGTCGCCCCACCGCAGCTAGTGCTTCGTCAGCTTGCCGCACTCGGAGGGCTGCGCTGATCCTGGTGAGACGGGTGCCGATGGTGAATACCTCCGCCTGGTTGGGCATCGCACGCACGATCTGGTGCGCCAGCCGGAGCAGGGAGTCCGCGTACGGCTGCATCGAGCCGGATATGTCGATCAGCATGACGAGCCGCCGGCGTCGTAGGCCGGGCCGTCTGCGGCGGAGCTGGGCCAGCTCGCCGCCGGCGCGCAGCTGGGCGCGCAGCGTACGCCGCAGGTCCACCGAGCCGCGATGATGCGGCCTTTGTCGCAGCGCCCGGCGCAGCGGTGGCACTACGTCGAGGCTGTCAAACAGCATCACCAGCTGGGCTCGCTCCTGCTCGGTGAGGCTTCCCACGTCACGGCGGCGCAACACCTCGGTGGTACTTGCGCGCACTGCGAAGGGATCCTCCCTAGAGGTGTCGCCGAAGCCCGACCCATCGCCCAGCGAGGCCTGCGGCTGTCGCGGCGCCGGTGCTCGGCTGACCGGCTCGGACTCCAGAGGGGTGGCAGCGAACCAGGCGGTGAAGGCTCTGTCGTATAGCGCGTTGTCATCGAGCGAGGACAATAGGGTCGCTCGTCCGGACCAATAGGTCGCCGCTCGATCATTGAAGCCAGCCAGTGCGACTGCCTCCACAAAGGCACGAGTCCGGTCTGCAGTCACGGCTATGCCTGCCTCCCGGAGCGCGTTCGCGAAGCCGACGAGCAGCTCGTCAGGGGCGGGTCCTGTCGGGGCGGTCACAGCCGAGTCACCGAGTGAGGATTGCTTCCAGGGCGCGTCGGACCCGCTCGGCGTCCTCTTGATATTTGAGGACAGCCCCCAGGGTCTCCGCGGCGGACGCGACGTCCAGCTGGTCTCGCCCGAGGCGCTCCAGAGCGCGGGCCCAGTCCAGACTCTCGGCAACGCCTGGTGGCTTGAGGATGTCTTCGCGGGCTCGGATCCGCTGCACGGCGGAGGCCACCTGGGTGGCCAGTTCAGCACTCACATCCGGCAATCTGGTCCGGATGATCTCGATCTCGCGCGCGAGTTGCGGATGGTCAATCCAGTGGTAGAGGCACCGCCGCTTAAGGGCATCATGCAGTTCGCGGGTTCGGTTGGAGGTGATCACCACCATCGGCGGGGTTGCCGCTCTGACCTCCCCGTACTCGGGGATAGTGACGGCGAACGTGGACAGCACCTCGAGCAGGAAGGCCTCGAACTCATCGTCGGCACGGTCGATCTCGTCGATCAGCAATACGGCATTGGATGATCGCAACGCCTTCAGGATGGGGCGCTCCAGCAAGAACCGCTCATCGAACAGCGATTCCTCGAGCGCACGGGCATCAAGATCATCTCCGGCGGCTGCCTCGACCGCCCTGATGTGCAAGATCTGCCGAGCGAAGTCCCAGTCGTAGAGCGCCTGGCTTGCCTCGATGCCCTCGTAGCACTGGAGACGGATGAGCTCGGCCCCCGTGACGGCTGCCCAGGCCTCGGCAAGGGAGGTCTTGCCGGTGCCAGGCTCGCCCTCGAGCAGCAGCGGCCGGTTCATCGCGGTAGCCAGGAAGACGACGGTCGACAACCCCTCGCTCGGGAGGTAACCGGTGCTCCGCAGCGCATCGCCGATCGCGGCCGGACTGAGTGTGGCGGAAGTCAACACAGCTTGTTTCGCTCCCGCCTTCCAATGTGGGCTGAGCTTGTCGAAGTCAACGTCCGACCGGCTCAAATTGGCACTACGTGTCGTGGTCCTGGCCGCTGGCCAGATCACCACATTCCACACTATGAGCGCCATGCTGTGCGAGATAATCCCTGGCCCCGCTGTCTCCTATCAAACCGACCATGATTGATTCCAGATGGTCGCGGCCGATCAAGACCGGGTGGCCGGATCGGCCGCGGTAGCTGGCGCGGGCCAGCGACGCAGTGCCCGGGGGCGCTTGCTGGATCAGGCGGCGCACCACCTCGGCGGTAACGTCGGGCAGATCGACAAGGTGCACCAAGACCGCCCGCCATGACGCGGACTTGGCAGCCAGCAGGCCGGTGCGCAGGGAGCTGCCCATTCCCTGCTGCCAGTCCGGCGCGTCCACCAGCGTGATGGCGGGGTCGGTGGCAAGAGCGGAACTCGCAATCAGGTCCCGGGCACGTGCTGCTTCGGAACCGAGTACGACGATGACGGCGTCACAGCCGCCGTCGCGCAACACCGCGATCGAGCGCACCAGCCAGGACGTGCCATCGGCCTCGAGCCGTAGCGCCTTCGGTCCGCCCGCGCGACGCCCGGCTCCGGCGGCCAGCAGAACGCCGAGAACGGCGGTGGGCGGGCCCGCCGCTGGGTCAGCGGCGAGGATGATCACCGATCATAACGATCATCGCCGTCGTCGAGAGCGAGCTGCCGCAGGACGGCCTCGTGCAGCCGACCGTTGGTGGCGTACCCGCCCGTTCCGAGCGGGCCGGGACGGCCGTCAAGATCAGTGAATTTGCCGCCCGCCTCGGTCACGATGATTGCACAGGCCGCCATGTCGTGCAGCGCCAACTCTGGCTCGCAGGCAATGTCGACGCCGCCTTCGGCGAGCAGCATGTACGACCAGAAGTCTCCGTACGCACGCGTACGCCAGCAACGTCTCAGCAGGTCGACAAACTGCTGACCC
>JBKPAB010000278.1:0-12735 GCA_046726195.1 Actinomycetota bacterium
GCGTTCCACGGCTCAGGCGTTCGGCGAGTACTTCGCGACGATCAACTACGACCGGCGTGGCCGCGGCGAAAGTGGTGACACTGCTCCGTACGCCATCGATCGAGAGATCGAGGACATAGCCGCGCTGATCAATGAGGCCGGGGTTCGGCTCACCTCTACGGGCACTCCTCAGGCGCGGCACTGGTGCTCCACGCGGTCGCGGCCGGCGTCCCCGTGGAGCGATTCGTCCTCCACGATCCGCCCTACTCGCCCGACGACGAGTCCGCTCAAGACGCGGCGCGAGCCTTCGCCCTGGAAATCCGCGATCTGCTCGATCAGGACAAGCGCGCCGAAGCGATTGAGATGACCTTCCGCGGTACCGGGATGCCCGATGACATGATCGCTGAGATGCGTCAGTCGCCGAGGTGGCCGGAGCTGATCGCACTCGCGCCGACGCTCGCGTACGACTCAGCGGTAATGGGCGACATCGCCCGCGGTGGCGCCATCCCAGAAGATCTCGCACCACGAGCCACCCAACCGGGGCTCGTCCTTGTCGGCGGCGAGAGCCCACCGTCCATGATGGAAGTGAGCCGGCGACTGGCGGCCCTTCTTCCGGCTGGCAAATCATCGCGTCATCGAGGGGCAGGGCCACGTAGTGTCGCCGGAGGTACTGGCGCCGAGGGTGGCTGAGTTCCTGCGCACTTGAGGCTTCTTTGGAAGTAAGAATCAGCGCGCGGCACTTCTTGTGGATGACGTAATAATCTGCCATGAGCCGTCGCCATGGTTACACCACCCTCAGCTCAGCAACGCCGCGATGACGATTAGGACCGGCACGGAGAGGACTGTGGAGAGAAAGATGGCGTCGCGCGCCAAGATGATCCCCGCGTTGTAACGAACGGCGAGTGTGAACACGTTCTGTGCGGTCGGCAGTGCTGCGATCACCGTGACTGCCAGGAGGTCCAACCCATCCAGGCCCAGCAGTCTGGCAGCGAGATAGGCACAGCTCGGCTGGACGAGGAGCTTCAACGCCACAATGGAGGCGACCTGTACAGGTGGTTCACCTGCCCCCGGCAGCGGACCCAATCGGAGCGAGACACCGTAGGCCAGCAGCATGGCTGGCACGGCCATGCCTGCGACCAGGTGCAGCGGGTCAGCAATGAGAGCCGGGAGCCGCAGTCCGGACACCGAGAGCATCAACCCCACCAGGGAGCCGACAGTCAACGGATTTCGCACAATGCGGCTAAAGATGCGCAGGATTTGCTGCCAGCGTGTAATGGATGATCGGCCTCGGAACGTCACCATGTCGAGCATGGCCAAGCCGATTGGTTGCAGGACCAGCAGTTGGGTGAGCAGCATGGGCGCGATAAAGGAGGCATCGCCAAGCACGTACGCGGCGATCGGCAGGCCCAGGTTGCCGGCGTTCACATACGCGGTGGCGAAGGTCCCGATCACGGTGTCTCCCGCCGTGCGGCGCCACACCAAACGGGCCAACAGCAGATAAACAGACGCAGCAACCACGACACTGCTAACAGAGCCCAGCAAGTTGGCCGAGAAGACCCGGGAGATGTCCGCCTCGCTCAGCACTGTGATCATGAGCGCTGGACTTGCGACGTAGAACGACAGCCGGACCAGCAGCGACTGGCTGTCCGCATCGAGAACTCGAAGATGGGCGAGCAAAATGCCGAGGCCGATGACGGCGCCGATGGTGGCGAAACCAAGGAGGACTCCCTGCACCTGGCTAGCGTCCCAGGCCGGGCCCCCAGTTAGCTCTCTGAGCGGTGCAAGTCAGCGGCGGAATAGGCCCCCCGGAGGGGGGGTCATCGCTGTCAGGTCAGCTCCAGAGGGTGTCGGGTAGGGATCGAAGGAGCGTATGTCGGCCAGCTGGAGTGAACGGGCGACGTCGCTTGCCGACACTACGCCAACTACTACACCGGCGTTGTCGACGACTACGGCGCGGCCATCGGCACAGCCATGCATTCGCTCCAGAAGCTCGACGATCGGATCCTCTGGGCGCGCCGTGGGGACCTCGCCCGGCGGGCAGGCGATCTCCTGTAAGCGAGTTGTGGCACGACTTTCGGGCGGCACGGCGCGTACGCGATTGAGGGTCACCAGCCCAGTGAGCCGACCGAAAGCATCAACCAGCGGATAAGTGGAATACCGATAAGTCAGGGCGACTTGGGCTATGAAATCGTCCACGGTGAGGCCACCGTCGAGAACAGTGGGTCGCGCCGTCATGAGCTGGCCCACTCTGATGCCGGCGAGGCGCCCAATCAGCCGTGCCTGTTGCTCCTCGGCTGTGGCAGCGCTAACCACGAACCAACCGATCAGCGCAAGCCACACGCCGTTGAATCCACGACCGGTGACGAGCTGCAGCGCCCCGAGGGCGATCATGATGAAGCCGAGAATCCTGCCTGCGCGAGCGGCGTTCACCGCGGCTGCGTGCCGGTCGCCCCGGAAGTGCCACAATGCCGCTCGCAACACTCGGCCGCCGTCCAGCGGCGCGGCGGGGATGAGGTTGAACACCGCGAGCAGCGCATTGGTTGCGGCGAGGTACACCAACACACCAAACGACAGCCCGGCGGTGCCCAGCGACGTGGCCCCCACTGCGGCGAGTCCGAAGACGATCGCCAACACCAAGCTGGTCAGTGGGCCCACGATGGCGATGCGGAAGTCCGCGCCAGGTGTTTTCGCCTCGCCCTTGAGCTGTGCAACTCCGCCAAGGAGCCACAGCACGATGCTCTCCACCTCGATTCCGTTGCGGCGAGCGACGATTGAGTGCGCCAGTTCATGAGCCAGCAGCGAAGCGAGGAACAGCAGCGCGGCAACGATGGCCGCGATCACGTAGGCGCCGATGCCACGGCCGGGATACGCGGAAGGCAACTGCCCGGTCGCGAGCCCAACAACCAAAATGGCAACGATGAGAAACACACTGGCGTTGATCCCGACCTTGATGCCAGCGATGCGGCCTAGCGAGATGGATGCTCTCACTGTCAGACTCCTTCGAACGTGCTCTGAGAGTCCAGTGTGGCAGCGAGCCAAATCTTCGGAGCCGGACACCTCGGTTCGCACATGCCATCCGACGAAGCGGGGGAGGACCCCAATCATCGTTGAACTGTCGAGCTCGGCCTTTTGGCATAATGTCTCTTATCGGACAACTGGGTTGTAGCGAGTACGTCGCAAAGGGCCTGCCTTACCCCAATGTGTTCACCACGGCAATACCAATCCCGCGCCAGGCGTCGAGCAGGCGTCGGTCGCCCGGAACAGATACGAGTTCAGGATCGTCGACGGTGACGGCTGCCGCGCAGTGCATTGCGTCGTAGCGCCGAAGCGCCAATGGGCGTGTGAGAGCTGCGGCTGAGGCGACGAGTTCGGCAGTCACCTCGACAACGTCAAGATCTGGCCAGATGTCGGTGAAGCTGGTCCACACCTCCTCGTGCTCGGCTGATCACAGCCGTTCTTGGCGTTCTGCCATCGCCAATGCGGCTGCCATCTCTACGTAGGTCAGCCGCGATGTGAGGCAGCGGCTGGCGCTCGCGGCGGGCAGGCGCCACCTTGCCATTCGCGATGAGCCGTTCAAGCTTCGTGGGTACGCCGACCGGAACGATGCGTGCCACAGGATGACCGTGTCCAAGTGCCGCCAGTGCGGAACCGTTGGACGTGCTCGACACGCACCCTTCCGTTTCTCCAGCCAGTGACGCACGCTGGACGAACAGACCTCTGAGGAACGTACGATGCCCAATCCCTGGTCGCCCAGCACCGCGACCGATACCTGGCCCTGGCCTCCTGAAGTGCCCCGCCGGCCGCATCAACCGCCCTATCACCCGCCCCAGACGCCCACGGAGCCATCACGTCCACACCCTCCGCCTCCGGCACCAATCCTGCCTACTTGGGAGGAGCCCGACCCAAACTGGGCCGACCGACACATCATCGACTTGCTGCTCGAGCAGCGTGTCATCCTGGTAATCGGCAATTTGGACGCAAAGATGGCTCAGCGGGTGTCAGCGCAGCTGCTGCTTCTCGACCGCACCGACCTCACCCGTCCGATCGAACTACATCTATCGTGTAGGGACTCCGACCTGGCCGCGTCGCTGGTTCTCGCCGCGGCGGTGGACCTCACCCGTGCGCAGGTACATGCGGTGGTCACCGGGACCCTCTCGGCCCCGGCCCTCGCGGTTTTGTGTGCGGCATCGGAGCGAGCCGCGCACCGGCACGCGACCTTTGTCCTCGCCCTGCCGGACGCGTCGGCCCAGGGATCTGCAACCACCGTGGCCAGGCAGGCCGAGGAACATGAGCACGCCGTCGCGCAGCTTGTCGAGCGCATCGCGGCGGTGAGCGGGCGAGCGGGGGCGCTCGTGGAGGAAGACCTCCGGTCCGGCCGCGTCCTGAGCGCTGAGGATGCCAGGGACTACGGCCTGATCAGCAGGTTGCTGTAAGCGAGCCAACCGGCGCGCCAGAATCCCGCGCCTCGGCACTGTACCGGTCTCACTGTTCGCGGCGCCTCGGTCAGCTGCCCACGTATGCCGCGAGATGCTCGCCAGTGAGGGTGGAGCGGGCCGCGACGAGGTCGGCCGGTGTGCCCTCGAAGACAATCCGGCCGCCGTCATGGCCGGCGCCGGGGCCGAGGTCGATAATCCAGTCGGCGTGCGCCATAACGGCCTGGTGGTGCGAGATCACGATGACCGACTTCCCGGAGTCGACGAGCCGGTCGAGCAGGCCGAGCAGCTGCTTGACATCGGCAAGGTGGAGGCCGGTGGTCGGCTCGTCGAGGATGTAGACGCTGCTTTTATCGGCCATATTGGTGGCCAGCTTGAGCCGTTGCCGCTCGCCGCCGGAGAGCGTAGTGAGCGGCTGGCCGAGGCTGAGGTAGCCCAGTCCGACGTCGGCGAGCCGGTCGAGGATGGCGTGCGCGGCCGGCGTACGCGCCTCGCCAGCGCCGAAGAACTCCTCCGCCTCGGTCACCGACATCGCGAGCACCTCGCTGATGTCGCGGCCGCCGAGGTGGAACTCGAGCACAGATGCCTGGAACCGCTTCCCCTCGCACTCCTCGCATGTGGTGGCGACGGTCTCCATGAATCCCAGCTCGGTGTAGATGACGCCGGCTCCGTTGCAGGTGGGGCAGGCGCCCTCGGAGTTGGCGCTGAACAGCGCCGGCTTCACGCCGTTGGCCTTTGCGAACGCCTTGCGGATCGGGTCGAGCAGTCCGGTGTAGGTCGCCGGGTTGCTCCTCCGCGAGCCGCGGATCGCGGTCTGATCGATCGACACCACTCCGTGCCGGCCAGACACCGAACCTTGGATCAGCGAGCTCTTTCCCGCCCCGGCCACCCCGGTCACCACCACCAGGACGCCCAGCGGTATGTCGACATCGACGTTCTGCAGGTTGTGGGCATTGGCGCCCCGCACCTCCAGCACCCCCGACGGCGTACGCATCGACGGCTTCAGGGAAGCCCGGTCATCCAGGTGTCGCCCGGTGATCGTGCCGCTGGCACGCAGGCCCTCGACGGTGCCCTCAAAGACCACCTCGCCACCAGCGGTTCCGGCACCGGGGCCCAGATCGACGACGTGGTCCGCGATCGCGATCGTCTCCGGCTTGTGCTCCACGACGAGCACGGTGTTGCCCTTGTCCCGCAGTTGCACCAATAGCTTGTTCATCCGCTCGATGTCATGAGGATGCAGGCCGATCGTGGGCTCGTCGAAGACATAGCTGACATCGGTGAGCGATGAGCCGAGGTGGCGGATCATTTTGGTGCGCTGGGCCTCTCCACCGGACAGCGTGCCCGCTGGCCGGTCGAGGGAGAGGTAGCCCAACCCGATCTCCGCGAACGAGTCAAACAGGTGCTGCAGCCCGGTGAGCAGCGGGGCCACAGACGGCTCGTCGAGGGCTCGGATCCAGTCGGCCAGGTTGCTGATCTGCATCGCGCACAAATCGGCGATGTTTTTGCCTTTGATCTTCGACGATCGGGCCTCCTGGCTCAGTCTGGTGCCCCCGCAGTCGGGACAGGTCTGGAACGTCACCACCCGCTCCACGAAGGCGCGGATGTGCGGCTGCATCGCCTCGACATCCTTGGACAGGAATGACTTCTGGATCCTCGGAATCACGCCCTCGTAGGTCAGATTGATCCCCTCGACCTTGATCTTGGTCGGCTCGCGGTAGAGCAGGTCGTGCAGTTCCTTCTTGGTGAACTTCCTGATCGGCTTGTCCATGTTGAAGTAGCCGCTACCGCTGAAGATGCGGCCGTACCAGCCGTCCATGCTGTAGCCGGGGATCTTGAGGGCGCCCTCGTTGAGCGACAAGTTGTCGTCGTACAGTGCGGTCAGGTCGAAGTCAGTGACCGAGCCCATGCCCTCGCAGCGCGGGCACATGCCGCCGTGGTAGATGGCGTTGCGTACCACGAGCCGCTGTCCAGTGTCGGCGGTCATCGACCCAGTGGCGGTCCGCCTCGGTACGTTGAACGAGAAGGCCGTGGGCGGGCCGATGTGCGGCTGCCCGAGCCTGCTGAACAGGATGCGCAGCATCGCGTTAGCGTCGGTGGCGGTGCCGACGGTGGAGCGAGGGTTGGAGCCCATCCGCTCCTGGTCGACGATGATCGCCGTCGTCAGCCCGTCGAGCATGTCGACCTCGGGCCGGTCCAGCGTCGGCATGAAACCCTGCACGAAGGCGCTGTAGGTCTCGTTGATCAGCCGCTGCGACTCCGCGGCGATGGTGTCGAACACCAAGGAGCTTTTGCCCGAGCCGGAGACGCCCGTGAACACGCTCAGCCGGCGCTTCGGGATCTCGACGTTGACATCTTTCAGGTTGTTCTCCCGCGCGCCGTGCACGCGAATCAGATCGTGGGTGTCGGCGATGTGATGGGGAGGTGATTTCGTGTTCGTCATTGTGGGCGTGCTCATCGTGTCTCCATCTGTTCGTCTGTTAGGCGGAGCCGCGTTGGCGGCCGCCGGCATCGTGCGCAGGGCCGTGGCTGCGATCGCCGCACGGCTCAGCGCACCTCGAAGACTCGGATCATGTTGCCGGCCGGATCGCGGAAGGCGCAGTCGCGAATCCCCCACGGCTGGTTTGTCGGTTCCTGGACGACCTCGGCACCGCGGGCCTGCAGCTGGTCGAAGGTGTCGTCAAGATTCTTGCTGGCCAGGTTGATGCCGGCGTAAGTGCCCTTGGCCATCATCTCGGCGATGGTGCGGCGCTCGTCGTCGGTGATTCCGGGATCGGCCGCCGGCGGATGCAGCACTATCGACGTGCCCGGCTGGTTAGCGGGGCCGACCGTGATCCAATGCAGGCCCTGATATTCGACGTCGTTGCGGACCTCGAAGCCGAGCGTGTCGCGATAGAAGGCCAGGGATGCGTCCGGGTCGTCGTGCGGAAGGTAGGCCTGATAAATAGTGATGTCCATGGCGGTCACGCTAGCTGCAGCTCGGTGGCCGGCGCTTCTCGATTCCTGATCGGTCGGCTTACCTTTTTTGCGACACATGGCGGTATCCCCGCCGTCGCGCGTGGCGCCTGGCGTCGGTAGGTGCTGGGCGGCACACCGACCAGCTCGGTGAAGCGTGTGCTAAAGGTGCCCAGCGACGAGCAGCCGACCGCAAAACAGACCTCCGTGACGCTCAGGTCGCCACGAAGCAGCAGTGCCATCGCACGCTCGATGCGCCGCGTCATCAGGTAGCCGTATGGCGACTCGCCGTAGGCGAGCTTGAACTCGCGGCTGAGGTGTCCGGCCGACATGTGCACGCTGCGGGCGAGCGCCTCGACGTCCAGCGGCTGCGCGTACTCCCGGTCCATCCGGTCGCGTACCCGGCGCAGCCTCGCGAGGTCGCGCAGGTGCTGCTCCGCGGCGGATCGGCTGCTCACATGGGAGATCGTACGTCGCGCCGGAGTTGCCCAACTGCGTGCGATACAGGGGTTGATAGGCAAGTAGATACTTGCCTATCATGGCTGTTATGGGCGATGTATTCAAAGCCCTGGCCGATCCCACCCGACGCAAGATTCTTGACGAGCTGGCCGATCGCGACGGCCAGACCCTCTTCGAGATCTGCAATCGGCTGATCATGAGGCACCAGATCTCCTCCTCGCGGCAGGCGATCTCACAGCACCTCGATGTGCTCGAGGCAGCCGGTCTGGTGCACACCCGCAGGGACGGCCGCTATAAGTTGCATTACCTCGACACCGCACCACTGGATCGCATTGCCGAGCGGTGGCGCCCTAAGGAGAAGACATGAAGATCAACCTCGCAAGCGTCTTCGTCGACGATCAAGACAAGGCGTTGAAGTTCTACACCGAGACGCTGGGCTTTGAAAAGAAGACCGATATCCCGGTCGGCGAGTTCAAGTGGTTGACCGTCGTCTCACCGGAGGATCCCGACGGCGTTGAGCTGTTGCTGGAGCCCGATGATCACCCGGCGGTGAAGCCGTTCAAGAGCGCGATCGTCGCCGACGGCATCCCGTACACCTCGTTCGCTGTCGATGACGTGCAGGCCGAGTTCGATCGGTTGAGCGCGCTCGGGGTTAAGTTCATCCAGGAGCCGACGGAGATGGGCCCGGTCACGACGGCGGTCTTCGACGACACCTGCGGCAACCTGATCCAGATCGCTTCGAACAACTGACGACCAGTGGCCACCGAAGAAGACGTACGTGCGATCGCCCTGTCGCTCCCCGGCACAACCGAGGAACAGTGGTATCAGGCGCCCGGCTACAAGGTTGGCGGCAAAGGATTCCTGCGACTCCGGACTGAGGCCGAAGGCGGCCTGGTGGTGTTTGTCTCCGACATGGGTGAGAAGGAAGCCCTGCTGACCTAGAACCTGAGGGCCTTCTTCACGACCCCGCACTACGCCGGATGGCCCGTTGTCCTGGTGGACCTCGCTGAAGTTGATCATGAGGAGTTACGCGAGCTGATCACCGATTCATGGTTGATCAAGGCACCCCCGAGGCTGCGGCGCCAGTTCCAGAGTCAATAACGTGCCATTCGGGCCCAGAAGAAGCAGTAGATCCCGAAGCACGCTAGCCCGACGGCCATGATCATGAGCAGTACTGAGCCGAACGGTTGGTCCCGGATCGTCGCGAGCGCATCGTCCAGCCCACCCGCCTTCTTTGGGTCATAGCTGATCGCGGCCCAGCCGAAGAGGACACCGATGATGCCGAGTGCCACTCCCCTGGCGCAGTAGCCGACCGTGCCCAGCCGCAGCAGCACAGGCGGTGCGCCCCGGTCCAGGTCCTCGGTGAAGTTCTGCTTGACGCCCTTCACTATCTGGGCAACCCCGATGCCTATTACCACTGCGCCGACCACCGCCACCAGTACCCGCCCGAACGGAATGCCCATCAGCCTCGCGGTGAATGTCTCCTCACCCTCGCTTGAGCTCGATGCGGAGCCAGTCGCGACTGCTACGGCCAGCGAACCCAAGGCGAAGTAGACAATGGCGCGCCCGGCCGAGGTCAAACGACGCCGCAAGCGGCCGTCTCGACTTGGCTGATCGCGTCCGATGGTGGCTTCGACCGCTTGCCAGACGGTAAGAGTGAAGAGTCCGGCGGCCATGATCCAGAGCAGCACATCGCCGAGCGGCTGCTCTCGCAACTCACGAAACGCACCTTCGCCCGACGCATCACCACGCCTCCCGACCACGAGCTGGACGGCAATCCAGGCCAGCACCAGATGCAGCAGCCCGTAACTCACCAGTCCGATGCCGACGAGCGCGTGATAGGGCCGGCTGCGCCTGACGTCGGCGACCGCAGTCGGCTCAGCCTTCTTGATCATCGTTATTCCGACGCCGGATTTCCGTCGGCTGGACGCCCTTCGACGCGTACCTCGACAATCGAGAGGCCGGAACGTCGCACCATGTCGGCAAGCTCGTCCTCGGTCGGCACCCGATCCACATTGATCCGGATGCCCAAGCGTCGCTGGGCTGCCTTCAGGCCGAGCTGCTCGATCATGGTGCGGTATGTCGCGGCGACCGTTGCAGGATCCTCGATCAGTGTTGCGTACGCCGGCCGTCGCTCGCCGCGGAGTGTCACCTCGAGTGCACGACCGTTCCGGAAGTTGACCCGCCATGCGCTGTTGGTCAGCAGACTGAGTTGTCCTGCGATGTCGTGATAGCCGACCGGAACGTCGTACCAATTGCCCGACTTGCGGCCGATGTAGTGCAGGACCAACACCGAATTGCCCAACTTGCCACGAAAACGAGAGGTCAAGATGCGGCGCATCAGCGGGTTGACCAACTTCATGACCGCGCCGGGCGGGTGGACTCGCTCGACAGCCGGACTATTTTGGGCCACACTCCTCATTCGGCTGATGCCTTCTTGGCCGCCTTCACAGACCTCTTGGTCTCGCGCACCTTCTGCAGCGAGTCGCTGTCGACGATATCGGCGACCGAACGGAAGGTGCCGGGCTCACCGTAATAGCCGGCTGCTGCACGCCAGCCGTCCGGTGTGACACCGCGCAGCTTGCCGAGCACCGCTGTGAAGATCGCGGCCTTCTCCTGGCCGAAGCCGGGCAGCTGTGCCAAGTTGGCTTTGACCTCGTCGCCGGACCGGGCATGCTTCCAGATGTTCGCCGCCTGGCCGTCGTAATCTTCGGTCAGCACCTGGCAGATCCGCTGGATCCGCGTTGCCATGGCCGCTGGGAATCGGTGGATCGCCGGTCGCTGCGAGCACAGCGCTACGAACTCGTCTTCGCTCATTGCCGCGATCTTGGCCACGTCCAAGCGGCCACCCATGCGTTGCGCGATCACCAGTGGGCCGCTGAACGCCTTCTCCATCGGCACCTGCTGGTCGAGCACCATTCCGATCAGCAGGGCATTGTCGTCATCGGTCAGCAGTTGATCGGCTTCGGGATCGCCGGTGAGGCGGAGTGGAGCGTTGGTCATGGTCGTCATTGTGCGCGGCGGCGAGTAGGCCAGGCGAGTCGGGTGGCCGGAAGTTTCGGCGACCAGCTGGTCATTCCTGCCTGTTTGGCGGGAAACGTACGGGTTGTGCGGCTCGCGGCGTACGTTTCTGCCGGTTTGATGGGAAACACGAGCGATCCCAGGGGACGGCGAGGGGACCTTGAAATTGTGGTTGGCGTGCACATGCCGTACCTAGCTTCTTCACGCTGTACATGGCATGCACGCCATGTACAGCGTCAACACCCCACGCAGCGTGGGTTATTGACACGTTCACACGAGCTGTGGTCGGGGGGATTTTCAAGTCGAACATACGTGCGGGTGACGGGATGGGTACCAGGTCGGCATCTTGCTGAGCTGTGCTACTCGTACATCACATACTCCGGGCGCGGCTTCAAGCTGAGCACCTCCTGCGGAGTCATCAGCCGGCTGCCGCCCTCGCGGTCCTCGGTGAAGAACAGCTTGAAGCCGGGGTGGACGAACTTGGGTGTGGTCTTGTTGACCACGCGGTAGGTGTTCTTCTTGGAGCCAGGCGGGCCCAGTCCGTCAACCGATTTGATCACGACCACGCCCTTGTGCTCTTTCAGTCCGGACTCCTCACGCACCACGCTCCGGGCGACCTGGTGGTAGACCATGACCTTTTCTGGTAGCTCGTACCGCCTGACCAGAGTTGCCAGGTAACGGGCAACTTCGTCGAGCTCGGCGCCGGTGGTCTGCCCGTAGAGCCCGCCCGGGCGCTGGCCTGGGACCATGGCCCACTCCGGGTCCAATGCGACCCCGACATCTGGCTCCTTCAGCCACTTCTCAAACGCCTTCGCCTCGGTAATGAATTCGGACCGACCCGGCTGGATGTTGAGCAACATCAGGGCGCGATGGTTTCGAGCAGCCTTGTGGTAGGTGGCAATTTGGGCATCGGTGAGCCGCACTCGGTGTTTGCCGTCTCGGCCCGGGCTGCCCTGGACGACGGTCGCGATCACCTCTACTACCGGCAAGATCTCTCTGCCAGCCGCGTACGGCTTGGCCCTGCGTTCGATCTCGGCGACCCGCTGATGAAGTGGACCTGTCCCCAGCCGACCGAGAGTCGCAGCTCCGGTCACGCCGGCATATCCCACCAGGCGGTACCGCGGAAACACCTCTCGGCCCCCACGCGGCAAGGTCGCCTGGGACAGCCGAGTGGCGCTGGGCTTGGGAGCGGGTGTGGCCGCAGGAGTTGTGGTCGGTGTCGGTGTCCGGTTTGCAGCAGGTGTCGAGCTGGCCGACCAGAGATCCGGTGGTGCCAGCGGATCCTGACCCACCCCGCACGCCGTGCATGCCAGCACGACCAGTAACGGCGCGGCGGCGCGTCGGAGATTAGTCACAATCGCCACTCCCCTGTCCTGGCGGCTCGGCGTTGCGCTGGGAGGAGTTGAAGCCGGCATCTGAAGCTACCCAAGCGACGTCGGCCAGACTAACCTTCTGCCCCAGGAGGTTGGGCGATGCGAATCTATGAACTGCTCCGCCGCAAAGGCTTCGATGTCATCACCGTCACGCCGACGACGACAGTGTCCGAAGCTCTGATGCTGCTCAAGGAGCACAACCTCGGGGCCGTCGTGGTATCCACCGACGGAAAAGAAATTTCAGGCATTCTGACCGAACGCGACATAGTGCGTCGGCTCTGTGAGGGATCAGACTTTCTCGACTCGCCGGTGTCGACTGTGATGACCAGCGAGGTTCTCACCTGCCGACCGGACGAGTCGGTTCAGTCGCTGATGGACACGATGACCGAGCAACGCATCCGGCATCTGCCCGTTGTGGATGACTTTGGACGATTGGCAGGCCTGGTCAGCATCGGTGACGTCGTGAAGTCACACATCTCCCAGATCGAGTTTGAGCGGGACCAGTTAGAGGGCTACGT
>JBKPAB010000279.1:0-8214 GCA_046726195.1 Actinomycetota bacterium
GACGAAGCAAAGCGATACGCCGAGGCAGTCACCATGGCCTACGCCCGAGCGTTAGGCACGAATGTGGGAATCGTGCGAATATTTAATACATATGGACCGCGCATGCGACCTCATGATGGACGGGTTATCAGCACATTCATATCGCAGGCACTCAACGGTGACCCACTTACGATCTATGGGGACGGTAGTCAGACCAGGAGCTATTGTTATGTCGACGACCTCATTCGAGGAATCGTTTCTATGATCGACTCCACTGAGACGGGGCCAATCAACCTGGGCACGCAGTTCGAGTTATCAGTAATGGAACTTGCGGCGCTTGTTTTGAGAGTAACCGGATCCAATTCTGTCCTGGAGTATCACCCCTTGCCCACAGATGATCCCACAAGGCGGCGTCCCGTTCTCACCTGCGCTGAGGAACGCCTCGGTTGGCGGCCTCGAATCTCCATCGAAGTAGGGCTGCGCAGAATGGTTGAGTGGTTCCAGACATGTCGCGAGGTGGTCGCAGCTGCAGGCCCGTTGGAGAAAATATCGAGGACGCTGGTGTCGGCTGGAGTCAGCTCGGTTGACGAGTACGGGTCAACCGGTCAGTGAGTCGCCCGGCAGCCTCGTCTCCCTCAGCAGCAGTCGGCTTAGCCACTGCCACGGCTGCTGGCCAGGAGATCTGCCCGATTGACTGGGAGATGGCGGCTGGGACCGTCTCTGCTCGACCTGGCCGCCCTGAGAATAGGGCAGTGGACGCTCGAACAAAAGCAAGCGCTCACGTCCGCTTATGCTTCCGCATTGCCGACCGCCGCGCTTGGGGATGTTAAGCCTGATGAACTCATGCACGAACTGGACTTCTGCGAGCTGCATCTCGCGCTTCAATGGCTGGGCTGGTCAGATGCTTGTACTCCACGTCCTATGGAGGCAAAGGATTGGGCGCATGAGGCCGTGCGTCTGGCGGAGAAGATAGAACTCTTGTGACCGGACACCCGGGGAGGATCTGAGCTCGGCGCAACAATCGACCCGAAGCATGACGATCTCGGCGCGCAGGTACCCACCTTAGGTTCGGACACCGTCGAGAACAGCCATTGGATGCCGGGATTCCGCTGGCGAATGTCCCTTAGTCCTTCGCACGCACCGGAGGTTGGGGATACGGTTCCGGCGAGATCGCCTCAGCTACTCCCAACCATGCATCGCAACGGTCCGAAGATCGGATTCATAATATTTCAGCTGATGCCACGAACATTCGATCCATCCATGTCTGAGGCCAGCGCGGCCCAATAGACGGAAGCAAGCAACCGGAACAGGTAGCCGATGCTGGCCAAGCGCTGGATCCTGTCGACATCCATCTGGGGCCATGTCGCTCTGACCGCGGACATGTAGGCATGCTGAATCATCGGGATCCGCCAGACCGAAGCCGACCTGACCCCACTGGCCTGGCAGTAGTGCCGGCATTGCCGGTGGTGTCGAACAGCTGCGGGCCGTGCCCGGCCAGGTATAACCCCCGCCGCCGCCAACCCATCACCGTAGGGTCAAGCAGGGGCAGCGGCGCGACCCACGACTTGTCGAGGGTGACCGGCTCGAAGTTGTCCGGCAAAAGCCATCCGATCTCCCGGTCGTCGAGGGCCACTCAGCCTGCCTGCCTCCGGCTCTGACCTGCCGCAGAACGAGCATGAGTCGATCACTCGCCGCTCTCGGATGTCCCGAGGCACGAGGAGAGCAGCCATGTACCAGGCTACGTTGCAGCCGGCCCCCCGCGACGCCTCGTCCTTGTGCTGATTTGGAAATGGGCCAGGGCCGAAGCCCTACCTGGAGACGCCCGCACGGTCGTCTCGACACCAGCCGACCTGGCGGAGATCGCTGTCCCTGTCAACGAGGGACCGTCCGCGCGACTCCTCCTTCACGTGGCCAGGACCCGGCGGTCATGTCAGGAATACGTCCCGCAGATGACCTGGGATGATCGTGGTTGATCGCGAGGGTTGAGTCTTCCCTGGTTCTTTCACAACCACGTCCAGCCAGGAGTTCGCGTACGTCGAGCGGAAAAAATCCGTGCCGCACAGGTCATCCAGTGCGACGGCTCAACGACCGGCTGCGTGCCCACGCGTGTATCTCAAGACGTGACCCAGCCACCGGTCGACTCAGCTTCCGGCTCGGCTTCCGGATGAGCCCAGCCATGGCGCCGCACATGCAGGCCCTGCACCGGGCGCGTTTCGGGTCGATCGCGCCGGCTCATCCCACCGACGGGCATCCAGGCAGGTCGGGGGAGAGGACCCGCAACTCGTCCCGGTAGACGCGCATGTTGGCCACGGCCCACTGCGGCAACTCGCGTGATAGGGAGTGGCTCTCCCAGCTGATCGCGGCGAGCCGTCTGAACACCGCTCCGACGACGACGAGCTCCTCGAGCGCGGCAGCATCGACTCGTGGCCAGTAGTCGTGGGCGATCGACGCGTAAATGGCCAGATCGACCTGCTCGGCCAGGCCTTCGCCGGGCGACACCGCCAGGTCGGGGGCTGGGACACCCCAGCCGGCCATCTCCCAGTCGAAGGCGAACAGGGTCGTGTCCGCGCCGATGACACGAAGGCGGACGTTCTTCGAGCGGAAGTCCCCGTGGACCAATGTGCGGGGCACGCCGGCGCAGAGCCGTTCGATACCGCCCCACGCCCGCTCCACTGCATCGCACTGCGCCGCGACCGCCTTCAGGATTCGCCGGTCCTCCGCGGACATTGCTGGGTTGTCGAGGCCGCGGCAGATGGTCTCGCGGCCGTGGCGCAGGTGGTCGAGATAGTGGGCGGGCCCCCGGTCCGGCAGCCGCGCGGCAGCGTCGAGGCGTGCTGCGGCGGAGTGCAACCGACCCAACCACTGCGCGGCCAGCGTGCGCTGCGTCGCCGATGCTGGCGAGAACGGCTCCTTTCCGACGTCTTCGGTGAAGAGCCAGCCGAACCCGTCGCCAGATGCTGTCATTCCGTAGAAGCGCGGAACGCTCACGGGCAGGTAAGGAAGGACCTCTTGATAGATCATCCGCTCGATCATCGCTAGGGGCGCCCGGCTGCGCTTGGCAATGACCGCTGAGCCGCAGGGACCGAGGCCGGCCAGAGCGTAGAGGGCCGAACTCGGACGTTCTCTCAACTCCTCGACACTCTCCGGGATCAGCTCCGGCCACAGCGTTCTCCAGGCCACCACCGCCGGGTGGGCGAACAGCTCTGAGCTCGTCTGCACTCCGTTGACGGCCATCAGCGCTACTCTCCATCCTGCGCAGCGCGAGTGGTGTGGGTGACGGCGTCTCGGGACAGGCGTGCCAGGACAACGGCCTCGATACTCGCGGACGCCAGCAGCGCGGCGGTCACCACAGCGCCGACGGCTGGCGTGACGAGGAGTGCCAGGACGGCCAACGCCAGAACTGCCGCCGCTGGTCGCCTGAGCGCCCAGGTCCGGCGTGCCACGGGATCCCACTCCCAGCGCACGGCGGCGTGGAGTCGACAGCGCAACACCGGGCCAACACGGACCTCGATGTCCCAGGAGCTATGCGGAGACCCGCGGCGGAGCGCACACCAGTGTGCCGACAGGTCACGATAGATCGCGAGCAGCCACTCCTCGCGGTTGCCGGTCCACGGCCGCTCGGGCCCTTCCCGTGACGGCAGAGGGCGTCCTCGCAGTCTGCCCCACATCCGCGCCAGTGGCTGCAGGAGATGGAGCACACCAACGAGTGTCCGCAGTCGCCACGGTGACGGCTCCGACAGCGAAACCGGGGTCGCTACCGCCACACAGGCCGCGTATGCGCAAAGCAGGACCAGCAAAGCAGCCGGGAGCACCAAGGCCGAAGGCGTCATCAAGGCGAAGGGCAGCGCCGCGACCCCGGCCAGGACCAGAAGCGGGACCAAGGCACCCGCCCACATCGTCATCGCAGCCGCGCGGTCGAGCAACTCCGTCTGGAACGGGGCGACGCCCATGGGCCCGTAGTAGACGACCGGCTTGAGGACGCGAGGCAGGATACGTGGCCCGCCGTAAACGAAACCCGACCAGCGCGCGGCTCCGAGCCGGTTGAACCGCTCCCGGTGATGGCCGGTCAGCATCCGTTCCGCGCGGCCGTAGCCGCGTTGTTGACGCAGGTAGCCGCGGACGGTGTCTCGTCGGTGGTGGTGGATCTGGGCGGCAGGCGAGAAGGCGATCCGACCGCCGCGGTCGAGCAGTCGCCAGCAGACGTCGACGTCGTCACCTGCTGCCATGTAGCTGGCGTCGAACCCGCCGATCTCGTTTAGCGCAGACCGCCGTAGCGCCAGGTTGCAGCCGGGCACATGCTCGGCCCGGTCGTCACCGACCAGCACCTCGACCGGGTTGCCCGGCGAAAGCGCGACGGCTCGTTCGACCAGCTCTGCGTCCGGGCAAGGTAGGTTCGGCCCTCCGGCCACCACCACGTCGCGATCGTCGAACGCGAGGGCAAGGTGGTAGGGCCACTCGGGATGGCAGAACGCGTCGGCGTCGAGGTACGCGACTATGTCGCCGTGAGCGGCGGTCAGACCCGCGTTCCGCGCCGCGCTCAGTCCCCCGTGCGGCAGGTCGAGAACCTGGAACGGGCTGCGCCGGGCGAGCTCGAGCGTCCGGTCCGTGGAGCCGTCGTTACAGACCACGACCTGGAGACCTGGGTAGTCGACTCTCGCCAAGGACTCGAGACAGTTAGCGATGCGCTTCTCCTCGTTGTACGCGCAGACCACTGCGGTGATGGACGGCCAGGACGCACGCAGGTCATGCACCGACCGGTTTGCCCAGCCGACGGCCACGGCTAGCGCGGGCCGGGGTGTGCGATCGGCGCGCGTCAGGCCGAAACCCCACCCTTCTATCGGCCCGGCACTCGTCGCCCACTCATCGGTCCAGGAGAAGATGGTGGCCCCCGCGCAGCCGGACTCGTCGACCAGGGCGAGCTGCATGTCGAGCGACCTCGCCTGCTCCGAGTCACCGTGCAGCTCCGCGGCGAGGCCCACCTCAGTGAGAACCAGAGGCCGGTCCTCGGTCACGCGTTGGAGATGTCGCAGGTACGGCGCCAGCTGCTCGGCGCGTTCCAGGAATACGTTGAACGTCGCGAGGTCCTGCCCCTCGACGTGGAGGAACTCTGCGGTGGGGAAGCTCGTATACGTGGCGAGCATGTGGGGGTCGCCCTCATGAACCAGGGTGACGAGCTCGGACAGTGCGTCCTCGACGGCGGCGCGGCCGTACATCCGGGCGATGTCGGACGGCACCTCGTTGCCGACCGACACGGCGAGCACTTCCGCGCGACCGGCCAACGCCTCCAGCGCCGCGTTGACAGCAGTCCGGGCATCGGCGCGGACACGCCGATGGCTGCCTCTGGTCGCGTCCGCGTGCATCCGCCAGTCGGGATAGTGCAACCCGACCAGGACGCGAAGACCCAGGGCACGGGCGCCGTCGAGCAGATCCGGCGGCGGTACGTCGTACGTCCGGACGGTGTTGAACCCGCAGTTCGCCATCGCCATCAAGTCGGCCTGGATCTGTGGCTCCTCGGGGAAGCGGCAGCCGTCACGGCGTGGTAGGAACGTGCCGTAGGTCACCCCCTTGACGCGAAAAGGCGTCGTCCCCAGTCGCAGATGCTTGCCGTCCGGAATGACCTTATCCATGCGTATGTCCCTTAGTTTCACGGGTTGACATCAGGCCAGCGCCACGTTCAGGATCGTCTCGGCGGTCCGCCGGGCGTCGAAGTAGGTCTCCGCGATCTCCCGGGCGCTGTGGCAGTGCTTCTCGTAGTTCGCGTTGACGGTGGCCAGCGCCTCGGCCGCGTCGTCGACGGTGGAGAACTCGAAGATGCCCTCACCGAGCGGCAGATATGGGTTCGGACCCGTGTTCTGCACGACCACGGGCTTGCCGCTGGCCAGGTAGCACAGGCTCCGGTCGCTGATCCACCCGTTCTGCAGCTTGACGCAAGAGGGCTTCACGCAGCTGATCTCGCCGCGCGAGCGTTGGATGTAGGAGCGGTACAGCTCGGGGGTGCCGCTGACCTCCACGGACGGGCGAAGCCGCCAGCCGTGGCGTTGCATTGTCTGCTGATCCTCGGCATCGTTGGCGGCCCAGTAGACGGCGAGCTCGAGCGGTTGGCTCGTCCGGCCCGGAAGCTCGGCGAACGCGAGGTAGGACACCCGCTTGTTGTTGTCGTAGAGCACCTTGCGGCCGTCCACGACCTCCGGGGCGAATCCCCCCCACCAGTTGGTGACGGTGGTGAATGCTTCGCATCTGGGGTCGTAGGTGTAGGGCCACAGGTCCAGGCACACCGGCGGCCGGATGTGGACCCAATCCAGCCCGCAGTCGGGGAACAGCGCCGACGGCGTGCCCACCGTCTCCCCGGTCGTGAAATACACATCGTGCGGGGCGACGGAGAGTTGACCGCTGCTCATCCACATCTGTAGCAGCCCAGGGTCGATGTCCACCAGCGCGGTTCGTCGGAAGCGCGCGAGCAGCTGGGGATCCATCGCGTAGTGGAAGTTCAGCAGCAGATCGGCGCGCTCGAACAACCCCTCTGCCGCGGAGCGGGTGCCCACCAGGTAGTCGCCCTTGGCGCCCGGCTCGCCCTCCACATCCGGCTCTGCCCAGAGGATCGCCTTGCCGTCCAGGCCATACCGCTCCAATCGCTGCAGCCAGGCCCCGACAGGAGGCGTCACCTGCGGCAGACGAGGATTGTCGTCGCGCCCGCGAGGTGGGACACATTCGAACCAGTAGACGTCGCACCCCGCCTGGCGTAGGCCCTGCACGTATTGCATGTACACCCAGAAGTGGCCTCCCCCTTCAAGGAACTGCACGGTGCGGAACGGCGAGATCACGACGGTGGTCATGTTCACCCCCTCTCCTGAACGGTGCCGGCGAAAAGTGCCATGGCCTCGACGAAGTTAACGAGCCGGATCTGCTGCGCGGACAGATACTCCCGGACCGCGGGATCGCACAAGCTGCTCAGCTCGATCTCGCGCTCCTCCCGGTAACTGGACCGCAGCTGCGGATCGCAGTAGCCCGGGTGGCAGCTCACCTCGGTGACGCCTTCGGAGATCTCGGTCTCCAGCAGGCGGATCATGCCTTGAGCGCTGATCTGTTCGAGGTGCGTACTGCCACCCCACTGTCCGTAGAAGCTGGAGAGATTGCGCACCTGTGAGTGCTCCCGCAGTGGCATATCGTGCTGCGCCGCCAGCTCGAGGAACTGCGGCAGCAAGCGGCGGTTGCGGTGGACATTGTGATGCGAGTCGAGATGGGTCGGCAGCTGGCCCATCAGCTCCTGAAAGCAGTCGAGCTGCTGCTGGAGGACCTCACGACACCCCTCACCCGTTTCGAGGCTGACGAGCGGCTGTCCTAGGGCGTCGGTCAGACTGGCGTGCAGGCCCACGCTCAGCGCCGGCAGCTCGCGCGTCAGCCGCGCGCCGTCCCGGCTCGCGGGCATGTCGACCATGAGGCTGGCACTGGTCACCACACCCCGCTGGTGTGCCACGACGATGCCCTGGTTGACTCCCGGGCTGTACCCGAGGTCGTCCGCGTTCACCACGATGCACTTCATCCCGGTGCTCCTTGCAGGCCCGCGACGGCTCGGGTCGCTGGTCCTGATCGGATGGCGGGCTCGAGGCCTTCGAACCACCGTTCGATCTCCTCCAGGCTCTCGAGAAGCCAATCGGCCTGCGGCTCTCGCGCCGCGACACAGACCCAGACGAGGTAGTTGGCTATCCGCGAGAGCTCAGCGGTCTCCAGCATGACGTTCAGGTTGCCTGTCGAGGGCACATGCCAGCCCAACGGCGCCACCGACTGATGGTAACGATCGAGGATCCACAGGCGATGCTCGGCGGGGGACCGGTAGAGGAGGGTCGAGAGGTCATAGGTGAGCGGTCCCACCCCGGCCTGGTCCCAGTCGATCAACGCGGTCCGGAGACCGTCTTCTGTGAACACGGTGAGAACGTTCTTCGGGAACAGGTCTCCATGGAGCATCGTCTCGGGCCCTCCATGCTCAGCCACGATTCCTGCCCGGTCGGGTCCTTCGTCAAGAAGCTGGCGCAGCCGGCCCAGCAGGCGATCCCGGACCGCCAGCCGGCCTACATCGGCGTCTGTCGTGCGCGGCTGAAGGTGCTCCAAGCCCCGGATGGCGTCCCGGATGTTGGCCAGGTAGTACGTCATTCCCCTGTCTTTTCCGTACATCCGGCACTCGGGCAGTAGCGGGTGGTCGGCGAAGCGGACATGCAGCTCGGCGCACATATCGATCGC
>JBKPAB010000280.1:0-14333 GCA_046726195.1 Actinomycetota bacterium
TTAGTGGATTGAAGTTCCTCGTACGCGAGCTCCAGTTGCCGGTTCGCAGTCTCCACTTCCACTCGGAGCTGCCGAAAGCGGGTGACATCGGTGAAGCTGATCGACACTCCGAGTACCCCTCCCGTGTTGTCCAACAGCGGCACCAGGTGTACGTCGACATAGACCGCATCCGGACCGGTGCGGCGCCATTCCACGTCACGCAGCCAAACCGGCGCGCGGCTTTCGGTAACCGCTGCCAGTTGCGAGCGCAACTCAAGCGGGCGATAGGACACTTCTAGATCCTGGAAGGGCCGACCAAGATCACGATCGGACAGCCCCAACATCACGCTCGCCCGATTGTTCACCAAAGCAAGGCGGCCGTCGGCCCCGACAGCGAGCTGCGCAACCGGATTGGTCAACAGGATCTCTTTCTGCAGCCGAGCGATGTTGTCCGAGGCGGCTGTGCGGTCCGCTCTACCTCCCAGGGAGCCGAATGACACGCTGTCGGTGATGTCCCCACGGACGCGCCGGAAGAACCGGCGTTTGAGGTCAATGGGGCGGAAAACACCGGCGTGATTGAGCAGCATCTCGGCCTTGCCGAGGAAGAGCACGCCATTCGGTCGGAGTGCGAAACCTAGGCGGCTGATCACGCGTGTTTGAGTCTCGGCATTGAGGTACATGAGCGTGTTGCGACACAGCAAGATGTCAATGCGGGAAATCGGAGCATCACTGGTGAGGTCGTTGCGACCGAAGATCACGCTGCGTCGCAGATCCGGGATTACGACGTAGCGGCCATTCACGAGGTCGAAATACCGCGTGCGATACGAGTCGGATAACCCGCGCATCTCACGCTCGGTGTAGCTGGCCTGCCGGGCGTTGTTCAGCGCATCCTCGTCGATATCAGTGGCGTAGATCTTGACCCGCTCCCGGAAACTGCTGCCCATCTCCTCGTGCAGCAGCATGGCGATCGTGTACGCCTCCTGCCCGGCTGAACAACCGGCGCTCCAGACGCGGAGTTGACCACCGTCGCTAGCATCCAGAACCTGCGGCACGATCTCGGTCCGCAGCTGCTCCCAAGCTTCCGGATCTCGGAAGAAACTCGTCACGTTGATCAAGATCGTGTTAAAGAGGGCGGTGAACTCGCTCGGCTGGAGCTGCAGGATGTCCTGGTAATCCTCGAACGAATCGGTCCCGATCTCGCGCATCCGGTGCCGGACGCGGCGCATCAGGCTGGGCCGCTTGTACCCGGTGAAGTCGAACGCTCGGCTGTCACGCAGGAATTGCAGCAGCCGCTCAAAGCTTGGATCTTCGATGAGCTCGGTATCGGCGGGCTCCGCCGTTTCCGCAGCCTCTGTCTGCTCAGACATGGTCGGCTGACTCTACTCCTTGATCGATCTCGATTCCTGTGGTGTTTGTGGTTGGGCTCTCGAGCAGCCGGCGGACCAGGGCGGCTGAGCGCGTGGCCTGGTACGCCTCCTCGGTGAAACGTTCGTGGGACCATGCGCTGCCTCGGGCAGCCGCGCGTTCAGCCAGTTGCCGGCTCAACCCAGCCTTCTCCTCCAAGGCGCGCAAGGCCATCCACAGCGCGTTTTCCAGCGCCTGTCCCTGCTCCAGCAGCAGTGCGTGCCAGGACCAGGCATGACCGAGCCTGCACCGGAAGCGCAGCAGGCCGCCGTTATCGATCTTGAACAAGGCGCCGTGACACTCCGGACACCCGAACCCCGCCGGCTGACCAGCATGCTCGTCTCTGGCGGTCACAAAATCTGCCAGTCCGGCCATCTCCACTTCGGCCACCAGGAGGTCGGGAAGCGCGATCTGTTTTGGAATGGCCGGGGTACGACAGAGCCGGCTGACCACCGCACCGAGCTCACCGGCGGTGGCAATCTCAGTGATCTCGACGTGCTCGATTGCCGATTGCGGCATGCCAGGGTAGGCCGCGTCAGCGGGGTCCTGAGCCAGCACGAGCCCGCCCCGCTCCTTGACCGTCATCGCACCCGCTGTGCCGTCGTCGAGCGAGCCCGACAGCACTACGGCAATGACTCTGGGGCCGCAGGCGCGGGCGGCGCTGCGGAACAAAACATCGACTGCGGGACGGTGGCCGTTCTCCCTCGGGCCGCGGCTGGTACGCAGGTGATCATCGACGACAACCAGGTGCCGATCGGGTGGGGCGATCACAATCCGACCCTGCTGCAGCTCCTGATTCGAGACGGCGATGTCGACCGGCAGTTTGCCGGCTCGCGCCAGGATGCGTGGCAGCGCGCTCGCGCCGGATGCCGGAACATGCAGCACCACCAAGATCATCGCGGGCAGATCCGCCTCCAGCGCGCCTACGAACGCAATCAAGCTCTCTACGCCGCCGGCCGAGGCGCCGACGACGACGACGTCGCGACAGCCAATTGGCTGCGGTGACCCGTCCACCGTCAGGTCGGCAGTCGAGCTCATGATGCCACCGCCTCCCTCCGCCTGGGATTCTGCCTGTGGCGTCAAGCGCTACCATGCGGGGGATTTTGTTGTCCGAAACCGGACAATCTCGACTTTACTCCCGCCACTTGCTTGTGGTCCTCGTGTAAACGGCGACAATTCAGCAAAGTCGGAGGGCCCCTGCTGCCTCGTTCAGAAAACTGGGTTAACTCAGTTTGCTGACGCTTCATACAGGGTGCAGCCTGTGCAGAGCGTCAGCAAACTGTGCAAAGCAGGCTAGGAGGCAGCAGCGAATTGGGTTGGTTCGCCGATGAGATCACGCAACTTGAGCAACAGCCGGGACAGCAGCCTGGAGACCTGCATTTGGCTGATCCCGAGCTCGCCGGCGATATCGGACTGTGAGCGTTGCTCGAAGTAGCGCAGCCAGATGAGCCGGCGTTCGGACTGCTCTAACTGCGCAATTGCTCGATCAACGATCAATCGGACCTCGCTCCGGTGGATCTCTTCTTCGGCCTCGCTGGAGCAAAAGCAGACTCCTCGAGCCATCGCGGCGTCTATCGACAAAGCGGTGTAGCCCTCACTCGCCATGCGAGCCTGCTGCACCGCTCTCACCGGTGCCCCCAGCTCGTTGGCGAGTTCCCGCGCGCCGGGGAGCGCACGCATTTCCTGAGCTAGCGTTGGCCACTGTCGCCAGATGACCGACGCGAGCTCCTGAGTCGGGCGCGGAGGGCGAACGGTCCATCCATGATCACGAAAGTGCCGCTTGAGTACTCCCGTGATGGTCGGCTCGGCGAAGCCAACAAACGAGCCTTGCTGGGGATCGAAGCGGAGGCACGCCTCGACGAGCCCGGTGTATGCGACCTGGAGGAGATCCTCCTCGTCCTCTCCGCGATGGCGGAACTGCCGGGCAAGCTTCTCGGCGAGCCAAAGGTGTGAACTGACCACCTCGTCCAGGATTTGTTGGCGCCTGACGGGGCCGGCCGACTCGGCCTCGTTGAGCAAGGCGTGCGTGCGTTCGGCAAGCTCCTCACGAGGCGAGTACTGATGAGTAGGGACGACAGAAAGAGGGGAGTTCGCCATGAGCGCGCCACCCTTTCGTAATAAAACTTCAGGTCGTGGCGCGCTTCTCGGCCACATCCGCACGTAACCACGAAATCCGCCGATGATCAAGGCCCGTCACCAGAAACTGCCGGTGAATGCCTGCCTGAATCGATTCAGACGCGCAATTTGCCGTGACTTTCCCACCAGAGCGCCGCGATCACGGTCGATACACCTCGCCGCGATGAGCTACCCGAAGAATGTTGACGCGAAGTGCCTCCTGCTCGATCTCGCAGATCAGCCGATAGGGTCCTCGACGCGCGCCGTAGTACCCGCTTAATTCGCGTACCAACGGTTTACCAACTCTGAATGGGGCCGCAACCAGATAGCCAAAGGCAAACTCGATGATTGCTGGCACAATCCGGGGTGGTATCCGTTGCAGATCTCTTCGGGCAGTGGCTGTAAAGACAACCTGAAAGCCCCGCCTAATCACCCCGGGTAGATTTCAACGAGGGGGCTCAGGCACGCCGAACTCGCTGCGGATCTGCTCTTCGTTGAAGACCCGACCCGCCGCAACATCCTCGTGTGCTTCAGCCAGCGACTCGCGGATCCCTGGTTGGGAGAGCCAGAACAGCGTCTCTTGAAGCGACTCCCATTCGTCGACGCCAATCAAGACAGCCGCCGGAGATCCGTTCTTGGTGATCGTGATCTGCTCCCGGGTCCGGGAGGCAGTCTCGATCAGCTCATTCAGCTTGTCCTTCACCTTAGAGATCGGCAATGTCAGCATGCAACCACGATAGGCCTTAATTCAGGCCGAGCGAAGGCCTATTTCCCGGGAGGCCGTCGGAGGCGAGCCAGCCAACTTAGGCCGAGATCACCTCGCGCGCCAGCTGTACCCAGCCTGCACACGCTGTACACGGCATGCACGCCATGTGCAGCGTCAATATCCCACGCAGCGGGGGATGTTGACGCAAGAGGAGCAAGTCTCAAAAAGGGCCCAGCTCCCGGGCCGAGCCCAGCCCTACTTAGGCCGAGATCACCTCGCGCGCCAGCGCGGCCGGCATGTAGTCGTAACGGACGAACCGCCGCTTGAAGGTGCCGGTGCCGTGGGACACCGAGCGCAGGTCGATCGGGTACCTGGACAGCTCGTGTGCCGGGACCTCCGCGTGGATGATGGCATAACCGGGCAGGTCAGGTGCTGTTTCGGTGCCGTGCACCTGGCCGCGCCGACCGCGCAGGTCCGCCAGCACCGCACCGACCGAGTCCTCGGCAACCGTGATCTCCACCTTGTCGATCGGCTCGAGGAGGGCAACGGTCGACTCATTGGCGGCCTCGCGAAGTGCCATAGCTCCTGCGGTTTGGAATGCCATGTCCGAAGAGTCAACCGAGTGCGCTTTGCCGTCCACCAGAGTCACGCGGAGATCGACCAGGGGATAGCCGGCGAGCACGCCCTTGGCCAACTGGCTTCGGATGCCCTTCTCCACCGAGGGAATGAACTGCCGGGGCACGGCGCCGCCGACTACACGTTCGGTGAACTCAAAACCGGCACCGCGTTCCAGCGGCTCGATCTCCATCATGCAGACCGCGTATTGCCCGTGCCCGCCGGACTGCTTGACGAGTCGGCCCTGCGCTGTGATCGGGCGGATGAACGTCTCGCGGAGGGAGGTACGCACCGGCTCGACATCGACCTGAATGTGCCAGGAGTCCCGCAGGGTGTTGAGCAGCTTGTCCACGTGCGCCGGTCCCATCGCCCAGATCACGACCTGATGGGTTTCGGCATTGTGCTCCAACCGCATCGTGACGTCCTCGGCCACCAGGCGCTGCAACGCCGACCCCAGTTTCTCCTCATCGGCACGAGACGCGGCGTGGAGAGCTATCGGCAACAGCGGCTCCGGCAGTAGCCAGGGCTCGACCAGCGCCGGCCGCGCCTTGTTCGAGAGGGTGTCGGATGTTTCCGCGGCCGCCAGCTTGGAGACCAGCACAAGATCGCCAGCAATCGCGTACGGCTTCGGCCTCGTCTCATCACCGAGCGGCGCCGACAGCGGCCCGACCCTCTCATCGTCACTGTCATGATCAGGATGGCCGTTCACGTGATGCGGCGCGAACTTCTGCAGGTGCCCGCACACGTGCAATGGAGTGTCCGGGCCCAAGGTCCCGGAGAAGACTCGAACCAGGGAGAGCCGGCCGATGAACGGGTCGCTCGTGGTGCGTACCACTTCGGCGACCAGCGGACCCTCCGGATCGGCGGTCACCGGCCCGAACGGGGTCCCGGCCGGCGTGTAGACCGTAGGCAGTGGCGCGGACGCGGGCGACGGGAAACCTTGCTCAAACAACTCATAAAGCCCTTCGATCCCCATCCCGGTCGGGGCGTGCGCCGAAATGATCGGGAAGAAGCGCGCTGTGGCGATCGCGGCACGTAGATCGGGCAAAACGATCTCCAGATCGATCGGTTCCCCGCTGAGATGCCGATCAAGCAGTGTCTCGTCCTCGGACTCTTCGATGATCGATTCGATCAACGGGTCCCAATGCTCGTCGATGATCGCAGCTTCGCTTTCATCAGGGTCGCGTGTGATCGGCTCGCTGCCTCGGTAGTCGATCACCGTATGACGCAGCAAGTTGATCTCGCCGACAACGTGGCCGTCTTCGATCAGCGGTACGCCAAGCGGCTGAACGTCCCCGAAGACGCGCCGACAGCGATCAATAGCCTCCTCGAAGTCGGCGCGAGCCTGCTCGAGCTTGGTGACCGCGATCGCCCGCGGCATGTGCGTCGCCTCACACTCACGCCACAGCATCCGGGTCGCGTCATCGATCTCGTCGCTGGCCGAGACCACAAACAGCACTGCATCAGCAGCGCGCAGTCCGGCGCGCACCTCACCCACAAAGTCAGGGTTGCCTGGGGTGTCGAGGAGATTGATCATGATGTTGCCACTCGGGATGGAGGCTGCAGCGAGCGACTGTGACGGCGCGGGTTCGCCTCGTACGTGACGACCCGGCGTACGCGCTGCGATCAATCCTTCGAACAGCGTGCTCTTGCCGGCACCTGCCGGCCCTACCAATACAACATTGCGGATCTGTTCCGGCGTTTGCGGACCGTGGTGACGGCCCGCATCAGCTCCGTTGCCCATGCCTCACCCTTTCCCAATTACGCGTCTGCGCAAGCCGCGCCCATAGCAGCCAATCCGCTTCCCCTAACTCGCCACGCGCGCGTTCCAGCAACCCTACGATGCAACGGTGAGTGAAATCGACCCGATGGACCTCGCAACTCCGGCGCAGGACCAGCGGAAGTCGGTAGGCCAGCTCACCCGGCTCATGGCACGAAGCTTGTCCATGGTCTGGCAGTCTGCACGGATCCCATTTGTCGCCCTGGTCGGCCTGCAAGTACTGAATGCGATTGGCCTGCTGTTTCAGATTGCTGCGATACAGCTTGCCCTGGCGGCTGTGCTGAATTTCCCTGGCAGCGATGGAAGTTTTTGGACTCTGCTGCAGCCGGTTTGGCTCTTGGCAGCGCTCATCGCGGTAACTGCGGTCATCGGATCCGTCCAGGCCGGATTCGGACGTTATGCCGGAGAGCGGGTCGCAGCGGTCATGTGGCAGCGAGTATTACGCGTTGCCACCCGTGTCGACCTGCGCAAGTTCGAGTCGGCAAGGTTCTACGATCGGCTGCAGCGGGTTCAGGCCAACGCCGTGACGCGTCCGTACCAGATCACCAATGGGCTGGTGGCGACTATCGGCGCCGTGGCGGCGAGCCTCGGGCTGGTGGGCGCGATCATGCTGGTGCATCCGGCGCTACTGCCCCTGTTGCTGATCGGCGGCGTGCCGATGTTGATCACCAGCCGGCGACAGAGTCAGCTGGAGTTCGATTTTCTTGCTCGGCAGACGGAATCGATGCGACTGCGGTCATACCTGACGTGGGTCCAGACGGCTCGGGACGAGGCCAAGGAAGTACGGGCATTCGGCCTGGCGCGCAACTTCGGCAACCGCGTGAACACTTTGTACGCCGAACACCTTCGTGATCTTGCACAACATCTCCTGCACCGTTCCAGGCTGGGGGCAATCGGGAGCCTCGGCTCGGTAGTCCTGCTGGCACTGACCGTCTGCTTGCTCGTCTGGCTGATCGCCAACGGCCGGCTCAGCATTGCCGAAGCAGTTGCGGCTCTGGTTGCGATCCGGCTGCTGGCCGCTCAGGTTCAGGACGGCTTCACCGGCATTCAGGTGATCTTCGAGTCGGGTCAATTCATCGACGACCTGGACGGCTTCCTCACGCTGGCGCCCGCAGCCGAAGGTGGGTCGGGCGGAATCGCGCCACCAACTGAGTTTCAGCGCATTCGGGCCGACGCTGTGAGCTTTTCCTATCCCGGTCGCAGCCAGCTCGCCCTGCAGGCTGCGAGCATCGAGATCAACCGTGGCGAGGTGGTGGCTCTGGTTGGTGAGAACGGGTCGGGTAAGACAACGCTCGCCAAGATCATGGCTGGCCTGTATGAGCCTGGTAGTGGAGCGGTTCGGTGGGACGGTACCGACATCCGCAGCTTCCGGCCGGATCTGTTCCGAGAGCGGGTCGCGATCACCTTCCAGGACTTCGTCCGGTATGCGCTGTCCGCCGAGGAGAACATCGCGATAGCGCGGCCCAACGACGAGGTTGATCATCTGGCGATCCGCGAGGCGGCCAAGATCGCCGATGCCGATTCGTTCCTGTCCGCGCTGCCGGCCGGCTACCAGACTCCGCTGTCTCGTCGGTTCACCGGGGGACACGAGCTCTCCGGCGGGCAATGGCAGAAGGTGGCCATCGCTCGCGCCTTCTATCGCAATGCGCCCCTGGTGATCATCGACGAGCCGACGGCTGCCCTCGATGCGCGTGCGGAGTACGAGTTGTTCTCCTCGCTCCACGAGGTCTTGCGCGGCCGCAGCGCCTTGATCATCTCCCATCGCTTCTCCACGGTGCGGACCGCCGACAGGATCTACGTTCTTGATCACGGACGGGTTGTTGAGCAGGGCGACCACGATGAGCTGATGGCGCTTGGTGGTCAATACGCAGAGCTATTCCATATCCAGGCTTCGGCGTATTCGGTCGACAGCGTCAGAGATTAACTCGAAGGGTCGGAAATAGCTGCGAGCGTCGGGAAATCGCGCACTGCCGTGCTGAGGAGGAGGGAGCGGAGGTGTTCTTCCTCTGCGAGCGACGACGACGTAGGCGGACTCCATGCGCGATTGCGCGAGCAACTCCAAATTAAGTTGTGAACCGGCAATTGCCCGCGTGGCAGTCGGAAATGGCTGCCGTGATGGCTCGCCGGGTCTGGCGCAGTTCGGAGATCTTGGCGTCGATCCGGTCGACCACAGCCTCCAGCCGCCACATTTCGCTCTCGCACGTTGCAGTGCCGCGATCATGGGCCTGGAGAGCGTCGATGATCTCATCGAGGGTGAAGCCCAGGCGTTGCAAATTGCGGGCCATCTTGATCCGCTCGACGGTCGTGCCCGCGTATTCCCGGTAGCCCGATGGCCGGCGTCCCGGTGTGGGGAGCACCCCGCGCCGTTCGTAGAAGCGGACCGTGTCGACGGTGACGTCGGCTTGCGCCGCAACCTCGCCGATTTTCATGCTCCCTCACCTCTTGACTCTGGACTTAGGTCAAGAGTTTAGGGTATCGGTGAGCGACTGTAGATCGCCAGCCGACGACTGAAGGAGCAGACCGATGGACCTGCCGACGGCCCCGACGCCGATCGCATGTGACATGACTTCGGCGCCTGATACCGCCGCGGAACGCATGATGGAGTACCGGCGGCTGTTCACCCGCGCCCTCGTCGGCCGCGAACGCACCGCCGAAGGGATCCGGCTCCGTTTCCGCGCTGGCGACGGCATCGAGGCCTGGGTGCGTGACCTGGCTGCGCGCGAGAAGGCATGCTGCCCGTTCTTCAACTACCACGTCGACACCAAGGGCGAAGAAGTGCACTGGAACGCCAGCGTTATCGACGACGCTGTTGCTCGCGCCGTCCTCGACGAGTTCTATACCCTTCCCGACACCGTTGCCGACGGTGTTGAGGCATTGGAGGACCGTTTCCGCGCACGCGGCCTGCAGATTGTTGACACCGCCTGACATTTTGCCGGGAACGCACGTGCACGTCCGTTCGCGTCACTCTGCAACCGTTGCAGTGTGTGCATCGTGAGTGCAACGCATGTAGAGCAGCGGGCATTCATCGCGAGGGCCTACGGTTGACGCCATGGCTGCCTTTCCCGGCCGACGGCCGCAGACATTACTCGAACTCGACCTCACTGCACCTCTTGTTGCCCCTGAGGCGGATGATCCGATCGCCCGGCTGCGGGCTCGCGGGCGCCGACTGTTGCGTCCCACGCTGCGCGCCTTGCACGAAGCAGCCGAGGATGAACATGTCGTTGGGCTGATCGCCAAGGTCGGCGGGATATGGCCGTGGGGGGCAATGCAGGAGCTGCGGCTCGGCGTGCGGGCCTTCGCAGCGAGCGGCAAGCCGACGCTGGCCTGGGCGGAGAGTTTTGGCGAGCTCGGGTATCGCGATATGGCCGCGTACGTCTTGGCCACCGCCTTCGGCGAACTGTGGCTACAGCCGGGCGGGGGAGTTGGGCTGCTCGGCGTCGGCATTGAAACGCCGTTCCTCCGCGGCACTCTCGACCGGCTCGGCATCGAGCCGCAGTATGAGCAGCGGCATGAGTACAAGAGCGCGGCCGACGTGCTGGTGCGGAAGGAATTCTCTGACGCGCATCGCGAGGCGCTGCAGCGGCTGACAGACTCAGTCTTCAGCGACGCGGTGGAGACCATCGCCGATGCGCGAGGCCTGAATCAAGATCAAGTTCGGGAGCTGATCGACACGGGTCCGCGTACCGCATCTGAGGCGCAAGCCGCCGGTTTGGTCGACCAACTCGGCTATCGTGATCAGGCGTACCAGGCGATGCGGGCTCGGACGGGCGGCAAACCCGAGCTGCTCTTCGCCGATCGATGGCGGCCGCGCCGGAAGCTTGCTCCGCCGCCTCATCGCCGGGGTCACGTTGTCGTGGTCGAGGTACGTGGTGGCATCGCATCGGGCCGCACGCGGCGCGGTCCGCTGGGTCGGAAAGCGGGCAGCGACACGATATCGGCACAGCTCCGCGCCGCACACGACAATGATCGAGCGCGTGCGGTGGTGCTGCGGATCGAGTCGCCAGGCGGCTCCGCGGTTGCGTCCGAAGTGGTCTGGCGCGAGGTTTCCCGATTGCGCGAATCCAAGCCGGTGATCGCTTCGATGGGTGATGTGGCGGCCTCCGGCGGTTACTACATCGCCTGCCCGGCAGAGGTGATCGTTGCCCTGCCAGCGACGTTGACCGGTTCAATCGGGGTTGTGGGCGGCAAGCTGGTTGTAGATCGTCTGCTGGAACGCCTGGGCGTCAACACCGGCAGCGTGCAACACGGGGCACGGGCTCTGATGTACTCGTCGATGCGTCGATTTAGCGAGGACGAGCGAGCACGATTTGCCGCGACGGTCGATGCGATCTATCAGGACTTTGTCGAGAAGGTTGCTATTGGACGCAAGCGTTCCGTTGCCGAGATCGAAGCCGTCGCTCGGGGTCGCGTATGGACTGGCCGGGACGCGCTTGAAGCAGGTTTGGTTGATGAGCTTGGTGCCTTCCGGGATGCCGTGCGCATCGCCCGGGAACGCGCCAACTTGCCTGAGGACGCGCCGGTATTGGGTGCTGTCCGCGTACCGCCGCTGGCGCGACTAGCTCGGCCGCGGAACAGCGAGGATCCGCGAGTCTGGGCGGGAACTGCTTGGCCGACGATCGGCTCTGGTCCGATCAAAGAGCTCTCCGACCTCGCCGCTGCATTCGGGCTTCCGGTCGAGTGGACCTTGCGGATGCCCGACATCCTTTTGCGCTGACCGGCGGTAACTCAGGCGGCTGCAGTCGCCGTCGTTGCTGAATGAAACCCATGCTGCGTGGGATGTTGACGCTGTACCTGGCGTGCATGCCGCGTACAGCGTGAGGAACCTTGGTACAGCTGAGCAAGGGCTAACACGTGGAAGCTTGAGCGGCTCGCTGGTAGCGCTCGGCGAGGTGTTGGAATGCCTCCGCAAGGTCCGGTGGCTCAACGATCTCGAAGTCGAGATCGAGCAGCCCGACGTAGAGGGCGAGTTGGTGCGGGCTGTCGGATCCGGCCTCGATGATGCAGCGGTCGGGTCCGTCCGCCGACACCTCGACCGCCAGCGGGAGCAGCGCCCTGACCTGATCGGCCGGCGCGTGGATGCGGATGCGGGCGCGGTAGCGCCAGGTTGCGGTGCCAGCGCCGCGTTGCACATACCTGGCTGCGTCGTCATCGTTAAGCGTTCGCGGTCTGAACCGAGGGCCGGTCGGCGTCTTGGGTTTGATCCGGTCGACCCTGAAGGTGCGCCAGTCGTCCCGATCAACGTCCCAGGCAAGCAAATACCAGCGGCGGCCCCACACCACGAGCTGCTGCGGCTCGGCAATCCGGATGGTTTGCCGACCCTCATGGTCGACGTAATCGAAGCGCAGCCGCTCGGTCCCTCGGATCGCACCCGCGATAACGCTGAGCACCACAGGATCAACGGTCGGCCCGACTCCTGGGACACTGACAGTCGCGACTCGCATTGCATCGATCCGATGCCGCAGCCGTGACGGCAACATCTGCTCGAGCTTGACAAGCGCTCGTACGGACGCCTCCTCGATGCCAGCAACGCCGGCGCCGGCGGTCGTACGCAGCCCGACGGCCACCGCGACAACCTCCTCGTCGTCAAGCAGCAGCGGCGGCATGGTGGATCCGTGTCCGAGGTGGTAGCCACCGCCCACGCCAGGCGTCGCCTCGACCGGGTAGCCGAGCGTGCGGAGTCGGTCGATGTCGGTCCGGATGGTTCTGGTGCTGACCTCGAGCCTGGACGACAGCTCCTGTCCGGACCAGTCGCGGCGGGCTTGCAGCATCGCGAGCAGCTGGAGCAGGCGGGTCGAGGTCTGCCACATGATTCGTAAAGTTTGGCACTAATCGAGGAACGAATCTTTCCGCAATTTCCTCTAGCGTAGCTGGCATGACAACTACCGCTATCCAACCGTTCCAGATCAAGATCACCGACACCGAGCTGGATGACCTGCGTCGCCGCCTGGATGCCACCCGTTGGCCCGACCCCGCGCCGGACACCCGTACCGACTTCGCCCGCGGCGTGCCCTTGCCCTATCTCCAGGAGCTGGCCGACTACTGGCGCCATGGTTTCGACTGGCGAGCCCAGGAAGCCCGGCTCAACGAGATTCCGCATTACACAACCGACATCGACAGCCAGCGGATCCACTATCTGCACGTCCTCTCACCCGAACCTGATGCACTCCCGTTGCTGATCTGCCACGGCTACCCGTCGTCGGTGGTCGAGTTCTTAGACCTGATCGGGCCGCTGAGCGACCCTCGGTCGCATGGCGGTGATCCGCGGAACGCATTTGATCTCGTTATCCCATCGGTTCCTGGCTTCGGGTTCTCTACTCCAGTGCGAGAGGCCGGGTGGGAGCTTGGTCGTACCACAGCAGCTTTCGCCGAACTGATGGCGCGACTCGGCTACTCGCGTTACGGCGCCCACGGCGGTGACATCGGTGCCGGCGTCGCTGGTCGGCTCGGTGCCACCGACGCCGCTCATGTGGTTGGCACGCTTGTCGTCACGGACCCCGGTTCGCTTGGGCTGGCCGGGGAGCAGTTCCCGATTCCGGACGACCTCACCGAGGAGGAGCTCGCGCGCGTAGAGCAGGAGCGTACGACGTGGCGCGCGGAGCGGGGTTACCTCGACCTCCAGAGTCACCGGCCCGAGACGATCGCAGCCGCCCTTACCGACTCGCCGGTTGGACAGCTGGCGTGGATTGTTGAGAAGTTCCAGACCTGGACTAATCCGGCATCCAAGACCCCGGACGATGCGGTGGACCGCGACCAGCTGCTGACAAATGTCAGCCTGTACTGGTTCACCCGGAGTGGCGCTACCGCCGCGCGTTTCCTGTGCGAGGCGGCACACTCGAACCTCGACTGGGTCGCACCGTCTGGCGTACCCAGCGGCTGGGCAGTGTTCAATACCGAGCCGATCATGAGGAGGTTCATGGACCCGCAGCACCGAATGGCTTACTGGAGCGAACATGCCGAGGGTGGCCACTTCGCGGCTATGGAAGAGCCCGCGTTGCTCGTCGATGATCTTCGTACGTTCTTCCGAGGTCTGCGCTGACGCCAGCAGCTTGATCAGGCGGTGGTGGCCCGTCCCTCAGAAGAGGCTTGACTCGGTCAAGGCGAGGTGGGGCGGGATCGCTGCCGTGCGGGTGTCTGGGATTCGCAGCATGCTGTCCTTTCGGTCCAGGCCGTGCTTGCGGAGCAGCACCTTTGATCGGCGGGCCAGGTCGGTGGCGTACGAGCGAGTGACGTAAGAGCCGTTGCGGTACAGCTCGTCGTACGCGTCGATCAGCTGCGGGTGATGCTTGCAGAGGTAGCGCATGAACCACTCGCGGGCGCCGGGACGCAGATGCAGGGCGAACACCGTCGCGCCGGTCGCACCGGTGGCAGCGATTTCGCTCAAAGTTTGATCAAGCTGCTCGTCGCTGTCGGTGATCATGGGCAAAATCGGCGCGACCAGCACCTGACAGGGCAGACCGGCCGCCACAATGGCTCGAACCAGTTCGAGCCGGGCTCTTGGCGTCGGCGTACCGGGCTCGAGCGCACTGTGAATGGTCTCATCGGTTAGCGCGATGGATACGCCCATGTTGACCGGTACGACCTTGTTCGCGAGGGCTAGCAGCGGCAGGTCACGCCGTGCCGTGGTTCCTTTGGTCAAGATCGAGAAAGGGGTGCCCGAACCGGTCAGGGCGGCAATGATCCCCGGCATCAAGCGATAACGACCTTCGGCGCGCTGGTAGGGATCTGTGTTTGTCC
>JBKPAB010000281.1:0-3103 GCA_046726195.1 Actinomycetota bacterium
CGACGGCTACGAGAAGACGGTCGCAAGCTACGTCGATTTCAGGCAGCAGCTTGCGGAAGCGACGCAGCTCGACTGGGTCAGCACCGTTGTCAAGGCGCAGAACGACTTCATCACCGAGGTGACGGCGGCGTACACCTCCGCTGTGCGTGACGCGCTGAAGTAAACCGTATGCTCTTGCTGTGAAAACGCAGCAGTCGGCGGATGATCAGCTCAGACTCGGCGAGATCATCCGCCGGCAACGAGAGCTCGCCGAGCTGTCGATGCGGCAGGTGGCGGCGATGGCCGGCATCTCCAACCCGTACCTTTCTCAGATTGAGCGGGGCCTTCGCGTCCCTTCGGAGGAAGTGCTTCGGGCTATCGCTGAGTCCCTCAATATTTCTGCCGACCTACTCCGTGGCGATGAGCCAGCGGATGGGTCGGCAGATGTGGTTGAGGCCATCCAGTCCGACCCTGATCTGACCACCTCCCAGCGCCGCTCGCTGGTCGAAGCGTACGAGGCGCTGCGCCAGGTCACGATCAAGCACCGCAGAGGCAAGGGGGCGCGATGAGCGAGGCGACCAACCCGGAGCCAGGCGCAGAAAATGGCTGGGACACCATCGACGAGGCGGTCCGCGACCAACTTGACGAGGTCCTGACCGCAGGCCGCAATCTTGTCAGCGGCAGCGAGCTGATGAGTCGGCTCGACCCGCTGGCGTTGTTCCCCCCGATGGTGCGTACCAGTCTTTCCGCGGCCGCTCGGCCCGACCAGGTGATCGGCGCGTTGAGCCGCGCCGCCGGCGAAATGCTTCGCGCCACCGCAGCCGCGACCGTACGCGCTATCGGCGGCACCCCCTCGTACGCACCAAAACATGACAAGGACCGGCGGTTCACCGATCCGGCCTGGAGCGAGAATGCGGGCTACTGGTGGCTCAGGGAGATCTACCACGACTGGGCACAAGCCCTGGTCGAGATCGTTCATGCCGCGAACACAGAACCCGCCGTTAAGCAGAAGGCGGAGTTCGGCGTGCAACTGCTCATCGACGCTCTGGCTCCCACCAACTTCGTGCCGGGAAACCCAGCCGTGATCAAGAAGGCGTACGAAACCGGTGGGCTCTCTTTGGCCAAGGGGGCGCGCAACTTCCTTCATGATCTGAGGACTAATCGCGGCACGCCGCGTCAGGTCGTCTCGGGTGCGCACACGGTCGGCAAAGACATGGCGATCACACCCGGCAAGGTGGTGTTCCGAAACGATCTGATGGAGCTGATCCAATACGCGCCGAGCACTGCTGAGGTTCATGAGATCCCGCTGCTGTTCAGCCCGCCGTGGATCAACAAGTACTACATCATGGACCTCGCTCCCGGCAGGAGCCTGGTGCAGTGGGCCGTCGACCACGGGCACACCGCCTTCATGATCAGCTATCGCAACCCAGACGAGCAGATGCGCCATGTGAAGATGGACGACTACTTGATTTCGGGTCCGGTGGCGGCGCTTGAGGTAGTCCGCAACATCACCGGTGCGGAGAAGGTAAACCTTCTCGGGCTCTGTCTCGGCGGCACGCTCACCATGGCGACACTCGCTTACCTCGATGCAGTCGGCATGGATTTGATCAACTCAGCCACCTTCCTGAATACCTTGATCGATTTCAGCGAGCCCGGGTTGCTGGGCGTCTTCACCGACGAGGCGAGCATTCGCCGACTGGAGCGGACGATGAAGCGCACCGGGTTCCTTCCGAAGGAGGACATGCAGCGCTCCTTCAACCTGCTTCGGACCAATGATCTGATCTGGAACTACGCCGTCAGTAGCTGGCTGATGGGCGAAGAGCCGCCGGCCTTCGATCTGCTCAGCTGGAACAACGACTCGACCCGGATGCCGGCCGAGATGCACACCTTCTACCTGCGCAGCTGCTACGTGGAGAATCAGCTTGCCCGTGGCGTCATGGAGCTCGCAGGCCAGCGCCTCGACCTCGAAAAAGTTGATCAAGACCTCTACTTCCTTTCTGCCGAGCAAGATCACATCGCGCCCTGGCGCAGCGCGTACGCCGGCGCGCGGCTGCCCGGCGGGCAAGTGCGCTTCGTGCTCTCCAACTCCGGCCACATCGCGGGCATCGTGAATCCACCGAGCCCGAAGTCGCTTCACCATGTCGTGGAGGGAGACCAGCCGTTGCCCGAGGATCCGGATCAATGGTTGGCGGCTGCGACAACCCATCGCATGACCTGGTGGGAGGACTGGGCCAAATGGATTGGGGCGCGAGCCGGTGGGATGCGCAAGCCGCCGCGGATGGGCAGCCGCAAGTACCAACCGATCGGCGACGCGCCAGGGACGTACGTACTGGAGACCTAAACCTCACCGAGCCCTAGGCACGACACTAGTGTCGGGGGATGAGCGAGTCGCAACACCTGAGCATCTACATCGAGCGGCCGGCTGCAGAGGTCTATGCCTATCTGATGAACCCGGAGAATCTGCCCAAGTGGGCCGCCGGGCTGAGTGGCTCCATCCAGAACCGCGACGGACACTGGTTCGCCCAATCACCGATGGGTGAGATCGAGGTGATCTTCGTGCCGAAGAACCCGTACCTCGTCGCCGACCACGACGTCAAGCTGTCCGATGGGACTACCTTCAACAACCCGATGCGAGTGATCGCCCACGGCACCGGCTGCGAGGTCGTCTTTACGCTGCGCCGCCAACCTGACCGGTCGGAGGAGGACCAGGAGGCTGACGCAAGCGAAGTCCGGAGGGATTTGTCCACCCTCAAAGAGCTCCTCGAGAGCTGAGCTATGAGTCCTTTGGCTGAACCAAGGATTTCACGACCGCGTACACACGACCCACGTTGACAGTCCATCCGACTCCGAAGACCCGCGGTATGACGATGTGAGGATTGTCTGGCGCCCACAGAGTCTCCCGGACTCGCGCCCAGGTAGGCGGCCGGAAGTCGTACGGTACGAACCGCCACACCCGTCCCTGCCACGTGCGTTCCGCCGCGGGCTTCGACAGCTCCTGCCATACCGCGCTGATCACCATGGCGATCATGATCATGCGAGCCAGTTGCTGCAGCGGCGATTTCGGTTTCCGTCCGCCTGAACGGCCTTTGGATCGGCTCATCATGAGACAAGTCTCCACCGAGGG